>CP136052.1:2076875-2405000 GCA_032620915.1 Oscillospiraceae bacterium NTUH-002-81
TTTCATGCACAGTGCCGCGATCAGCGCATGGATAACGCTCAACGGGGCCACCAGGGAATCTGCGATGGACGCCGTGTCACTGGCTGCAATGAGATTGCAGGAGGAATACAGGTTCATGGGGGAATGGATGCTGTCGGTGATGGTGATGACCTTGGCATTCCGGTCGTTGGCATATTCCAGTGCTTTCAGCGTCCGCATAGAATACCGGGGAAAGCTGATGCCGATGAGCACATCCTCCTGGTTGATCCGCAGCATCTGTTCAAAAATCTCACTGGCGCTGTTGGTGCGGATGCACCGCACATCGTCGATGACCAGGTTCAAATAGAAGGTCAGAAACGCCGCCAGCGGCTCACAGCTCCGGATACCGATAACATACACCCGTCTGGCATGCAGGATCGTATCCACCGCCGCCTCAAAGGCCGTCTCATCGATGGTATCCAGTGTCGTCTGGATCTTCTCCATATCCTCCCGGAGCACGCTGGACAGCACCTGGCTCTCCGGCATCCGCCCGCAGGCCGCCTCCACCCGCTGGGCGGTGTTCAGCTTCGTGCGCACCAGCTCTCCCAGTGCTTTCTGAAACTCCGGGTAGCCCTTGTAGCCCAGCCGGATGGCAAAGCGGACCACGGTGGACTCGCTGACGCCCACCTCTTCTCCCAGCTTTTCTGCCGTCCAGAAGGCCGCTTTGTCATAGTTATCGGTAATGTAAGCCGACAGCCGCTTCTGCCCCTTGCTCAGCTTCGCATAGCTGCTATTGATGCGGTTCAGTAATTCATTTGTGTTCGACATATCGGCATAAACCTCTCATTTCCCATTTCATTCTTCCAGCCATTATAGCATAGATCCGCCCCGGCTGTAAACGAGCAGATATTTTCCCAGCACCCGGGTAAAACACCAGGAAAAGTCACAGACTTCGACGCTGTTGGCGGTGTACACCGGATATTCTGCCAGCACCAGATCGCCCAGCACATAGCGCAGTCTTCCCACCTCTGTGCCCTTTTTTACCGGTGCGGCTATCTGCCGTTTTCCCTCATAGACCACTTTCACTGATTCCTCCGGCCCGAGCAGCACCGGCAGTGTCTGTTCCTCCGCCGGCACCAGAAGCTCTGTCGGCACCGTCTGCGGCCGCACCCACATGCCATCTGCAGGCGCTCCGCCGGTCACCGCAACCGGCTCCGGCTGCCAGTTTTTCTCGTACACATCCCGGTATGTATAATGATCCAGCCCGTACTGCATGAGCGTTCTCGTATCCGCCCATTTATACGTTTTGTTGTTAGGCCAGCCGCAGGCCAGAAGCGCCACGATGAATGTCCGCTTCTCCCGCTGCAGCGCTCCCACATAGCAGTAGCCCGCCTTTGCTGTAAATCCCGTTTTCCCGGTAAGGGCGCCTTCCATCATGTGCAGAAACTGATTGTGGTTCGTACAGGAAAAGCTTCGTTTTCCCGCCACATCCGAAAACGTATAGGAGGCAGTCCGGGTAATGGCAAGAAATTCCTCCCGTTTGGGAGATTCTATGATGCAGTACCGCAGGATCGCCGCCAGCTCCGCCGCTGTGGTGCTGTGGGCCTTCTTCGTGCCATCCGCCAGTTCTTCCTCCCCGTCCAGCCCGTTGGGCGTGACGAAATACGTGTGGGACAGGCCCAGCGTGGCGGCCTTTTCATTCATTTTGGACACAAAGGCGTGCACGGCGGTTTTACTATCTATTGAATGCGCCTGGTTCCCGGTCTTTGGCGCATTTGATTCCTGCTCATCCGATACCTGCCCGCGCTCTCCTTCTTTCAGTAACCGTCTCCCGATGGTCTCCGCAATGCACACCGCCGTGTCGTTGTGGGATTCCAGCATCAGGGAATAATAGAGATCAGAAAGATAAAACTGCTCTCCCGCCTGCATGCCCAGCCGCACCTTGGACTGTCCCGCCGCATAGGCGGAAGCCTCGGCGATCTCCCCTTCCTGTGCCAACTCCAGCGCCGTGATCAGCGTCATGATCTTCGTGGTACTGGCCATAGGCATGGGCGTCTCCCCATCCTTATCATAAAGAATACGCCCGGTGTCTGCATCCATCAGAACCGCAGACCGGGCGTACAGTGTCAGCTCCTGCCGGGGTTCCCCGCTTCCTTCCCGGAAAGTCTCCGCCGGGGATGATACCCTGTCATACATGGTTTTTCCGGACAGCGCCAGGAACACCAGCACCACCAGCACGGCATACAGGCCTTTTTTCTTTTCCAAAGGGCATTTTCCTCTCCCTGCCATTGATAAATGGTATGGAAAACGCCGGAAAAATATGCAAAAATCAGTCCCTCAGCCCTCGTAATTGCCCATAATGCACACCGATGCCTGTTCCACATCGGCCCACTGCTCCATAAAAGCAGAAATATCCGCCTCGGTCACCCGTGTAAGGCCTGCCAGCGTCTCCTCCGGGGAGATCACCCGCCCGTAGCAAAGCACCGATTTTGCCAGATTGTCCATCCGGGCCTGGGGGCTTTCGTTGCCCAGGATCACCTCCGCCCGCAGCTCCCGCTTTGCCTGGGTAAGCTCTGCAGGGGTGACGCCCTCCTTTTTCATCTGCCGGATCAGAGAAAAGGTATCCTCCATGGCCAGATCCAGCTGCCCTGCATTGGTGGCCGCATAGATCTGCCATAAGCCTGCCTTGCAGAAATTGCTGCCATAGGAATAAATGCTGTAGGCCCGGCCCTCTTCCTCCCGGATCTTCTGAAACAGCCGGGAGCTGACGCTTCCGCCCAGAATGCTGTTGGCCAGGGAAAAGGCGTACCGCTCCGGGGCATCCACCGTCAGTCCCGGCATGGCGATATCCAGATGCACCTGTTCGATCTCCCGGAACCGACGGAAATGTTTCACGCCGTACACCGGCACCGTCAGTTCATTGCCCTGCCGTCCGGACGGGATATCCCCGAAATACCGCTCCAGCTGATCCTGAAAACCAGCCTCATCGATATGGCCTGCCGCGCAGATCAGCATCCGGCCCGCAGTATAGTACGTCCGCCAGAAATCCATGATCTCCTGCCGGGTAAATGCCCGCACCGTCCGTTTTTTCCCGGAAATGATATAGCCCAGCGGGTGATTTTTCCATACCTTTTTCTGCAGCTTCTCATGCACCATATCCTCGCAGGAATCGTTGTACATGCTGATCTCGTCAATGACCACCTGTTTTTCCGTAGCCAGCTGCTCCTCCCGGAAAGCAGACGCTTTCAGCATATCGCTGATGAGATCCATGGACGGCTCCAGCTGATCGTCCAGCGTTTTCAGATAATAGGCAGTGTATTCCTTTCCGGTATAGGCGTTCAGATTGCCGCCCAGCGCTGCCGTCTCATCGGCAATGTCCCCGGCGGTACGGATATCCGTTCCCTTGAACAGCATATGCTCGATCACATGGGAAATGCCGTTATTTTCCTTCGTCTCATAGGCGGAGCCCACCTGTACCCAGACGCCGAACGACACCGTCCGCACCTGCTCCATGGGCTCATATACCACATGCAGCCCGTTATGCAAATAAAATTCTCTGACCATAGTCCTCCTCTGATTTTTCAGGCAAAAGGAACCCGCTTCAGGCAGCTACATGCGCCGCCCGCCGCAGGTTCCGAAAGATTTCATGTTCTGTTGTGCAAATGCTTCCTCATCAGGAAGCCTGACGTTCCCGGTGACTTTTTACCCGTTCTGTCAGGAAATACGTCTCCTTCAGCGTCTGTACCATATCAGTGTAAACCTGCTGACAGGCAGCCTGATCCCCTTCTTCGATCAGACGGATACAGGGCTTCAGGTACTGGTCATAGATGCCCTGATAAATCGTACCGGCATCTGACCGGCGGCCGATCCGCTTCACAATGGTGGGCGCGATGTCATAGTACTCCTGCACCAGCGCTTCTCCCTCCGGGCGCTCCATCAGATAACCGTCCCGGTAATCCCGCAGCAGATTCAACTCATAGCAGTCGTCCGGCTTGCCCAGAGACTCGCATACTGCCGTGGTGATATAGCAGAAACGACGCTTAAATCCGGCATTGATCAGCTCGAAGGTGGACGTCTTGATGTTCGTGTTTTCAAAGGTCTCATTCCACAGGGCCACCATCTGCTCCGGCAGCGCCTGGCTGCTGGAACCCTTATACGCTGCAATGGCCGGCAGGATATAAACCACCATGGCCATATTATTTTTCAGCTGCTGATCCGCCCGCTGGCTCTTCTTCGTGATGGTGCTCATGCCCTCCTGCGCTCTGCCGACAAAATCAGCCGCCGCCTGTGCAAGAAACGCCTCCTTGTCCTCTGCCACACAGTAGGCCTTCTCCAGCGCCTCAAAAATATAGCGGTTCCGGTTATAATAGTCCTGGAACGTGGTCTCGTAGGTCTGTTTCTTAAATCCCTTCATCGGGTCTTCTATCTTCTCCAGCATGGAGAGGAAGTCTTCCTTCACCTCTCCGTAAATATCCATACAGGGGACGCTCTCTGCTACGATCCGGTTGTGCTCCGCCAGCGCCCGGACAGCTTCCGCCGTCTCGATCTCCTGTCCGCAGAACATACACAGGATCCGCTCCCGGTCCTCCGGCACCTGCAGAAGTTCATGGCATTTCGGGCACATTCCCTCTTTAAATCCCATTGCTGTACCTCCCAATACGTTTTCTCGTGATGCTTATAAAGGACAGTATAGCATACTGTCCTTTATTGTTCAAGGAAACAACATTTTCAAATATTACAGTTCACGCGCGCCATTCGCAAAACCGCATCTTCGATACTCTCCGCTGCTCTGCAGCTCATTTTTGCTCATCAAAAGGCGCTCCTTTCGAGTGAACTGTAATCATGAATTCCCCGTGGGAATATAGGGCCGCAGGGCGCCCGCCACGTTGGAGATGGGCATGGTCTGCAGCCAGATGTGTCCCGGCCCGGTCACCACCGTGTTGAAAATACCCTCGCCGCCGAACAGCATATTTTTCATGCCCGGCACCGCCTGGATATCCATGGAACAGGTGGCGCTCATGGCTGCAATGTAGCCCGTATCCACGATGATCTTCTGACCCGGCTGCAGCTCATACTCCACCACATGGCCGTCGAACTCCGCAAACACAATGCCGTTTCCTTCCACCTTCTGCATGATAAAGCCCTCGCCGCCAAACAGACCGGCGCCCAGCTTTTTCTGGAAAAAGACAGACAGTGAAATACCGCTCTCACTGGCAAGAAACGCGTGCTTCTGGAACACCATCTCCCGGCCCGGCCCGATCTCAAACGCCCTGATGGAGCCCGGGAAACAGGAAGTAAAAGCGATCATACCACTTCCCTTTGCCGTATAAACATTCTGGAACATTTTTTCCCCGGAAAACATGCGTCCGAACGCCTTGCCCAGTCCGCCGTTGGTCGTGGTCGCCATCTGCATGTTCGGTGACATCCAGGACATAGCACCGCCTTCCGTGATCATCTGCTCTCCGTCCTCCAGATGGCAGATCACCACCGGAAGGGTATCCCCTTTGATCTCATAACGCATCGCAAAACCTCCTCTCGTCCGAATTATTTGATCATCCTGTTATAGTTTCATTATACATTCCCAACGGTATCCCCGCAACCATAAAAACCTCCCCTGCTATGGATTTTCCATATACAGGAGAGGTTCTGCATTTTCATATATCTGAGATTATTCTTCGTCTTCCTCTTCCGGCGCATCCCAGTTATGGTATACAGCCTGCACGTCATCGTCATCCTCCAGAAGATCCAGGGTTCTCTGGATATTGCGGACATCTTCCTCTGAGGTCAGCTCCACATAGGTCTGCGGGATCATGGTTACCTCTGCATTTGCCATGGGGATGCCTGCCTCCTCCAGCGCCTTGCGGACATCCTCAAATGCATCGGGATCTGTAAGGATCTCAAAGCTGTCCTCTTCCTCGCTGAAGTCCTCAGCACCTGCATCCAGTGCGGTCATCATGAGTTCGTCAGCATCCATGTCGCATTCTTCCTTATCCACGATGATCTGTCCCTTCTTGTCAAACATGAAGGATACACATCCCTGTGTGCCGACATTTCCCTTGCCCTTGGTGAAAGCGCTGCGGACGTTGGCTGCAGTACGGTTCTTGTTGTCTGTCAGTGCGTCTACGATGATGGCTGTACCGCTGGGACCGTAGCCCTCGTATGTGACATACTCATAGTTGACGGAACCGGAATCGCCTGCTGCACGCTTAATGCCCCGGTCGATGGTATCGTTGGGCATGTTGGCTGCCTTTGCCTTGGCGATGACTGCCTGCAGCTTGTAGTTGTTGGCCGGATCCGGGCCGCCCTCTTTGACAGCTACGGCAATTTCTCTTCCGATGATGGTAAAGATCTTCCCCTTGGCTGCGTCGTTTTTCTCTTTTTTATGCTTTATGTTGGCGAACTTCGAATGTCCTGACATAAAATAACACTCCTTTTTCTATTTTTTCTTTTCGTAAGGTTCTTTTCCGATGCACGCCGTGTATCAACAACAGACGTGCAAAAACTGCAATCAATTATAACACTGCCTGTACATATTTTCAAGAAATTTATTCTGTTTCTGTACTTTCCGGCAGTTTGGACACATGCACTTTCTGGATCACTTTGTTCTGGATGCTCTGCACCGCAAAACGATACCCGGAATGGTTGATGACGATGTGCTCATCGTCCGCCGGGATCCGGTCCAGAATGGAAATAAGGAATCCGTTCAGCGTCTCGATCTCGTCCTCGCCGAAGGATACGCCCAGCGCCTCCTCCACATCTTCCAGCGGCGTCACCCCGCGGATGATGAAGGAATGATCCGGCAGCTCCACAATGTCCTCTTCCTCCATGTCGTACTCATCCTGGATATTTCCCACGATCTCCTCAATGATATCCTCCATGGTGACCAGACCGGCCGTCTGCCCGTACTCGTCCACCACGATGACAAAATGCAGCTTCTGCTTCTGCATGGTGCGCAGCAGATCGCTGATGTTGCGCGTCTCGGGAATAAACCGGGCCGGCCGCAAAATGTTCGGCAACTCCCGGATCATCTTCTCCTGCTCCTTCGGATCGCGGTTGGCTTTCACCGCATCCTTGAAATGCAGGAAGCCGATGATATTGTCAATGTTTTCCTCGTATACCGGAAAACGGGAATAGTTCTGATCCAGCATATAGTTCAGGGCATCCTTCAGCTTCATGGTGCCGTCCACCGCCACAATATTTTTGCGGTGGGTCATGATGTCCCCGGCTTCCTTGTCCCCGTATTCGAAAATATTATGTATCAGTTCTGTCTCATTGGCTTCCAGAAGGCCCTTCTCATGTCCTTCATTCACCATGGAAATGATTTCTTCCTCCGTCATCTTGTCCGAATTGCCTTTTCCGAATAAACTTTTCAGATTCTGGAAAAATCCGGGATGACTTCCACCCTCATCCATCTGTTCTGCTCCTTTTATCCCACAATTTCAAAAATACCGCCGCAGGTTCGTTATTGAAAATATACCATTCTGCGGCGGTTTCGTCAAGTTTTCCGGCTATGTATGCAGATCCAGACTGACCCGCAGGGCTTCGTCCACCGACTGCATCATTTCATATTCCAGATGACAGACTCTGTCCCTGAGCCGCTTTTTGTCAATGGTGCGAAGCTGCTCCAGAAGAACCACCGAATCCTTCATCATCGGATACCGCCCGGAGGACAGTTCGATGTGCGTTGGGAGCTTCGCCTTGTTCATTTTGGACGTGATGGCCGCAATGATAATGGTAGGGCTATGCCGGTTGCCGCAGTCATTCTGGATAACCAGCACCGGCCGCACACCGCCCTGCTCGGATCCCACCACCGGGCGCAGATCCGCATAATAAATGTCGCCTCTTCTGATGATATTCACGCATTTCACACTCCGATAACTCTGTTCTTATACGATAGTATTTCCAGGATTATCGGATGTATACACATTACTGCTCCGGTACCGGCACGCCCTTTCTATAATATACGCGGGGGACGCGCTTGCCGACACAGCAGACAAACTCATAATTGAATCTGCCGGACAGTTCGGACAGAGTCTCCACCGGCAGGAAGGCATCCCCGTCCTGGCCCACCAGCGTCACCTGGTCATGCTGTCTGGCTTCGGGAATATCCGTCACATCCACCATAAACTGATCCATACACACCCGGCCAAGGATCGGGGCTTTTTTTCCGTGAATGAGCACCCAGCCTTTGTTGGAAAGCTGTCTCGGATAGCCGTCGCCGTAGCCCACGGGAATGGTTGCCACCCGCAGCTCTTTCTTCGTCTCATAGGTGCCGCCGTAGCTGATAAGCCGCCCGGCAGGCAGCGTCTTGATGTAGGCGATATGGCTCTTTAACTCCATCACCGGACGCAGGGGCACCTGGGCCTTGTTCACTTCTTCCGACGGATACAGACCGTACAGGGTGATCCCGGCCCGCACCGCATCCAGATTCAGCTCCGGCATGTCCACGATGCCCGCACTGTTGGAGCAGTGCCGCATGGGGATATGGATGCCCCGGTTTTCCAGCATATCCACAAACGCCATATATTTTTCAAACTGTCCCTTGGTAAAGGTCTTATCCGCCTCGTCTGCCCGGGAAAAATGGGTGAACAGTCCCTCAATGGCAATGCCCGGCAGCGCAGCGATTTCCTGCACCTCATCGGCGCTTTCCTCTGTGGGTTCATAACCGATACGGCTCATGCCCGTATCCAGCGCAATGTGAACGGGTGCAATCTTTCCCTGTCTCTGTGCTTCGTCTGAGAGAGCCTGTGCCATTTCTTTTGTAAAAACAGCCGGGCGAATGTCCAGCCGCACCAGATCGCCGTAGCTTTCCGGAAACGTATAGCCCAGGATCAGGATGGGTTTCGTGATGCCGCCCTTTCGCAGCGCCTCGCCTTCCTCCGCTGTTGCCACTGCAAAGCCCCAGATATCCTCCATGTGCTCCGCCAGACGGGCGATGGGCAGTGCACCATGTCCGTAACCGTCCGTCTTGATGACACACACCATCTTCGTCCCTTTTTTCAGATTATCCCGCATGGACTGCAGATTATACTCCACTGCATCCAGATCTATTTTCGCATATACTCTGCTGTTGCTGCTCATTTGTTCTGCTCCTTCATTTTTTCATAAAACGCTTCTTCTCTTCCGATGTACCCCAGAAGATCGCCTGCCAGCGTCCCGCGCACGCCATTCTCCGCTGCAGATGCCTCGCCTGTCAGGGCATGGAGGCGCACCGCCGCCGCTGCCCCGTCAAAGGCTGGAGCGCCTTTTGCCAGCAGGGCCGCGATGATGCCCGTCAGCACATCCCCGCTACCGCCGGTGGCCAGGGCACTGCTTCCTGCGTTGTTGATCCACGTCTGCCCGTCCGGCGCCGCCGTTACCGTTCTGGCATCCTTCATGACGCACACTGCCTGAAACTTCCGGGCTGCTTTTCGCGCTGCCCCGGGAATGTCCGCCGTGATCTCTCCCACCGTGGTATGCAGAAGTCTCGCCATTTCTCCAGGATGGGGCGTCAGCACACAGCTGGCCGCCCGGTCGCCAAGGACGTTCTCCGGGAAACCGGCCAGAAGCGTCAGCGCATCCGCATCCAGCACCAGCGGCCCCTGATAGTGGGCCAGCACCGTCTCCAGCAGCTGCCGGGAAGAAAGATCTGTGCCGATCCCCGGCCCCAGCACCACGGCGTCCGCCCAGGAAAGGCTTTCCAACAGCCTTGGATAGCCGCTGCTAAGAAGCTCCCGTTCTTCCACCATGGCCTCCGGCACCAGCGTCTGTAAAATCTGCCGATTACTCTCCTCTGTATAGATCTTCACCAGGCCGCAGCCGGTGTGATAAGCCGCTGATGCGGAAAAATAGGCTGCGCCGGACACGCCCTTTCTTCCGGCGATGACCAGCACCTTGCCATAAGTGCCTTTGTTAGAGCGAGTGCGCCGTTTCAGATATTTCCAAATATCTTCATTTTCTGTCAGGCGCATTTCCGGCAACTCTCCCGCAAAAGAAGCCTCCGTGATGCCGATGTCCGCCACGAGGAGTTTTCCCGTATTCTGTGTGCCCGGATACAACAGCTGCCCGGCCTTGGCAAAGGCAAAGGCCACCGATGCGTCCGCCTGCACGGCGCAGCCCATGATCCGCCCCGTATCGGAGTGCACGCCGGAAGCGATATCCACCGCCAGCACCCGAGCCTGCATGGCATTGATAGCCGCCACTGCATCCGCGTAAACACCGCCAACGTCCCGGGAAAGACCCACGCCAAACAGGGCATCCACCACCGTCGTATAGCCCCGATCCTCCAGAGAGTCCGTCATGGGCACGCCATAAAACTCCAGGATATGCAGCTGCTGTGCCGCCTGGTCGCTGGCCTTCTCCCGGTTACCCACCACGCAGACCGTCACATCCACGCCCTCCAGGAAAAGAAGTCTGGCCACCGCCATGCCGTCTCCGCCATTGTTGCCCACACCGCACACCACCAGCACTTTATCCAGGCAGAATTGCTCTGTATGCAATGCCTCTACCGTTTTTAATGCTGCACGCTCCATGAGCACCAGGGACGGGATGCCGATGGTGTTCATCGTGTAAGCGTCTGCACGCTTCATTTCCTCTGCGGTTACGATATATTTCATAAAAGATTACCCCCCATTCATAGGAATCCATATAGCCTCTCCCGTGTGCACGTCGCGATTTTGTAAACTGCATCCACCTAAGATACCAGAAGATTGCTCCGTGTTTCACACTCCCGCAATCTTCGCCCACATTCGCATATCGTGCAGCTTACGCCGCACTTTTATGCTCATATGTGGGGCGGGGCATAAAGTCTTAAAATCACTTTTGTGCAAGCACATCGTGATTTTAGACTTTTTCCCCTGGTATCTTATATATAAAACGACGTATCAGATTTCCCCGCCCTGGGTGCTTCTGATACGTCTCTTCTTCCTGATCTTATTGTTCCGATCCTGAACTTTTGATAAACATGCTTGTACGATAAGACAGCTTCATCAGACTTTCCGACAGATGAACATTCTCTACAACGACATTCTCAATCGTATGTAAATCAATATTGGCAAAATTCCAGATTCCTTTGATACCATACGTAACGAGCAGCTTCGCCATATCCTCTGCTTTGGACTTAGGAACCGTCAGCGCCGCGATCTCAATCTTATTGTCCCGGATAAATGCCTCCACCTCATCGATCATGCGGATCTCGATGCCTCTGACCGTATTGCCGATCAGACGCGGGTTCACATCAAAAATACCCTTGATCATCAGACCCTTCTTTTCAAACTCCACATAGTTAGCCAGAGCCTGTCCCAGATTACCGGCTCCTACGATGATGATATTGTGTTCCCGGTCAAGACCGAGGATCTTACCGATCTCCTCAAAGAGATACTGCACATTATACCCGTATCCCTGCTGCCCAAAACCGCCGAAATTATTCAAATCCTGTCGAATCTGAGATGCGGTCACCTGCATGCGCTTGCTCAGCTCATTGGATGATATTCGTTCTGTCCCTTCTTCCAGTAAATCCTGAAGATAACGATAATATCTGGGCAAACGTGCAATCACTGCTTTGGATATTTCTTTTGATTCCACAGATTCGGCCTCCTTATACAATGCTGGTATTATTATAACGAAATGTTAATTTAATGTCAAATATTCTGTTGTTTTTTCTTTGTATTTCGTTATAATAATGATACCAGGGTCTAAAGGTCTAAATCCACATGAGCTTGCTCATCGGTGAATGAAAGACCTTGAGCCCCGCCCCAATATGAGCATAAAAGTGGGATGCTCATCCCACGATATGCGAATATGGGGCCCAGAATTGTGAAAGTGCAACGCACGAAACAATTCGCGGGTATCATATGTTATCTAGTGCCATCTATCGCACCACGGAGGTTTTTATGATTTTATCCTGTCAGAATATATGCAAATCCTTTTCCGGCAAGGACGTTTTATGCGACGTTTCCTTCCATATTGAAGATAAAGAAAAAGCTGCCATCGTCGGCATCAACGGCGCGGGCAAGACCACCCTGCTGAAAATCATCTTAAAAGAGCTGTCTGCCGACAGCGGCGAGGTCATCCTCTCCCGGGGCAGAACCATCGGCTATCTGGCCCAGCATCAGGCGGTGCTGGAGACCAACAGCATTTACGACGAGCTCATGTCTGTGAAGCAGGACGTGCTGGATCTGGAGACGGCCATCCGCGCCACCGAGCAGCAGATGAAGGACGCTTCCGGGGAACGGCTGGAACAGCTGATGAACCGCTATTCCTCGCTGTCCCACGAATATGAACAGAAGAACGGTTACGCCTGCCGCAGCGAGGTCACCGGCGTGCTGAAAGGTCTGGGATTTGAGGAAGCAGACTTCCACCGGCCCGCAGCCGAGTTATCCGGCGGCCAGAAGACCCGGGTGGCACTGGGCAAGCTTCTGTTATCCCGCCCGGACATCCTCATCCTGGACGAGCCCACCAACCATCTGGACATGGACTCCATCGCCTGGCTGGAAACGTACCTGACCAACTATGACGGCGCCGTTCTCATCGTGGCCCACGACCGGTATTTCCTTGACCGGGTGGTGACAAAGATCATCGAGATTGAAAACGGACACGCCATGATGTTCCAGGGCAATTACACCGCTTACGCCCAGAAAAAGGCCATGATCCGGGACGCCCAGATGAAGGCTTACTTAAACCAGCAGCGGGAGATCCGCCATCAGGAGGCGGTCATCGAGAAGCTGCGCTCCTTCAACCGGGAAAAATCCATCAAACGGGCGGAAAGCCGGGAGAAAATGCTGGACAAGATCGAAGTGCTGGATCGCCCCACAGAGGTCAACGACCAGATGCACCTGACACTGGAGCCGGAGCGCATCAGCGGCAACGACGTGCTCACCGTGGAAAATCTGTCCAAATCCTACCCGCCCCTGACCCTTTTTTTCTCATCTGGATTTCCAGATCAAGCGGGGAGAAAAGGTTGCCATCATCGGCAATAACGGCACGGGCAAGACCACGATCCTGAAGATTTTAAACGGCCTTGTCTCCCCGGATACCGGTACCGTCCGGCTGGGCTCCAACGTGGAGATCGCCTACTACGACCAGGAGCACCATGTATTACATATGGAAAAAACACTGTTCGAGGAAATTTCCGACGCTTACCCGAACATGGACAACACCCGCATCCGCAACGTGCTGGCAGCATTTCTGTTCACCGGGGATGATGTGTTCAAGCGGATCAAAGACTTGAGCGGCGGCGAACGGGGTCGTGTTTCCCTGGCAAAGCTCATGCTCTCCGAAGCCAATTTTCTCATTTTGGACGAGCCCACCAACCATCTGGACATCACCTCCAAGGAAATCCTGGAATCGGCGTTGAACAGCTACACCGGCACCGTCCTGTACGTGTCCCACGACCGGTATTTCATCAACAAGACGGCCACCCGCATTCTGGAACTCACCGGCCAGACGCTGATCAACTACATTGGCAACTATGACTATTATCTGGAGAAAAAAGAGGAGCTGACCCGCATTCATCTGGGGGACAGCCAGACCGCTGCCACCGCCGCTGTTTCCACCGCGGACACGGAAGCCAAGCTGGACTGGAAACAGCAAAAGGAAGAACAGGCCCGCTTGCGGAAAATCCAGAATGACCTGAAAAAGACAGAAACCGAGATTGAACGGCTGGAAAGCCGGGAGGCGGAGATTGACGAGCTCATGACCCAGGAAAGCGTATTCACCAACGTGGCGGAATGCATCAAGCTCAACAAAGAAAAGGAAGAAATTGCAGAACAGCTGCTCTCTCTCATGGAACAATGGGAGGAATTGAGCGAGCAGGCCGCACAGTAAAAATAAAGAAATAACGACCATACAAGAGTCATATTGTTCTTGTGTGGTCGTTTTCTTATTATCTTATCCCAGTGCCACGTCCAGCACCATCATCACAGAAAATCCCACGGCAAAGAAAACCGTTCCGATATCGGAATGCACGCCCTCGGACATTTCCGGGATCAGCTCTTCCACCACCACATACAGCATGGCGCCTGCCGCGAAGCTCAACAGATACGGCAGCGCCGGGACGATAAGTCCTGCAGCCAGAATGGTCAGCACCGCGCCGATGGGCTCCACAATGCCGGAAAGGACACCGCCTAGGAACGCCCGTCCCTTGCTCATCCCCTCCGCTCGCAGCGGCATGGAAATGATGGCGCCCTCCGGGAAGTTCTGGATGGCGATGCCCAGCGACAAGGCCAGCGCCCCGGCAGCGGTAATCTGGGCGCTGCCGGACCGATACCCGGCATATACCACACCCACGGCCATGCCCTCGGGAATGTTGTGCAGCGTCACGGCCAGCACCATCATGGTTGTCCGCTCCAGCTGGCTTTTCGGCCCCTCGGCCTGGGTGCTGTTCTGATGCAGATGGGGGATGATGTGATCCAGCAGCAGCAAAAACAGAATGCCGATCCAGAAGCCCACCGCCGCCGGAACGAAGGCCCATTTTCCCCATCCCGGCGGACTGCTCCATGGCCGGGATCAGAAGGCTCCACACAGAAGCCGCCACCATGACCCCGGCGGCAAACCCGGTCAGGGCCCGCTGTACCCGGTCACTTAAGGCTTTTTTCATGAAAAATACGCAGGCTGCGCCCAGCGCCGTGCCCAGAAAAGGAATGGCAATTCCATAAAAGATTTCCATGCAGTGATCTCCTACTGATCAAAATATTTTAGTTCATCGCATCATAGGTTGCCCGGATTGCCTTGATAAAATCCGCGCTGTTTAAAACTTTCACATCAAGAAGCGTGGTGATCAGTGCCAGATCCTTGGTCATCTTGCCGTCCTCAATGGTCTGGATCGTTGCTTTTTCCAGCTTATCGGCAAAATCCATTAGCGCCGCATTGCCGTCCAGCTCGCCGCGCTTGCGAAGCGCCCCTGTCCAGGCAAAGATCGTTGCCACCGAGTTGGTGGATGTCTCCTCCCCTTTCAGGTGCTTGTAGTAATGGCGCTGCACGGTACCGTGGGCCGCCTCATACTCATAATACCCTTCCGGAGATACAAGCACAGAGGTCATCATGGCCAGAGAACCAAAAGCAGTAGCCACCATGTCGCTCATCACATCGCCGTCATAGTTTTTGCAGGCCCAGATATAGCCGCCCTCGGAGCGGATCACCCGTGCCACCGCATCGTCGATCAGCGTGTAAAAATATTCGATACCGGCTGCCTTGAATTTTTCATCATACTCCGCATCGTAAATCTCCTGGAAAATATCCTTGAAGGTGTGGTCGTATTTCTTGGAAATGGTATCCTTCGTTGCAAACCACAGATCCTGCTTCGTATCCAGTGCAAAATTGAAACAGCTTCTGGCAAAGCTTTCGATGGAGGCATTCACATTGTGCATACCCTGGATGATGCCCGGGCCGTCAAATTCATGGATGGTCTCCCGCATTTCTGTCCCGTCAGCCGCAGTAAATACCAGCTCCGCCTTTCCGGCGCCCGGCACCTTCATCTCCGTTGCCTTGTACACATCGCCGTACGCATGACGGGCAATGGTGATGGGCTTCTTCCAGGTGCGCACCGTGGGCTCAATGCCTTTCACCACGATAGGTGCACGAAAAACAGTGCCGTCCAGAATGGCGCGGATCGTTCCATTGGGGCTCTTCCACATTTCCTTCAGATTATATTCTGTCATACGGGCAGCGTTGGGGGTGATGGTGGCACATTTAACCGCAACACCGTATTTTTTCGTTGCCAGCGCGGAATCCACCGTCACCTGATCGTCGGTCTCATTGCGGTGCTCCAGACCCAGATCATAATACTCTGTTTTCAGATCAATATAAGGCAGCAGCAGCTCGTCCTTGATGATTTTCCACAGGACACGGGTCATCTCATCTCCGTCCATTTCCACAAGCGGGGTGGTCATTGTAATCTTGTCCATAAAAGCAAATCCTCCTGTTTTATTTAATGCCTTTTTGCTGGATATTATGTATCGTGTTGATAATGTGCTCTTTTGCCAGCTGTTCTGCCAGATCCGGGTCGTGGGCCTCGATGGCCTCCAGAATCCGCCGGTGCTCATGGGTGGAAGCGCCTGCCCGCACATTGGTGGACACGGAACGCTTTCTGGCCCGCTGGACATAATGGTGATAGTCTGATAACAGATGGTGCAGCTGTTTGCTGCCGGAAGCCTCATACATCAGCTCATGAAACTTGCTGTCCATCTCGAATACTTTTTCAAAATTGCCGTGGGCGGCATGGAACTCCGCCAGCATCAGCACCTCCTGCAGGTCTGCCAGCTGCTCCTCTGTGATCTTCTCCGCCGCAAGTCTTGCGCTTAAGCCCTCCAGCCGGGAACGGATCATATAGATATCCTGGATATCTTCCTGGGAAATGCCCTTCACATAGGCGCCCTTGTTGGGGATGATATACACCAGATCTTCCAGCTCCAGCTGCCGCAGCGCTTCCCGTACCGGAGTTCTGCTAACACCCAGGGATTTGCCGATGGCAATCTCCCGCAATTCCTCATCCGGCTCATACCGGCCGTTCAGAATATCCTCCCGGATCCGATGATATACTCTGCCTCTCAGGGTAAAACTGTCCGGGCTCTCCTCCGGCATGGTGTACGCACTCACTCTGTCTGTTCTCCTTCCACGATGGTCACGCCCAGTTCCTGACAGACCCGATCGATGACAACCTCCAGCTCCTCATCGGTAATGGCAGTCACACGGCCGCCCTCATACTCGGCGTCCACCCATTCTTTTACTTTTGCCACCAGCGGAGACGTCTTACTTACCTGCCGATCGCCTTTCAGATGATAATAGGTGTTCATCCAGTGGGCAATGCCTGCCAGACCGGAAGTATTGGACACAGCCACCAGTACCGGCCGGTTCAGGAACTTTTCTGTATCAAAAATGTTATAAATTTCCTCGTTTTTCAAAAGACCATCCGCATGAATGCCCGCCCGGGTCACGTTAAAGTTCTTGCCCACAAACGGCGTCCGTGGCGGCAGGGTGTAGCCAATCTCTTTTTCGTAATACTCTGCCATCTCGGTGATCACCCGCGTATCCATGCCATCCAGGGTGCCGCGCAGCTGGGCATACTCAAACACCATGGCCTCCAGCGGGGTATTGCCGGTACGCTCGCCGATGCCGAACAGGGAACAGTTGACACCGCTGGCGCCGTACAGCCATGCGGTGGTGGAGTTGGAAACCGCCTTGTAAAAATCATTGTGGCCGTGCCACTCGATCCACTCGGAAGGCACACCGGCATGGGTCGTCAGGCCGTAAATAATGCCCTGGACAGAACGGGGGATCACAGCACCCGGATAATTGACGCCGTATCCCATGGTGTCACAGGCACGTACCTTGATGGGCATGTTATACTCCCGGCTCAGTTTCATCAGTTCACAGCAGAACGGAATCACATAGCCGTAAATATCCGAACGGGTGATATCCTCCAGATGGCACCGGGGAATGATACCCGTCTCCAGGCAGTCACGGATGACGCTTAAGTAGCTCTCCATGGCCTGTTTTCTCGTCATTTTCATCTTATAGAAAATATGGTAGTCAGAACAGCTGACCAGCACGCCGGTCTCCTTCAGTCCCAGGTCACGGACCAGTTCGAAATCCTTCTTGCTGGCCCGGATCCAGCTGGTGATCTCCGGGAACTGGTATCCCCGCTCCATACATTTATAAACCGCATCCCGGTCCTTCTTGCTGTATAAGAAAAATTCGCACTGGCGGATCTTGCCATTGGGGCCGCCCAGGCGGTGCATGTAATCATAAAGAGTCACGATCTGCTCCGTGGAATACGGGGCTCTGGACTGCTGTCCGTCGCGGAAGGTCGTATCCGTGATCCATATCTCCTCCGGCATATTGTGGGGCACAATACGGTCATTGAATGCAATCTTCGGGACTTCCTCATAAGGAAACAGGTTGCGGAACACGTTCGGTGTCGGCACGTCTGCCAGATAATACATATGCTCTTCGAGTTCCAGTAAATTCGTCTTTTTGTTAAGCTTCACAGGTCTGTTTTCCACTGCAGCCACTCCTTTGTATCTTAGATGTGTATAATTGTATACAATTATACGTTATCCGTCAATACTAAATTTTTATAGCAACATAAAATTATTCCACGCGAATATACGAACGCACTGTACTCAAAAAATGCAGCTGATGGATCATCTCCACCGGCTGCATTCATATTTTTTCTGTGTGGCCAGATTATCCCGGATCAGGGAAAAGGCCTCTTCGATTGTCGTATCGCCCAGCGTCACATCCAGGGAAGCCGCCACGGCATTGAGCATGTGCATGTCGGCAATACCCTCCATCTCGTCAAAGATACCAAGCCGCTGATCGTACGTCTCCGCATCCAGAAACTTCATCAGAAGGGGATGCACCGCGCCAATGTCCTCGCTGTCCCCGCTGTCGGCATGATCCGCTTTCGCATCCTGCACTTCGTTTTCTGCTGCGGATATCTTCCCCTGTGCTGTGCTTTTTCCTGTATTCTGGTGCATTGGGCCACCTGTTTTCCGGGCCCCCTCATCTTCACCAGCTTTTCCTGCGTCTGAGAGCATTCCCGCTTCCTGCGTCTCTGTCCGTCCAGCAGCATCCGTCTCCGCCCGGCGCAGTACCACCTTCACAAACCGGAACTTCTGCTGCACCTCCGGGTATTTTTCATGATCCACCTCGCTGATGAACTCTTTCAGCGGCCGGACATATACCTTGAAATCTCCGTATAACGCCTGATAGACCACCAGCGGTTCTTCGGTGTTGGCATCCACCGCCAGATGCAGTACCTGGTACAGACGATTTTTAAAATGGCGGTAAAAGCCGCCCACCACGGGCATTGTATTTTCTGCCATGTATTTTCCTCTTTTCTGCTATAATATATACGATGCTAGGGTCAAAAGGTCTAAGCCCACATGAGCTTGCTCATAAGTGGGTGAAAGACCTTGGGACCCGCCCCCGATATGAGCATAAAAGCGGGATGATAATCCCACGATATGCGAATAGCGAGGTGCTATGTGCCGGTGGCACATGTTTAGCACCGACCGAAGCGGAGCGGAGACCGGATTGTGGGAGTGCGTGGCACGGAACAATCCGCAGGCATCAACATCATAATGTTTATCTATCCTCTAGCAGCCGATCCACCCGGATGCCGCCCCAGGTTCTCCTCTGGCTGCCCCGGGAACGGATATCGTTCGGAATCGGCAAAGCCCGCTCGTACAGCCGCATCTTCACCGCCCGGTTATTAAGATCCGGAAATGCCTCCAGCAACAGGGCAATGCAGCCGCTGACCACCGGGGCTGCCATGGACGTACCGCTTCTTCGCATATACCCATCTTTATGATTCCGGCAGCTGACCACATTGGTTCCCGGCGCCAGGATCTCCGGCTTCACAATACACTCCTCCGTGGGCCCCCTGCCGGAATAGCCATAGGGGCTCTGCTCCAGACTGCCCACCGTGATGATCTTCCGGCTCACGCCCGGCACCGTGATGCTGCCCTCCCCGGGGCCATTGTTGCCCGCCGCGGCCACCACCACAAGGCCGGCGTCCCACAGCTGCTCCGCCGCCCGCACCAGCAGGTCATCCTCCCGGCGGCGCTCTCTTGCCACCGCGCCCACAGAGATATTAACGATCCGAATACCATATTCCTCATAATGGGCCAGCAGCCATCTACAGGCCTCCACCACCGTCTCTGTCTTTCCGCCGCCCTGTTCATCCAGCACCTTCAGACAGGTCAGCCGGGACAGGGGCGCAATGCCCATATACATCCCTCCGGACGCCTGCCCGCTTCCGGCAAGGATCCCGGACACATGGGTGCCGTGTCCATGGTCATCGTAGGGCTCTTTTCTCTGATTGACAAAATCCACAAAACCGGCAATATTTGCCGAAAGATCGGGATGCCCTGCCCAGACACCAGTGTCAAGGACGGCAATCCCGATCCCTTTGCCGAAAATATTTCTGCTGTAAGCGTAGGCAGACCGCAGCAGTGCATGTACCTGGTTCATCTTGCCTCCGGGTTCCTTCTCTCACTGCTATAGTATGCCGAAAATCCCAAAACGCCTGTCGCTATCTTACCAATTCTTCCTCTTCATTCGCATATCATCACATGTCCCAATTTCTTTCGCTCACTTACATGCAAGCATGTGTGAGCTCAGATCTTTGCACTCTGATTTCCTCTCATCTGGCTGCCGCACTACAGCGCGATGGCCGTCTCCAGTGCCGTCGTCATCATGTTGACAAAACCGGTCTCCCGCTCCGCTGCCGACATTTCCTTATGGTTCACCATGGAATCCGATACGGTGAAAATGCCCAGCGCGTTCACACCGGCCCGGGCTGCATTGCAGTACAGGGCAAAGCTTTCCATCTCTGCACACATAATGCCCATCTTCGCCCAGATCTTCCATTCTTCTGTTTCATTGTAGAAAATATCAGAGGAAAGGATGTTGCCCACCCGATAAGGATAACCGTGACGGGCTGCTGTCTCCTGTGCGATCTTTAAAAGCGGATAAGAAGCGATGGCAGAGAACGTGCCAGGCAGCTGATACTGATGCGCATAGTTGGTGTCTGTGCTGGCACCGGCTGCCATGATGATCTCACCAAGCTCAATATCCTCCTGCATGGCACCGCAGGAACCGATGCGGATCAGATTCTCCACGCCATACATATGAATGAGCTCATAGCTGTAAATACCGATGGAAGCGCAGCCCATGCCCGTTCCCATGACGGATACCTCTTTTCCCTCGTACGTTCCTGTATAGCCAAACATATTTCTTACTGCATTAAACTGTACCGGATTGGTCAGAAAATGCTCTGCAATGTATTTTGCCCGCAGCGGATCGCCCGGAAGAAGTACCGTTTTCGCGATCTGTCCCTTCTCTGCGCCATTATGTGGTGTTCCCATAAAAAACTCCCCTTTCTGATAAATGCCGTCTTCGACGTCGCTTCCTTTTCTTTTGCGCTGATACCATCATAACACATTTCCTCTGAAAATTTCTACCGTAAACGTCATAAATTCCCGCACCATGTAATGTGGAAGCATCCATCCGCCAAAGGGCGCTGCGATGCCGCACACCTGCGTAAATCCGGCACTTTTCGCCAACAGCAGGGAACGGAAAATATGAAAATTGCTGGTGACGACGCCCACGGTCGCTCCGTCCTCCACCAGCGGTCTGGAATACTGAAAATTCTCTGCCGTGGTGGTGGCCTGTTCCTCCAGTGTGATCCGCTGCCGGGCGATGCCCAGTCCTTCCAGCGTGCGGGCAATACATGCTGCCTCACTGATCCGGCCGCCGCCCAGCCCCCCGGTGGCAATGACCTTCGTCTCCGGATGGTTTTTCAGATAATCGTATGCGGTGAGAATACGCTGCTCCAGCGCCGGGCTTGGCTGTTCTCCCACCACGCCTCCGCCCAGGATGATAACATAATCCAGACTTTCCTTCGTCGCGGTTCCAGTCTGTCCGTCCACTGCCTTTTCATCTGCCGCTTCCGCAGACGGGAGCACCATATCCGGCACCTCTGCTGCACTTACTGTTGTATCCGGTGCAGTCTGCGTCATGCCCCAGACCACACCGATCTCAAACAGAAAAAATGCCAGGAAAAGCAGAGCCGTAAGCCCCGCCGCGATTTTTTCCGGCCAGATACCAGAAGCCACCGGTCGGCACTTTGGAAAGCAGCATGGCCGTTCCAAAGCAGAGCACGGAAAACAACGGCCACACCCACAGCCCGGAGGTGTCAAGGCCACTGACCAGAAGGCATCCCATGTAGTAAAACAGGCTGCCGCACCCGGCGGCCACCGCCAGCCACGAAAATCTCCCTGCCTTCTTTTTCTCTATCAATTCCGGCATTTTCTCTTCTTCTGCAAAGTCCAGCCGATCCCTGCGCCAATGGCCAAACCAGCCAGGCTGCCCAAAGTCTCATGTAGACTTTTCCCAATGAAAAATCCGATCACAGCGCCTGTATACCACTTGCATATAACATCCGATAGCGTCATTTACATCATCCTCTCCCGCTGCTGCACATACGCGACGAACTCCTGCTCCGGCATGGGTTTCGCATAATAGAAGCCCTGTACCGCGTCACAGTTCAGGCACTTCAGGATCTCCAGCTGCTCTCCGGTCTCCACGCCTTCCGCCACGACCTTCATCCCCAGCAGCCTTGCCAGCGTGATGACCTGCTCCACCAGCGTTCTTCCCGTCTTCTGGCACACATCATCGATCAGACTCTTGTCGATCTTCAAAGTAGAGAACGGGAACTGGTTCAGGCTGATCAGAGAAGAATACCCGGCGCCAAAATCATCAATGTGCAGCTGGAACCCGGCATCTGCCAGCTTCCCGGTGGTCTCTTTGATCCTGTCATTGTAGATGGCCGCCGACTCTGTGAGCTCGATGGGCACACAGGAGAACGGAATGCCGTTTTCTTTTACGATCGCGATATACCGCTCTGCCACGTCCCCGTGCAGCACACTGGATCTGGAAAGATTGATGGAGATCGGCAGAAGTTCCGCCCCTTCCTCCATTTTTCTTCTCTGCACGCGGCATACCTGGCGGAACATATACTCATCCAGCCTTACGATCAGCCCGTCCTTTTCATAAACCGGGATAAAATCTCCCGGCGGGATCAGCGCTTTTCCGTCCTTTTTCCAGCGGACCAGTGCCTCTGCCCCGATGATACGCTCCGTGGCAATATCCACCTTCGGCTGATAGTAGACAACAAATTCCTCTTTTTCCAGCGCGGTGTCAAAACTGTTTTCGATCATCTGGATATACATGCGTTTTTGTGCCATTTCTTCTGTATAATATGCCACATCGCAGCAGTCGTAATGATCCTCCACGGTTTCCAGCGCCATCGCCGCAAAATCACAGATGGCGGAAAAAGGGCAGATGTTTGTCTATATTTTCATATACACCATATTTGACCTTCCACTCTTTCATGGGAGATTGTTCTGCGATCTCATTGACAACATCTTCCATCTTGGACATGCTTACCTTCTCTGTCCCCCAGAGCAGGCACAGGAAGGAGGAAATGCCCTTTCTTCCGACGATTCCGTGTTTCTCCGTATCATTGTAGGCGGATGCCAGATAACAAAGCATCTCGTCCGCTTTTTTCGCTCCATAAATACTCTTTAGCATCTGAAAATCCCGGATCTTTGCGATCACCAGATGCATCGGGACATCAGCTTTTGCCTTCAGGAGCAGTCTGGCATAGTGCATAAAAGCCTGCTCCGTATAAAGCCCTGTCAGCTCGTCGTGCTCCACGGCAGCAAGGGTCAGGGCCGACTCTTTCAGCTTGATCACATTGCCGATTCTTCCCCTGACGATATCCGCATTGTACGGTTTTCGGATAAAATCAGACGCCCCCAGATTCAGGCAGGTCAGCTCTGCGTCCGCATCGTCATTGGCGGTGATCACAATGACCGGAACCGAGGATAACAGCATATCCTCCCGGATCCGTTTCAGAAACTGCGGCCCGTCGCACACCGGCATCTGCATGTCCAGCAAAATCACAGACAGCTCTTTACAATTCTGTTCCAGTATCTCAAAACCGACCTTGCCATTTTCCGCAGTGAGGATCTCGTATCTGTCCTGCAGGATCTCTCGCAGCATTTCCCGGTTCAGCGCGTTGTCATCAATAATCAGAAGCTTTCGTTTTCCCGCTGTCATCCCCGACTGCACGATCTCTTCCAGTTCATTTCTTCTGACATCGGCATCCTCATTGGCAAAAGCAAACACGATCCTTCGAAACGCATCCGCCCCGCCGATTCTGGCACATTTCATATAATAATACGAAATCGCGCCCTCCCGTTTCACCCGGTAATGCACGGTAAACTGCGGCACCTGCCGAAGCTGCGCACATACATTGTCAAAATCCATGACTGACTGCATTTTCTTCTTATCCTCTGAAAATACATTCGTCTCAATGTAATTCTGGATCGCGGCTTTGTATGGCTGCTTCTGGTGTAAAACTTCCTTTACCCCAACCTTCTCATTCTCGTAACGGTAAATCTCTATGTTCTGACTTTCACAGTCAACCAGATAAATATTGCTGAATTCATTTCCCAGGACACCGATAATGTCAGCAATTCCCAATGTTTCTTCCGCTTGCCCCTCACGCTTTTCTGCAGAAACATGGTTCACTTATCATCACTCCCTGTTAAAATTTTATCTTGTATATTTAACATACGACAGTATATCATAAAATAAAACAGGCAGCCATAGGCAATATCCGTATTATTTCATTTACTTATTTTTTCATCCCGATCAGCAGCAGCCACCTCCAGGGCGAGCTCCGTTCCAGTGGCTCCGATGCTGCCTAGAGCGCCGTCCCCCTCTTCGGGAGAAAGAAACGGCTCATATCGGTGTGCTCCAGCTCCAGCAGCGCCACCTTTTTGCGGATGCCTCCCGCATACCCCGTCAGGCTGCCGTTTGTTCCCACCACCCGATGGCAGGGAATGATGATGGACACCTGGTTGTGCCCCACGGCCCCGCCCACCGCCTGGGCAGACATATGAGGCATGTTCTGCTGATTGGCCATCTGTCCGGCAATCTCCCCGTAGGTCATCGTCTGCCCGTAGGGAATCGTAAGCAGAATCTGCCAAACCGCCTGCCGGAATGCCGAACCTGCCGGATGAAGCGGCGGCGTGAACGCAGGCTCTTCCCCGGAAAAATACCGATCCAGCCACTGCTTTGCCTCTGTCAGAATCGGTGTTTCCTGTGAAATGTGCGCCTCAGGCAACGTATTGGCAAAATATTTCTGCCTCTCGAACCACAGTCCCGTCAACCCGATTTCATCCGCTGCCAGTAAAATATTGCCCAGCGGCGATTCATATGTACAAGTAGATACGCATTTTATGTCCATTCTTTTTTCTCCAGCCACACGGCAACACCCAGATGCACCAGACACACGGCTGCGCCCAGCACGAACACCCACTCCGGTCCTACGAATTTCCAGACTGCGCCCAGCAGACCGGAGACGGTCACTGCCAGCACATGATCCACGCTGAGGCCGAAGGACAGATTTTCCATCACATCTGCCGGGGAATCACTGAGCTTTTTCATCAGCATCACATGGACGGCGTTGAAATGATCTGCGATCATGATAAAAATATAGGCGGTAAACGCAAAGAGCAGCTCCGTCGTTCCCGTAAACCGGCCGGTTGTGATCCCGTGCACCGCCCATGCCGCATATAAAAAGATGGCGCCGATGGAAACACTTTCCAGCACCAGGCCCTTTTTCACACCGTACCGATCCAGGAATTTTCCGATCTGCGGCGCCACGATGCTGCTGCAAAAATGTGCCACAATCCCGAGAAGTGCCACCGTATCAGCTCCCATCTCCAGGAGTTCAATGATAATCCACGGGGCAAACACCAGACGCATCCGCTTCTGGAAACCGTAGACGCCGGTCACCACATAGTACGGAATGTACTTTTTCTTCACCGGCAGCCCTTTTTTCTTCTCATCATGCTTTCGGATATCAAGGGACGGCATTTCCCGTTTCAGTCTGACCAGAAAAACCAAGGCTACCGCAGCAATGACAAATGCCAGGCAAAAGGACGGCAGGATCCCTTTTCCCGGACGGAACCAGAAAAATCCGTACCGGAAACCGATAAAAACAAGCAGGGACGCTGCCATGGAACCCATCGTTGCGTAGCCGCGGTATTTTCCCAGAAAGGTGCCCGTCTTCCCCTCATCGGCAAGATCCATGGCGAGCGCATCCCGGATCGGCATGGTCAGATGATCGCCCAGCGAATAGACAAATACAAAAAGCTGCATGAGCAAATAGCCCGGAGACAGTACGCCCAGCACGAACATTCCCAGCCCGTACAGGCAGAAGCTGATCATGGCCAGGGTCACATTGCCGCAGCCGGACAGTGCTGCGATCACCAGAACACCCACCACGCCCGGAAGCTCTCTGGGAATCTCCAGCAGGCCCCTCTGCACGGAATCCACCAGGAAGACACCCTTGAAATAATTGGAAATGATACTGCCGCCAAAGCCGACGGCAACCGTGAATAAAACAAAGGCAATGAGAAACAGCCGCCTCGCCTTCTCTTTTTTCATCTGTTCTGTCATTCTTTTTCCCCTCCATGCACAAATATTTTATGTTCCTTATATTATAGCAAACGGGCCATCATTTCCTACCGCGTGGACGGCAGAACCTACCAGTCCCGAACACTCATACAGGTACCTATGGCCGCAAATATCAGTTCGCCCGTATCTGTCCGCTATGACAGACAAGATCCGGAAAGGCGAAAAATCCATATAAGATCCAAAAATCAATGACAAAACAGCGACCGCCGCATATCCTATACTGTAATCAACATTCGGAGGTACTTTCTTATGAGCGATTTAACAGCTACCAACTGCGGATGCGGGTGCGACGGCACCTCAAACAACTCCATCATCTGGATCATCCTTCTGTTATGCTGCTGTGGCGGATGCGGCAACAACGGCAATGCATTTGGCGGAGACAGCTGCCTGCTGCTGATCCTGCTTCTGTGCTGCTGCGGTGGCTGCGGCAATAACGGCGGCTTCTTAAATGGCGGCGGCTGTGGCTGCGGATGCTAAGCAATTCCCTGAAAAATCATTATTTTTCCTGCCAGTAGTTTCCCGCTGCTGGCAGTTTTTTTCTGTAAAAACACGGTGTCAGAGAATAAACAGCACGATCACCCCTGCGATAATGAGCAGCGGAAATGCCACATACAGCAGTCCGCCTACCACCATGCCGATGAGAATAACCGGAAACAGAACCACGGTGCACAGAAGCTTCATGATGCCCCAGGAGGCTCTGACGCCGAACACGAACAGCTTCCAGATAAAGCCGATCATACAGATTGCAAACAATAACAGGAAAAACATAGTTTACTCCTTCTTTCTTCTATCAGGAAAGCATCCCCTGTACGCTCCTGCTGCAGCTTCGGTAAATCTTCCGGAAATACAGCGCCTCTGCGATGCCGGTGATCGTCCAGGAGAAAATGTACAGCAGATACAGGGAGGTAATGGTTCCAAACCAGGCAAACACCGTAAAAATCCAGGCCACACGGAAAACGCAGGAGCCCATGATCACGATTACTGTGGGCACCAGGCCGCGCCCCAGACCCCGGGAAGCAGAAATGCTGTTGTCCATCAGTGCGGAAAAACCGTAGGACAGGCCCATGACCGTCAGCCGGTAAAGCCCTGCCTCCTTCACGGCCTCCTCCACGGTAAACAGCGACAGGAACGATCTGCCGAACAACACCAGCGTCAGCCCCATGCCAAGGCCAAAGGCAAAGGCATAAAAAGTGCTGATGAAATACGTCTTTTTCACCCGCTCCATGTTGCCCGCACCGTAGTTCTGGCCGATATAGCTGCCGCAGGCCACATAAAAGGCCTGCATCACATCATACACCAGCGCGTCCGCATTCTGGGCCGCCGCGTTGCCGGACACCACTGTGGCACTGAAGGTGTTCACGCCAAACTGGACGAACAGATTGGCGATCTGGAAAATCGCATTCTGGATGCCCGCCGGAAGTCCCAGTGTCAACAGCAGCTTTGCTTTTTTCCTGTCTATTTTCAGTTGCTGTATATGCAGGGCATGCGCTGCATCCGTCCGGGCCAGCGCCAGTACGATACATACCGCTGACACATACTGGGATGCCACACTGGCAATGGCAACCCCGGCCACATCCATGCCCACCACCAGCACAAAAAACAGGTTCAGAATGATATTGAGCACACCGGAGCAGGACAGGAACATCAGCGGTTTTCTCGTATTCCCTGCGGCACTGAACACAGCGTTGCCAAAATTATATACAGCCAGCGCAGGCATACCGAGAAAATAGATGCGCAGATACAGAAGCGCCCCATCCATCAGCTCTTCCTTCGTCCGCAGCAGCCGCAGGATCGCGCCGCTTCCCAGCTCTCCCACAGCCAGAACCGCAATTCCCACGATCAGGCACAGAAGCAGCGCCGTATGTACGGTACGGCTGATATCCTCCTCCTGTCCTTTTCCCATGGCCTGGGCAGTGATGACATTGACTCCGCTTCCCACACCGATAAGAAATCCGGTAAACAGCGTGACCAGCGTAGCGGTGGAACCCACCGATCCCAGCGGGCCGGCGCCTGCAAAACGCCCCACCACTGCCAGGTCTGACATATTAAATAAAATCTGAATGACGTTGGATGCCATCAGCGGCACACTGAAAAAAAAGATGCCCTTCCAGAGGGATCCCTCCGTCAGACTTCTCTCCTGTTTTTTCATAGAAATCATCCTCTTTTGCGCCAGCACCGGCTGACACTTTCTGCTGTTTTTTATAGAACTTTTTCATTATAGCATGACCCTTTGTAAAGTCAATTCCTTCCATAGGAAAATCGCTCCCGGTTTCCATGAAAAAAAGATTCGCATTTCTGTGTGCAAAACATTGACAGCCACCCCCGCACGTGCTACGATACACGCAAGAAAAAGCAGAGTAGATATCAGTGCGTTAAGTGCTGCCGGAACGGGGAGTTGACCGGCGGACGAAAGGAACTGGATGGAACATCCAATCCTGCGGTACTGAATTCGCATCCCGCTGCTGCACTGTTTGGGCATCTCCTGAATTGCTGTAGCAACAGATGAAAACAAAATAGGAGGTGTCTTTTTCTATGGAAAAAACTGTCAGTCTTTTTACCCGTTCCATGCATGACTTCCGCAAAACCCGCTGTCTTGCAGTGACGGCCCTGCTCATTGCCATGAACGTCTCCCTGGATCTTCTGGGACTCTCCATCAAGATCCCGCCGAATCTGCGGATCGGTTTTGGTTTTCTGTGCAATGCTTCCATCGGTATGCTCTTCGGCCCTGCCGTAGGCATGTTCAGCGGCATCTGCACCGATGTGCTCGGCTATTTTGCCGGAAATATGTCCATGGGCGCCTATTTCCCGGGATACACCCTGACCGCCATGGTGGCCGGGCTCATCTGGGGCTTCTGGCTGTACCCGAACAAACCGACCCTGCCCCGGATCATCGGCGCTAAGGTATGCATTAACCTGTTCTGCAACATCGGTCTGAATACGCTGTGGCTGACTATCACCGGCGGCAAGGCCATGTCTGTGCTCCTGGCAGCCAGAATTCCCAAGAACATTCTGATGCTTCCCATCGAGATCCCGCTGGCGTACATTGTTTTACGGCAGGTGTCCCGGATTTATCAGTATTCTTTTAAAGAAAACTAAACAGTCTTTATTTTCCTCCGGTTTTCGCGCTCCCCGCCTGGCCGGGGGATTTTTTCTGCATGTCTGCTGCGGCGTCCTTTCTTTGTGAACGGTATCGGTCTTCTCCTGTAGCCTCCCATGGCTGCCTGTTCATCCGTTCCCTGCGCCTTTGTTTCTTCTGCATACAATTCTCATCTATTTCATATACGGCATTGCCGTCAATGATCAGCTTTCCCACGCTTTTCACCTCCTGTTTTACTATATGAGGAAATTTTGGATCGGCCCGCACATATACTATAGGAAAAAAGAAAAAGGTGACCTTATGTCTGAACATACCTTTCCCGCCATGACCCCGGTGGATGCGCTGGTCAGCGACGACAGCCTGCAGGCCATCAAAGCCTGCATCCCGTTCTTTGACTTAAGCGAGCAGCCCGCCCTCCTGGCCTTTGCCAAATTCATGGAGTTCCGAAAATCCCTCCAGCTGGCCCGGGAGCAGAAGGATGAACTGGCAGCCTGCAGCATAGAACCGTCCATGCGCACACCTGCCCATATGCTGAACGCCATCAAGGAATACTGTACCAAGGAGCAGCGCCGTTCCATTGAAAGTCTGATGAACGCCATGCAAATGCTGCAGCTCATTCAGATGTTTCAGATGCCATCCCCGGATGCATCCCGCTCTTCTGCCCAGGATCCCATGGAGCTGCTCTCCGGCATGCTCTCTGATGACCAGAAAAACCTGTTCCGTCAGTTTTCGGAAACGGTACAGCAGCAGAACATTTCCGCTGCACCGCCAGAAATCACAGAAGGAGGTGAACGCCGTGGACCAACCTCAGATGCCGTGGCTCGATGATCCCGCCCTGGCCGATATCGAACCGGAAAAACTGCAGATGCTCATCCAGCTCTATCAGCAGGCGGAAGGAAAATCCATGCAGGAGGCACTGCCCTTTCTGCTTGATGCCGCTTCCCGGATGAAGCAAAACGGCACTGCTTTTTCCAGTGCCGAATTTCATGTGATCTTTGAAGCATTAAAAACCGGGAAATCTCCGGAGGAGATCCGACGGATGAACCGGCTGATCCGGTTATTCTCTGGAATGCAAAGATAAATAAGCAGGAAGCAACAAAACAAAAGGAGCAGCCTTTCCGGTGTATCCAGTTAAGAAAACATTCTAAGGCGAGAGAGAAACGGTATAGCTTCGGCTATGCCGTTTCTTTCATTGTTAGGGCAAAGCGGCAAGAGAAAGCATCAGCTTACTCTTGCCGTCTCCGGGGTCGCCTTGCAGCAGTGTGACCTTGCCGAAAGGAATATACGGATACCACAGCCAGCGCACCTCCTTGGGTATAATCTCGCTTGCCTTGATGATTTCCAGCTTTGCGGGAATGTTGTTTGGATAGTCTGTCATTGTCTTGTTCTCCTTTTCGATAGATAGTGCGGGCATTGGATAACGGTGGCACGGAAGCTCTGCTTGCAGCTCCTTTTGCATTTCCTGCAAAGCTCGTTGTATTTCTTCCTGCCACGCTCATCAAGAAAGAACGCCCATTCTCTCTTGAGGTATTTCGGCATACGGGGCATAGCGGGCACCTCCTTTTCGCTGCCGAATTGCCGATTTGGTCCCGAAACGCAGAAACGCCCAAAACCTGACCCCGCTGTATGGTTTCGGGGCGATTTTGGGCGTTTTCTTTCGATATGAGCGGCTTCATATTGGCGGCGGTATCCTTACCGTCCGTCATTCACAAGTCGCTGTTTGTCTTGCTCGGAAGATGGAGCAAGGGAACGCTATTCAATTATCTGTTGTACTTTTTCTTCCTGCTTACAACCGTTGTGCCAATGGCTGCACCGCCGCTGATGAACAACAGGGCAATCCACAGTGCAAGGTTGCTTGTATCGCCGGTCTGCGGACTCTTATCGGATGTTCCCGGTTTGGTACTGGCAGATTTTTTTCTCAAGAGCAGCAATCGCATCTTCGATAGTCTTTGCCATCTTGTCTACTTCGGATTGCTCCGTAATATTTTTACCACGGACAACAGCCTTGACAGCAGCTTCCACACCGGAGAAATCCTTGTAGTCATTCTTGTTTAGTGCATTTGCTTTGGCAATGGCTGCATCAACCTTGGTGTAGTCGGCGTCCTTGTATTGCAGGACAGCAATCGCATCTTCGATAGCTTTCGCCATTGCATCAACTTCGCTCTGTTCAGTGATGTTCTTGTCACGGACAACAGCATTGACGGCAGCTTCCACGCCGGTGAAGTCCTTGTAGTTATCCTTGTTCAGTGCATTTGCCTTGGCAATGGCTGCATCTACCTTTGTGTAATCGGCATCCTTGTATTGCAGGGCAGCAATGGCATCTTCAATAGCCTTCGCCATTGCATCAACCTCTGTTTGCTGGGCTTTACTTTTTGCTCGGTCAACAGAGTTAATGGAATCTTCTACCGCAGAATAATTTGTATAAAGGCTGCTATCAAGAGCCGTTGCCCTTGCGATGGCTGCATCGACAGCTGTGTAATCAGCGGGGATGTTATTGTCATCCCACACAAAAGTTGGATGACCGATTCCGGCAACCCATTCAACGCCCGCACCGGCATTGGTTTGCAAGCCAGCAAGGACATCTGCGGAGGTGAAGTTGGAGACAGCAGTGCCGCACGATGACTGGTCAAAGGTCGGGTCGGCACCCGCAGTACCTGCATCCCAATCAACCACCAGCTTAGCAACGGCTAAGTAATTGCCTTTATTATCAGGATATGTTTCTTCATCAAGCGTTACACCATCAGGAGGGGTATCCGGCCAAATGCAGTCGGTAACATGGGTATTTACAACAGCTGTAATCCAAGTGATATTGCCAGGCTCAGCGCCAGTGATGTTTTTTGTTGCAACTATGCAATTTTTGATTATTACGCCAGGCTTGTTCCCAGAGAAGTTTTCAAAGTTTGCACCGAGAATACCACCTACAGCTGAATAGATATTATTGCAGGAAACAGAACCACCAAACCAGCAATCAGTAATCGACGAGCTGTCCGCAGAGTTTTCCCACTGACCAATCAGCCCGCCAACGGTATCAACATCATCTTCATTGGACTCTGTACTGATAACCGTGGCGTCTGAGCCACAGCCTTTTACCTGTGTACTCCAAGTGCATTGACCAATCAGCCCACCAACGAACTTGCTGCCAACATTGTTTTCTATTTTTCCGCTTGTGTAGCAGTTTTCAACGGTGCCGCCATTGACCCAATCTGCCAAAATGCCGGCAAGTAACGAACCATCATTTGAGGCAATATCAGCGTCTATAACAAGTAAATTCTTTAATGTACCACCGTCAGAAACAACTCCGAAAAGTCCATTTCGAACAAGTTCGTCCCCAGTATAGTGATGGTACAGATTCATGATTTTATGATGTTGCCCATCAAAGGTACCAGCAAAATGTCTGACAAAGTTGTCACCATTTCCAATGGGGGTCCACTGGGTGCCGGATAAGTCGAGGTCATTATCTAAGTAAATCGTTTTTCCTCCAAATAATACAGGTGTAGCTTTGTCATTGACCAGCTGTGCCAAGCCAGCCAGCTGTTCAGCCGTTGAAATATGGTATTCCGAAGCATGAAGCGTTTTGTCAAGTGCTTTTTTGAGTTATTGACGCAAATTATCGTGAAAGTGCGAAAGTGCAAAGTGCAAAGGGTCTGCGTTTTGCACTTTCAGCTTGCGGGTTCGGGCGGCTGCTTCTTCTTGATGAAGTTGTACCATTGACCGCCGACACGCCTTGCGCCTAAAATGCCGCCCATGTTGCGCTTGGCGTTCTGTACTGTCCTTTCGGATATTCCGGCTTCGGCTGCGGCTTTTACAATGTCCTCGCTTGCAAGCTCTTTCCCATCTGCAAGCAGTTCAAGTATCAGCCTTTCCGCTTGCTCGGTTTTGGTGGCGGTGTTGCCGCCCGCGCCGGACAGCAGCTCGTCGGCGGTTATATCGTATTCGCCTATCCACGAAAAGCCCGTTTCCGGGTCAAGGCAAAAGGCAACGGGCTTTCCCTCCGGCGCAAGGGAAGATTTGTCATGGACGATAACGCGCACATTCGGTTCTCGCTTCACGCGCCCGATCAGCAGGACGCTCCTTGCTGCGGCACGGAAGTCGATAGAACCTAAGCCCCGGTATGCGCTCTGCCCTCCGGCAGCTTTGTTCAGGTGTCCGATAAGGATAACGGCGCAACCGGTACGTTCCGCGACTTCGGCAAGGCGGCGGAAGATAGGGCGCACTTCGTTAGCTTTGTTCATGTCGGCTTTGTCGCCCATGTACGCCTGTATGGGGTCAAGGATAATCAGCCGCGCCCCGTTCTGCGTGATTGCTTTCTCTATGCGCTCATCGGACAGGGTAAGCTCCCGCTTGGCTTCATCAATCACAAGCACCCGGTCAAGGTCGGCGGCGGCTTCTATCAATCGAGGCTTGACGGTATCGCCTAAACCGTCCTCGGCGGTCTGGTAAATCACTTGAAAGGGCTGCATGGGCTTCATGCCCGGAAGCGTTCCCCCGGTGGTGCAGGCGGCGGCAAGGCGTAGGGCAAAGGTGGTCTTTCCCTCACCGGGGTTGCCCTGTACTATGGTTACTTTCCCAAAGGGGATATACGGCTCCCATAGCCATTCAACGGTCTGTGTGTCAACCTCGCTCATGCGGATAATCTCAACGGTTTCCTCCTGGGTTGGCTCTTTCACGCCGTAAATCGCTTCCCGGATATACTTCCCGTCTGTGATTTCTGCCCGGTGCTGCAATACCTCGTTCCAGTCCTTGTAAAGCGGCACAAGGCGGTGGACGGTCAAGCCCTCCGGCACAAGCTCCGCAAGGCGGCTGCAAGCGTCGTTTCCGGCTTCGTCGCTGTCAAGGCAGAGGTAAACGGTCTTGATGTTCGGACGGTCAGAAAGGAAACGAAAAAGAGCTTTCTCGCCCACGCCGCCCAATGACAGGTAGCTTTGCTTCTGCCAATCCTTTTTGAACAGGCAGAGGAAAGAAAGTAAATCTATCGGGGCTTCAAAGACAAAAAGCCTTTCGCCCTCGCCCCGATAGGAGAAATTAAAGGCTTTGTCGCTGCCTTTCACATCAAGCCGGAAGCTGCCCGTTGTTCCTCGTTGGTGGGCGTACCTCGGTATGCCGCTTTCGTCGCGCCCGACAAATACGGCGTTGTGGTGGGCGGCTTCCTCGTAAATATCCCCGTTGGAAAAGAAAAAGCCCGACACATCTTCATCAATGTGCCGGGCGGCTGTGAGGTATTCCCTCGCTGTTTTGTTGTCGGGGCTGCGGGGCGGTAAGCGGAAGTCAGAGAGGGGCGTGGGGCAAGGGCGGTCTGGCGGTGCTGCGCCTTTCTCTCCTGTAAGAAGTTCAACGGCTTCAAGGAAGCTCTTGCCGTAAAACTCCATAACAAAATCCACCGGGCCGCCGCCTTTGCTCTGGCTGTGGCGATACCATTTGTTTCCCCGGACGGTCAAGCTGTCGTGCCGCTTCCAGCGGTATTCGTTTCCGGCGCGGGTAAGCTGCTCGCCCTGTGATTGCAGGAAAGAAACAAGGTCGGCTTGGTTGGCGCGGTCTATTTGTTCTTGGGTGTAATACATGGTTGATACCTCGCTTTCTGTGGTTGAATTGTTCATAGGTTTTGAGTATAATGAAATCGACAAATCGGGATTTGGCAAAGGAGTGTGATTGTATGAAAAAGAAATTCTTTGTGGTAATTGCAATTATAGCTGTTTTAGTAATCCTATTAACCCCTGTTCGTATGAACTTAAAAGATGGTGGAAGTGTTAGGTATAAAGCATTAGTGTATGAAGTTACAAAAATACACCAACTTGCACCAGAAGTAGATGGTGTAAAACCATATATTGATGGATTCGAAATCAAAATACTCGGAATGACAGTTTATAGAGAAACAAACGAATAGACAAATTCCAGTTGAACAAAATCGCTGCGCGATGGCCTGCCAAGGCTATGGCGCAGTTTTTCTTTACACTTTAATAAAAAGCAGTGGAAACCAAGTCCTACAAGTAGTATTGTTAAGTCACCACAACCAACAATCAAACAGGATCGACATCCCCACTGCCTATGATAAGAATACCATTGAGCTGCCTTTCTGGCAAGCAGTTTTATTATGCTAATGCTCCTCCATGTAAGCAGTGTTTATACATTTACGATTTACTTTACATGGAGGATTTTATTATGTACGAAGAAATTTTTAATCAGATTAGATCTGCTGCGAATAAACGGAATCTCAAGGATTCCACAATTCATGCATACTGTACCAGTGTTGCTCATTTTTTGAACCACACAGCCAAGGATATAGATGCATTAACAACTGACGATGTTGATACATTCCTAACTGAAAAGAAACTTTCCGGGATTTCACCAGAAACATACAATCACTACCATTCAGGAATCCGCTTCTTTTACAAAAAAGTATTGAAGATGAATTGGGATGATGATGACATACCTCGTATGAAAAGGGACAGAAAGTTACCAGCGGTGCTTACAAAAGCAGAAATATCAGCTATTCTTGATGCTACACCAAATCTGAAGCATAAAGCTATGATCGCTACTATGTATTCAGGTGGACTTCGTGTTTCAGAAGTCACACACCTTCATTATGATGATATTTCACGCACGAACAAAACCATACACATCCGCGATGGAAAAAGCCGATCTGACCGTTATACTTTGCTTGCAGACCGGACGCTTGAAATATTGACAGAATACTGGTTTCAATGTGGCAGGCCAAGAGGGATTCTGTTCCCAAGTTCATGGACAGGGGATTATCTTACAAAAGATAGTGTCATTCAATTTTTTCGTGAAAGCGCCGAAAGAGCAGGCATTCAAAAACACGTCTCCACACATTGTTTGCGTCATAGTTTTGCAAGTCATCTGTTTGAGTCAGGCTGCGATATAAAATATATTCAGGCTCTTTTGGGACATCGTGATCCAAAATCAACAGAGATTTATCTGCATGTAAGCAATAAAACTCTGCTTGGTATTAAAAGCCCATTTGATGAGATGGGTGGTGAATGATTATGGATAAATCATGTACGATACAGGATGTATTTGAACGGTTCTATCCTTCCTATGAAAAGAGGAGTAACCCTCCTGCTCATCACAGAAAAACGGCTTATCACATCAGAAACTGTAAAACAGGAGTTTTTGGTGTAAATATCAGTGTTTGTGAGGACTGCGGATGTATCAGTGTTCACAACAACTCCTGCAGAAGCAGATGCTGTCCCATGTGCCAGGAGTTTCCGAAAGAGAAATGGATTGATGCACAAAAAGAGAACGTATTGGATGCACCCTATTATCATGTAGTATTCACAGTTCCTGAGGAATTGAATTCCATTATTTACAGCAACCAGAAGCTGTTATATGATGCACTGTATCATGCTGCTTCAGCCACATTGAATGAATTGTCAAAAGATGCAAAGTATCTGGGAGCTGATATAGGGTATATCTGCATTCTTCATACCTGGGGCTCTGCAATGAATTATCATCCTCATATTCATACCATTGTTCTTGGAGGTGGGCTTGATGATGAAAATAAATGGAAAGACACAGGTGGAAATTTTTTTCTCCCATATGGTGTCATCTCAAAAGTGTTCCGTGGAAAATATCTGGATGAGTTAAAAAGCCTGTGGAATGATTCTAAGCTTAAATTTCATGGTACAGCAGAGAAATATCAGAACAGCTATCGTTTTAAAGAACTTCTTGATAAGTGTTATGAAAAGAACTGGGTCACTTACTGTAAAGAAACTTTCAATGGTGCACAGTCGGTTATCAATTATCTTGGAAAATATACCCACAGGATAGCAATCAGTAATCATCGAATCAAATCCATGACGGATACGACAGTTACATATGCAGTAAAAGACTATAAAAACGAAGGCCACTGGAAAGAGAAAACAATTTCAGGAGAAGAATTCATCCGTCGATTCATGATGCATGTTCCACCCAAACGATTTGTCAGAATCCGGCACTATGGTCTGCTATCATGTAGAAACAAGAGAAAAAAGATAACTCTCTGCAGAAACCTGCTTGGATGCAAGAAATACATTTCTACATTAAAAAATCTAAATGCAGTAGAAATGATAAAGGTTTTGTATCACATTGATGTATGCAAATGTTCTTCTTGCGGAGGGAATATGGTATCACCCCGCAAAGATAAATACAGTTCTTCTTTTCATGCACATATGAGATGTTAAAATCTACAATTGCATAGAATAAATGGCTTCCGCATAGGAGGTTTGTTTGTCATGCCTGAAATTGATTTCTTGAATAAAAAAACTTTTACCAAAACACCCAGTATGATAAACTTAAGGAAAAGAGCAACGATTGAATCCCCATAGCTATCGGCTAAAGGGACGCGACTTTGTTCACCAAGGTAAAATCGAAATTGATGTAAACGAAAGGGCAGTTTTTATCAGAACTCAAGGCTGCTTTTTCGTTTACACCAACTCCGATTGTTTCCTTAACAGTTTATCAGAAAGCATTTAGGGCGGACAAGCAAAATGGCTTGCCCGTCCTTTTTTTTCTTATCGCTCCTGTTCGTGTCGCTTGGTGCGGCTCTGCGTCTGCTCCGGCTGGTCGGCGCGGAGTGCAACATCCACGCACCTGCGGATTTTTTGAAGCTCGGCAACCTCAGCGCGGGTATCTTTCAGCGTGTCATATTCCGCTTCCCGCTGTGCTTTGAGGGCGGTATATTCTTTCTCCCACGCGGAGATCGGCAGGGTTTTCACGCCCTCCGGCAAATGGGCATGGAGATAGCGGTTTGCCGCGTCCCATAGGGTCAGCTCGGCGCGGTGGGCTTCCTCATACTTATCCCGTTTGTTCGTCCAGCCATTTTTCAACTTTTTCAGTTCGGCATGAATGGGCTTGTACTGCAAATAATTCTCGCCGTACTCCATGAGTTTTTGCAGTTCTTTCATGCGCTGCTCGGCGGTTTTCATTCCCTCCCGGATTGAATAGGCTTTATCACTGACAGAGGAAAGAGAAGCGTCCAGCTCGTCAAGATTAGAGATACCATGCTCGGAAAGATAGTTGACCGCTGCCGCTATGGTTTTCAGTTCATCGGCTGTGTGCTGTTGTTGCCAACGCTGCGAATACTTCCGGCTCTTTTCTCTCTGAACGCTCAAATACTTCATCAACAGATTTGCAAGGTTGGGAGATTGCGGCGGCTGTTCTGGGGCGGTTTCCCGCGCTTTGAACAGGTCGGCAATCCATTCTTTGAGCTTCCCAATCTGCGCCCGGATTTCCCGGATAAGGCGGTTTGCCTTTTTGGATATTTCGGTTCAGTTCGCCTTTCTCGGTGGCTACACCTTTCTTCTCCATTTGACAGGCGGCTACGCCCATATGGACGGTGGGTATCTCGTCAATGCCGCGCTCGGCGTTACTGCGGTGGTCGATACGCTCCGGGCTTCCGGCACGCTCAAGATAGTCGTTTGAAATATCAGCCCATGCCTTGCGCCAAACAAGCGCATTCTCTTGGCTGTTCCAGCCCGTGAGGTCAACCTTATGCGTCTTGTATCTGCCGCTTGGCAAGCGGATACGCTCGCCGTTTTCGTCAAGGTCATATTCCTTTTTGGATTTCGCTGCCCATGTGCCACGCTCGTCAAGGGGGCGCATGGTAAGCATGATATGGCAATGGGGGTTGCCGCTGTCGGTGTCGTGAATGGCATAATCCACGCACATTCCTCTGGAAACAAATTGAGAGGAACAGTATTCCCGGACAAGCCGGATCTGTTCCTCTCTGGATAACTCAATGGGGAGTGCCGCGTCAATCTCTCTGGCAAGCTGGGCGTTCCCGGCTTTCTCGTAAAGCTCCACGCTGTTCCACAAGGCTGAACGGTCAGAGAAAGAGGGCGGGGCATGGGGCGGCAGCATGATTTCTGTATGGACAACGCCGCCTTTGCGAGTGTAGTCATGGGTCATTCCGTCCCATTCGTTTGTCAGCTTTTCGCCGCTTCGGTAGGCGGCTGCGGCAACGGCTGATTTGCCTTTTCCTCGGCTCACAATGCCGATGTTCCAATGGTAAATGGCTATGGGTATCACCTCCCGGATAGGATAATAAAACCCGCAAAAATGGTACAGACGCCAAAGGCGGGTGTACTGTTTTTGTGGGTGTGCAGGGATAGCCGCGAAGCGGCGCAAGGGGTGCAGCCCCTTGTTGCGGCAAAGCCGCCATATCGGAGCGCGGGGAAAGTTCCCTGTGCGGAGATAAGCCCTCGGCAGAGCGCACACGCCCGCAAGGGTGTATAAGTGCGCCCTTGTTACCAAGGGTATTATCCGGCTTCCATCCCCTCGGCGCGTTTTTTCAAATACTCCTGTGCTTCCATACTCTTTGCGATGTGATACAAGAAGTCCTTGCCTTCGTCCTCCGTCATGGTTTTCAGCTCCGGCACGATGCTTTCCATAAAGCCGCCAAACAGGAAAATACGGTGATTGCGCTCCTTGCGTTTCTCGGCGGACAGCTTGCGGTTGAGCATCTTATTTCGGTTTTCGTACTGCTGTAATAGCTTCTGTGTGCGTTCCAGTTCGGCATTACATTCCTCGATGGTAGTCGGTTGTTTTTTCGGCATGGGATAATCCTCCTTTTTCTTTTTAGGGAATAGACAAGAGCAGCCACTTTCAAATGGCTGCTCTTGTCTATTTTTTCTGTGTTTTGTCGGAAGTCCTACCTCTAAAATCGAATTACTCAATTCGTAAAAGCGTATTCAGAGCTACCGCATCTTCGTTGGATATTTCAAAATATCCGTCGCCCCAAATAAAAGTGTTGATGGAAGGGAAGTAATCAATCTCAAATTGGAAACCCCGATTTGTAGTAATGCGGATTAGTCTTTCGCCATTTGACCAAAGATTGTGCGCTTGGTCATAAAGGGTGCTATCAGGTGGAGATGCGTTCTGCACTACTGTATTCCCTTCTTCATCGGTATAAGTGATAGTGTTGTCTTGCGTATTGGATTGCACTTCCTTAAAACGAACATATCCATCTTCTTCACTATAATAGACATCGTCATTGCCAAAGGCATTGTACCACGCCTGTGCAAACCGTTGCTCATTTGCTTCAAGTCCGCTATTCTCTCTACCTTCAAGCATTTTAAGGATATCATTACAAATAGCATCATCTTCAACGGTAAACAAATAGGTAAAATCGTGTGACAAGACTTCCATCTTTTGCAGCGACTCCGGCAGGTCATAGGCATCCAACAGCAAGTCAGAACTTTGTCCAATAGACACTTCGATATTCAGCCATTCAGTCGTATAGAACGCATAACCGCTCGGTGTCTCCACGATACAGATGGAATCAAACTCCGGGTATTTTGCGAAATGATACACCTTACAGCCCACGAGGGCTTCATCGCCACAAGCGTTCACAATACCCATTAACTCACCAAGGTCATGTTCTGTGATTTTATAAGTGTTTTCTTTGGTCAGACCAATCGCATCTACATCAACAAGACCGTAGGTGCGACGCTCGTCAAAACTAATCGGGAAGTAAACCGCCCGTTCATTATCTGTAAGAGTAAATCCAAATGCTTCTGCTTCTTCATCTACCGGTACAACAGGCGGTACTTCGTTGGTCGTACCGAAAAGGCCGCCACTCATTGCTCCAAATACGCCAACTGCTACTAAACAGACGCAAGCTGCCACAGCACCCCACTTCACCCAAACAGGCTTTTTTCTTTGCAGGCAGCTTATCTGCATCTTCAATAAAAGCGGCATCGACAAGCTCCATTTTATCTAAAAATTCATTCCCTTTCATAGAATATAACCCTCCTTTTCAAGATGTTCTCGAAGCTGGTTGCGGCTCCGAAATAGTGTAGCTTTTACTTTGCTTTCGGAATAACCATAGCGTTTGGAAATGTCGGCTATGGAATCCATGTACCAATAGCGGCGCAAAAAGATATTGCGTTTTTCGGTGTTCTGCGAAGCAAGAAATTTGTTGATTACATCCGCAAAAACCAAATCATCAATCCGACACTCACAGTCATCGGGAGATGGAATACATTGCTCCATTTCAGAACTCAACTCGCAGATGTACGCACTTCGTTTCAAACGGCTACGTTCACGGCAACAGTTCAATGAAACATGGCGGGTTATCCTTGCCAAAAAAGCATACAGGTATTCTTTTGGACTGTGCGGTGGAATAGAGTTCCACGCCTCCACATAAGTATCATTTTCACATTCCTCGGCTGTCTGCATATCTTTCACAATGCTGTGGGATAGCGAGCGCAGACGGTTTCCATATTTCTCGGAAACGTATCGGATTGCTGTTTCATCTCGTTCAAAAAACAGGTCAATAATTCTCACATCTTCCAAAGCCTTCATCTCCTTTCCTCTGTATTAAAAGGCCTTTCACCCTTATAAGCACTTTTTGAGGGGCATTGGTTGCACTTTTCAAAAAAATTATAGCATATTTTTTGAATATTGTGTGACGAGTTGACGGAATTGGTCTTTGCCGCCTTGCTTGCCGCTTGTCGGCGTTCTTCGCTGTACGGTGCGGTCAGACGGAAAGAGAAACGCCCCTTTGCAATCTCAAACTCCATGCAGCCTGTTTCGGGGTCTGCGTCGGTCTGGCGGCACTGGTCGGGGTGCTGTCCGGCGTAGGCGGCAAGCCGCTTCTTTAAGTCGGTGTTGTGGGTGCGGATATGGATCAGCGGCTCTTTCTCGTCGAAGCAGATTTCCGTGACTTTCTGGCTCTTTGTCAGCCCTGTTCTCATACAAGCTCCTTTCTGCCCTCTGTCGTGCAAGAGTGGCATTTTTCGGGTGTTTTTCCTGGCTCTTGACTTGGGGAAAATGAGGGTTTTCAAATAGAAACCGCCCGGACGGGGAGTGTATCGTCAGGGCGGCTGTTATCGCAAGATTTCTGTTTTTTCCGGCTCTTGACCGTCAGACGCGGATAAACGCGAACTGTCGGCAAGCACCAGTTTGAGCAGCTTATCGCGGAATGTTTCTGTGCTGCTGTGATTGAAAAATAACTCCGCAACAATGGTCTGCCCGTTCCTTTGGGTCGTGATGATACTGTCGGGGGTCTGTTCTGCCATAGGCGGCTCCTTTCTTTGGGCGCAAAAGAGGGATTTCCCGTAGTTCGGAAAATCCCTCTTGGTTGACGGTTATTCTGTTTTACTGTGTGGGCTGTGCGGCGGCTGCCTGCGCCTTTCTCCTTGCCCGGTATTCCCGCGCTTTCATGCGGTCATACTCCCGTTGCTTTTCAAGATTTCTCGCCCGGTATTCCCTTGAATACTGCCGGTGGTAGGCGCGGCTCTTTTCCTTTTTGGCTTCTTCGATTTCCTCCCGCATTTGCCGGATTTCCTGCTCGGTCGGTTCTGCAAGCTGTGTCACTTCATTCTCAAACTTGCCGATGTAATTGAAATATATGCTGATGTGCTGGATTGCGTATCTCGCCCTTTTCTGGTCGCGCTCATGCACTTCAATCCGGCTGATAAACTCGTTGAGAATGGCGGGGGTAAGGTCGGTAAAGGCGGCATGGCGTTCCGTCAGCTTCAAAAACTTCTGCGCCCGTCCTCCCGCGTTCTCATAAGCGGATAGCTGCTCTTGGAGCGTGGCAAGCTCCGCTTTCAGCGCGTAGTATTCTTCCGAATACTTCTGCGACATCTGCTCATAGCGGTCTTGTGAGATCGTGCCGAGGGCGTTGTCCTCGTAGAGCTTATTCAGCACCTTGTCAATCTGTTCAAGGCGCGTCGTGATTTGCGGAATACGCTTCTGTTGCTTTTTAGTCTGGTCGGTCTGTTGCATGGCAAGGTTCTTTTTCACTAAGGCTTCAAACTCCGCCCGGTTGCTGATAGAATAGTCCTCGATTTTCTTCAGCACTTCCGCGATGGTCTGCATGAGCAAGTCCGCGTCCATGATGTGCGGGGAATTGCATTTGGGGTTTTTGGCTTTTCCCTTGTGGTACTCGCTGCAAAAAGCAACGTGCCGCTTGCCGCCGTTCCGGTAATCAATACGAATGTGCATTTTTGCGCCGCAGTCCTTACAGAAAAGTAAGCCGGACAGAGGGTGGATTTCCCCGTCCCCGTTGGGGCGTCTGACGGGTGCGTTTTCCAAAATCCGCTGTACGGTTTCAAAATCGCTGCGGCTGATAATCGGCTCATGCACATTTTCTGTGATGTGCCATTGGCTCCGGTCTACATAGTGGTTATGTTTATCCCGGAAATGCTTTGTAGTCTTGAAGTTGACTACATCGCCGCAATACTCCTGCCGTGTGAGGATATTGGTCAAGGTGGCTTTGTTCCACTTGCAGCGGTTATCCTCGTTGAGTGTCTTATTTTTACAGGTTCCCCGCCCGCGGTCTTTCATGTAGAAAGTGGGGGTAGGGATTTGCTCCTGTGTCAGATATACGGCGATTTGGTTGCGGTTCTTCCCACCGATAAACAGGCGGAAAATAAGGCGTACAACCTCGGCGGCTTCTTCGTCGATTATCCAAAAATCCTTGTTGTCCGGGTCTTTGACATAGCCGTAAGGGGCTTCGGTGACAATCGGCTTTCCACTCATGCCTTTGGTCTTAATGCCCGTTTTCACTTTCTTGCTGATGTCCTTTGCGTACCACTCCGACATGATATTGATAAAGGGCGCAAACTCCAATGTGTCGGGCTTCTCGCTGTCTATCCCGTTGTTGACCGCGATAAAGCGCACATTGTTCCGTCTGAATATCTCCATCGCGTTGCCGACTTGGAGATAGTCACGCCCCCAGCGGGTAAGGTCTTTCATAATGCAGACACCGATTTTCCCGTTTTCCACATCGTCCATCATGCGGGAGTAGGCGGAACGGTCAAAAAACCTGCCGCTTTCGTCATCGTCGATGTAGTGCCGGATATTGGTTAGGTGCTGCCCTCTGGCATAGTTCTCCAAAAATATTTTTTGGTTCTGTATGCTGTTGCTCTCGCCGCCGTCCCTGTCCTCGTCGCCCACGGAAAGGCGGGAGTAAAGGGCTGTAATTTTGCTATAATCAATCATGTGCATAACCTCCTGTGCGTCCATGTATGTGTCATTTACACTTAAAATTATGCACTCCAGCGGGCAGAGCCGTATTCAATACCCTTGCGGTATTTCTTCACATTCTTGCCCTTGACATACACCGTCAGCCGGACGAGGACTGCGCCGAGGATGCCGACGCAGATATCCAGCGCGTGAAAGCTGGGTGCGGAGCTGGCGAAGGCCGTCTGAAAGCCCTGCCCGATATGCAGCAGCTTTTCCGAGGCGTCAAGCCCCGGCGCCAGCCGCACCGCCTGGCAGAGCTTATCGAAGAGATACACAAAGAACAGATACGGCAGGTTTGGCAGAAGATATTTTTTGAGTTTGTCCTTCATCGCTCCACGCTCCGTTCTCTGGTCTTGACCTTTTCGCCGCGCTCCTGCTCCTTGTGCTGCGTTTTGGACTGCTCCTGCGCCTTTCCAGCTTGCGCCGGATGGAAGGGGCTTTCTCGCGGCTCAGGTTTTTAGCGGAAAACTCCCGGAAGGCCGCTGTAATCACATCGGCGTCCCGGCCCTTGAAGAACACCAGGTAACGGGTATGCTCGCCGGAAGTGTCCTTCTTCAACGCAAAATCCAGGCCGTACTTCTTCGCCGTGGAAGAAAAGGCCCGGATATTCTGATCCGTGATCTCGATGTTGGAAACGCCGGTGTTGTGCTTCATAAGCTACCGGAGCGTCTGCTTGCCGTGCCGGAGTGGGGGATTTTTCTTGTGATTCTCCATATCTGCCAGCACCTTCTTCATGGCTTGCTGCAAGAGCTGGGCGGTCATTTTGCTGGCCTCCACACAAAGCCCAAGAGTTTTCTGCGTGATTTCTTCCTGCAAGGCGTTCACCTACGATCTCCGCTGCCGTACAGGTCATGGCTGACAAGGGATGTGTAATAGCTGTCCATCGTGACCGGGGCGTTATACAGCGCCACCAACAGATATTTCTTGATGTTGCGGACATAGGTGGTGTTCTCCCGCATCCGGTCAAGGACATACTCGATGTGCGAGGCGTTCAGCTTCAGGAACCGTGACCGGACGACCTCCGCAGGGTAGTCGTCCCCGGCGACACGGATCATCTCCCGGTTGGAACAGACGGTATCCACCATGAGCTCCACCAGCTCGTCCAGCCGGTCTTTATCCAACTGGACGTTCTGCGAAAGAACGTCATATTCGATGTTCTCCAAGATCAATGCCCGATAACTTTCCCGCTTTCTCATCCCGTCCTGTCCGGTCCGCTCCCTGGGGGTTGGGGGACTTGATTGGATGGGACTTGATCCTTCCGTAATTGATAAATCTGTCTTTGATAGATAGTTACTTGATTCTTCTTTATTTAATTGGGTGGGGTTTTCCAGACACGGGAAATCCATATCCGGTTCATCCTCATGCGGCATATTCGTATCAGGCTCTGGCGCGTGGGGCGTTTCATAAATGACATATTCCACATCCATGATTTTTCCCTTGCTGTCACGAAGCCGGTTGCGGACGATATATCCGGCTCGTTCCAGTTCTTTCAGGGCTGTACCGATACTGTCCGTACCTTCTTTGCAGATGGAGGCAAGACCCCTTGTGGTATAGTTCCATTCCTTTGGCAAAGAAAGCATCATGGACAGCAGTCCCTTCGCTTTCAGTGACAGACACCTGTTCCGCAGGTGATGATTGGACATGGCCGTGTAATCACGGTTTTTCTCAATACGGAAACTGCCATATCCGGTGTCTCCTTTCTGTGAAAATGAAAAGTGTTGATCTCGATGAAAAAAGTCTCCGTTTTGCCTCTCGGATGTGATCCATAGGAAAACACCCATGCCCGCCTGCTTGCGGCGGTCAGAGAGGAAAAAACAGAGGCTTTCGCACCCTAATTGATACAGTTTTGAAACGGGGGCAGGTGCGGGTATGAAAAAACGCCATAGAACGACTGCCTATGGCGTGAGAGCAGGAAAAGGGCGCTGATATTTGCATATCAACGCCCTTTGAGCCTGTCAGTATTTGATTGTTTCGACTTCGCACCGTGTTTGCACCATGAAAAACATTGATTTTACTGATTTTTCAATGTTTTCTTATCTGGCGCTACCCTCCGGTTGCTCCCTTTGTTTTTATGTTATAGTTATACGATCCGCACATTTTTGCTCCCGGCAAAGCCTTCCGGAACTTCTGTCTCCGTCAGAATCATCGCCCCGTCAAAGGGCGCGAAGGTCACGGAGCTGACGGTGCCAAATTTCTGGCTGTCCGCCAGCACGTAACAATTCTCTGTCTGCCGCATGGCCGCCTGCTTCACCAGAGCCTCGCTTGGATCCGGTGTGGTAAAACCATGGCGTTTGCTGACACCGTTGGTACCAAAAAAACCCTTCGTAAAGTGATAGCCCTGAATGGCAAGAATAGCCTGGCTGCCCACCACAGCTTCCGTAGTACCTTTCAGCTCGCCGCCGATGAGAATGACCCGGTTACCGGCCGCCGCCAGCTTCCGGGCGTGGGATACTGCGTTGGTCACAAAGGTGGCGCTGTGCACCGGCAGATAATCCAGAATGTAACCGGTGGTAGTGCCCGCATCCAGATAAATAAAATCGTCTGCCTGAATGAGACCTGCCGCAAACTGGGCTATCCGCCGTTTTTCCTCCTGCTGCACTTCCAGCTTCTGGGCAACCGATGGTTCCGTGCCCGTAAACGTACCCTCTGCGGATACGGCGCCGCCGAATACCTTCGTCAGCCGCCCAGCCTTGTCCAGGGCCGTCAGATCTCTGCGGATGGTGGATTCTGACACCCTCAGCACCTCTTTGATCTCAGGAACCGTCACACTCCGTTTTTTATCCAGAAGTTCCAAAATCATTTCATATCTTTTTTCCGTCAGCATGACATCTTCCCCTTTTTCTGTCCATTTTCCCTGCTGTCAGCTTTCCTTCCTGTATACTTCTGACAGAAGAACGGACATGCCCGCAGCTGCTTTCTGCCGCTGTATTTTCTTTCATTGTAACACTGTACATGCAAATTTTCAAATCAGATTCGAAAAAACCAGCCAAAGCGCCGTTGATTTTGCAAATGATGCAGATGGACGGTCTTTTGCTTTTGTCAGTCTTCCTGCACGCTTGATTCCACGATGATCTTCCGAATGGGCAGGATCTGTCCCGGGGACACGGACAGCTCGTCCACGCCCATGGACAAGAATTCCCTGGTCAGACTCGTATCCGCGCCCAGTTCTCCGCAAATGCCGGCCCAGATACCCTCGGCGTGGGCGTTTTCCACCACCATGTGGATCATGGCCAGCACTGCCGGGTGATGGGAATCAAAAAAGGCGTCCAGCTCAGTGTTCTGTCGGTCCACGGCCAGCGTATACTGTGTCAGATCATTGGTGCCGATGCTGAAAAAGTCAACCTGCTTCGCCAGCTCCCGGCTCACCATGACAGCTGCCGGTGTCTCGATCATAATACCCTGCTTCGGATCGCCAAATGTTACATTCTGCGCCGTCAGCTCAGCCTTCACTTCTTCCACAATTTTGCGGATGGCTTCCACCTCCCACACACTGGTGATCATGGGATACATGATGGCTAAGTTCCCGTAGGCGCTGGCACGGAACAATGCCCTCAGCTGGGTCTTGAAGATCTCGGGTCTTGTCAGACAGATACGGATGGCCCGGCAGCCCATAGCAGGGTTTTCCTCTTTCTTGAGATGAAAATAATCACACTGCTTATCCGCACCGATGTCCAGTGTGCGGATGATCACCGGCTTGCCGGCCATGGTTTCCACTACCTTCTTATATACCTGAAACTGCTCTTCCTCCGTGGGAAAATCTTCTTTTTCCAGATAGAGGAACTCACTGCGGAACAGGCCGATGCCGGCAGCATCATTCTGCAGAACAGAGGCCAGATCCTTACTGTTGCCGATATTGGCATAGAGACGGATCTTCTTGCCGTCCAGGGTCACTGTCTCCCGGCCTTTTAACTGCTGTAAGAGCGCTTTTTTCTCCTGCTCCTCCTGCTGTCTTTTATCCATAGCAGCCAGCGTTTCTTCGTCCGGTTCCACAAAAAGCACACCGCCGGTGCCGTCCACCACTGCCAGCTTTCCGTCTATCGTTTCATCCAGGGGCAGTTCGGTGCCGATCAGCGCCGGAATGCTCATGGTGCGGGCCAGAATGGCCGTGTGGGAATTGACAGAGCCATGGACCGTCACAAAGGCCAGCACCTTGTCTTTCTCCAGCTGCACCGTCTCGGAGGGTGCCAGATCATCCGCCACGATGATCACCGGCTCTTCCGTATGGATGCCGGTACCTGCGCTGCCGGAAAGGACCCGGACAAGCCGCTCGGAAATGTCCTTCACATCTGCCGCCCGGCCCCGCATATATTCATCGTCCATGGCTGCAAACATCTGGGCAAAGTTATCCCCTGTCACTGCCACCGCGTACTCCGCATTGACATGCTGGGTCTCAATGATGTGACGGGCCGCATCCAGATAGTCGTCATCCTCCAGCATCATCTGATGGATCTCGAAAATGGCCGCATGATCCTCGCCCACTTCTTTCACCGCTTTCTCATAAAGCTCCCCCAGCTGAGCGATGGCCGTCTGCACAGCCCCGTCAAACCGCGCTTTTTCCTGCTCTGTATGTGCAATATGGGTGCGCTTTACCGTCTGTTCCCCTTTCTGATAAACGCAGATTTTTCCAATGGCGACACCGCCAAATACACTTTTTCCATGATAGGTCTGCATGAATGGTTCCCTCCATGTCTCATTTACTCTCGTGATCGTCCGTATTTTTACATATTGTCCTTCAGAAACTGGCTGATGGCTGCAAAAGCTGCATCCTCATCCTCTCCCTCGATGGTGACTGTCACTTCCTGTCCGCATTTTACGGCCAGGCCCATCACGGTGAAAATCTTCTTGCAGTCGCCGCTCTTGCCGTCCTTGGTCAGCTTGATGGTGCTGGCAAACTGTTTGGCTGCCTTTACCAGCTCACCTGCCGGACGTGCATGAATGCCTTCCGGATCTGTGATTGTGTACTTGAATTCTTTCATGATGATTTCTCCCTTCTGATTGTGATCAATTGATGATCTATTTTTATCTAACCTGTTATAGTTGCTTATTTCTTATGATTCTACGTCCTTCTTGAGAACCCCCAGCAATACAGTGGAAATGGCTGTGCCCACCACCAACGCCACCAGATAAAACAGCGGATTGCCCATTACCGGGAATACAAAAATACCACCGTGGGGAGCCATCAGGGTGCAGTCAAACAGCATGCTCATGGCACCGGCCACACCGGAACCGATGAGGCAGGCCGGAAGCACATGCACCGGATCGGATGCAGCAAAGGGAATAGCACCTTCTGTAATAAAGGCCAGACCCATGATGAAGTTGGTGGGGCCTGCATCCCGCTCCTCTTTCGTGAATTTTTTCTTAAATAACATGGTTGCCAGAGCGATGGCAACAGGCGGGGTCATACCGCCGATCATCACAGCTGCCATCACATCGTAGTTGCCGGATGCAATGGCCGCCGTCCCGAACACGTAAGCTGCCTTATTAAACGGACCGCCCATATCAACAGCCATCATAGCTGCCAGTACGAATCCGAGAATAACCTTGTTGGTACCGCCCATACTGCTTAATCCCTGGTTCAGTGCCATATTGACAGTGCCCATCACAGGCTCCACCACAAAGCTCATGGCCAGACCGATGACCAGCACACCCACCACAGGATAAATGAGCACCGGTGCAATTTTTTCCAGGGCTTCCGGCAGACGGCTGCACAGTTTCCTTAAGCCCAAGATCACATAACCTGCCAGGAAACCTGCCGCCAGCGCTCCCAGGAATCCGGATTTGCCCTGATAGGCAATGATACCGCCCACAAAGCCTACTGCCAGCGCCGGACGGTCACCGATGGCCATGGCGATAAATCCAGCCAGCACCGGAAGCATAAAGTTGAAGGCCAGGCCACCCACATTTTTACACCAGGCTGCCACCGGCGTGATGGAACCAAAGTTGGCTCGCTGATCCAGCGGCAGGGCATTCATGTCCACACTGAAACCGTCGATCAGGAATGCAATGGCAATCAGGATACCACCGCCCACCACGAAGGGGAGCATATGGGAAACGCCGTTCATCAGCTGCACATAGATCTGATGCCCTACGCTGCCGGATTTTCCGTTTTTCTGCACAGAAGCCGTGCTGCTGCCTGCGGCCGCGTGGTATACCGGCACTGTTCCTGCGGCTGCCTGCTCCAGCAGTTCATCTGCCTTGCTGATACCGTCAGACACCTGACACTCAATGACCCGTTTGCCATCAAACCGATCCATGGGCACCTGGGCATCTGCCGCCACGATGATGCAGTCCGCTTCCGCAATTTCCTGCTCTGTCAGCACGTTCTTGGCGCCTGCAGATCCTCTTGTCTCTACCTTGATATGCCAGCCCCTGGATCTTGCTGCCTTCTCCAGGCCTTCGGCTGCCATATAGGTATGGGCAATACCGGTAGGACAGGAGGTGACTGCCAGAAGCCTGGGAGCCTGGGCATCCGCGCCCTCTGCCATTGCTACACCACTCGCTTCATCAGTCTGCACAGTGTTCCCGTTTTTCTCTGTTCCGGCTGCCAGACGGTCATCGATATCTGCCTGCTCTTCATCAGCCTGATCAATGATCGAAAGAAATTGTTCTACTGTTTCGGCTTTTCTTAAGGACGCAGAAAACTCCTCATCCATCATGAGCACAGAAAGCTTGCTCAGCACATCCAAATGTACATTGTCTTTTGTGTTCGGTGCCGCGATAAGGAATAAAAGTGTCACCGGCTCACCGTCCAGGGAATCAAAGTCCACGCCGTCACGGATGACCATGGCTGCCAGGCCGGGCTTCTTTACCGCATCACATTTCCCGTGCGGGATGGCGATACCTTCACCGATGCCGGTGGTGCTCTCCTCTTCTCGTGCATACACCTGTCTGCGGTATGCTTCCACATCAGACAGCTTGCCGCCGGCTGCCATCAGCTCCACCGCCAGATCCAGCGCCTCAGATTTGCTGGCAGGCGCCGCATCCAGCGATATACTTCTCTTATCCAGTAACTCTGTAATCTTCATGATTATTTCCTCCATACTTCGCAGGTGCGATAGACGTTTTCAATCTCTTCTTTTGTTGCCAGACGTTCGGAAAAGGCGCTTGCACTGCCTGCAGCCAGTCCCATACGAAAAGCATGTGCATAACCGCCGCCTTCCATACATCCGGCTAGAAATCCGGCCACCATGGAATCTCCGGCGCCTACGCCGTTGACTAATGTACCTTTGGGCACCTCTGCCTCATAAATATGTCCATCCTCCGCCAGAAGGACAGCACCCTTCTCTGCCATGGACACCAGCACATTGACAGCGCCTTTCTCCTGCAGCTTCTTCGCGTAAGGCACCACAGACGCCCTGTCCTGTAATTCCACTCCGAAGATCTCACCCAGCTCATGATTGTTGGGCTTAATAAGAAACGGATGCAGCTCCAGCACATTGAGAAGCAGATCCTTTGTGGCATCCACAGCAATGTAAACGCCCTTTCCGGCCAGCTGTTCCATTATCTGCCGATAGATGTCATCCGGCATTGAGGAAGGAATACTTCCTGCCAGTACAAGTGTATCGCCCGACTCCAGCCGTTCCAGCCGGTCCATAAGCTGTTCCACAGCGGCCGCCGGGATTGTCGGGCCGTTTCCGTTAATCTCCGTGCCATCAACGGAGCGCAGCTTCAGGTTGATGCGGGATATTCCCTGTGGCAGGGAAATAAATTCCGCATTCACACCCAGATCCTCCACTTCTCTTCGGATCTCCTCTCCCACAAATCCGGCGATAAAGCCCAGCGCCGTATTCTCGATCCCGAGATTCTGCAGTACAGTGGAGACATTGATTCCTTTTTCCACCCGGAAGCAAAAGCTCTTCCTTCGTCCGGTTGGTCAGCCCCAGCTGAAACTCCGGCACTGACACGATATAATCCAGGGACGGATTAAACGTTACCGTATAAATCATAAGGCTTCGTTCCTTTCTTCTCTTGATTCTGTTTTCATTATATAATCATCCTCAGCCAAAATCAATCAAACTAATTCACAAATATAAGCAGTTGTTTTTGTTGAATTTGACTATTTGTGGTTATTTTTAACTATTTTTGATTATTTTTACTTTCAAATCCAGTAATCTCCGTTTACAAAAAAGAGACCGCGCAACCGTCTCTTCCTGACGATCACACGGCCTCTCCTATATTTTCAGCCCAATGTTGATAATTTATACTTTTTAATAACTATTCTTCTCCGGCAGTTCTCGCATCGATTTCTTTCTGCTGCACATCCGCAGGTGCCTGCTCATAACGGGCAAACTCATAGGAATAGCTTCCTCTGCCGCCGGTCATGGAACGAAGCTCTGTGCAGTATCCGTATAACTCCATCATCGGCACATCTGCTTCCACGATCTGCCTGCCGCCTGACACCGGGGTCATACCAAGCACACGGCCGCGTCTCTTGTTCAGATCACCCATAACGTCTCCGGTATAGCTGTCCGGAACAGTCACCTTCAGAGATACAATAGGCTCCAGAAGCACCGGTGATGCTTCCATAAAACCTTTCTTAAATGCCTGGGAAGCAGCCGTCTTGAATGCCATCTCAGAGGAATCTACCGGATGATAGGAACCATCATAAAGCACTGCCTTCACACCCACAACCGGGTAGCCTGCCAGCGGTCCCTTCTGCACAGATTCCTGTACGCCCTTTTCCACTGCCGGGAAGTAGTTCTTCGGCACAGCGCCGCCTACCACGATCTGATCGAATACATACGTCGTATCCAGATCACCGGAGGGCTCGAAGGTCATCTTGACATGACCATACTGTCCATGTCCACCGGACTGTTTCTTATACTTGTATTCCACATCTGCTTTTTTGCGGATGGTCTCCCGGAATGCCACCTTCGGCTTGCTCAGTTCGATCTCAACTTTATATTTCTCCAGCAGTTTGCTCACTACCACATCCAGCTGCTGATCGCCCATACCATAGAGGAGCGTCTGACGGTTTTCAGAATCGTTCACACTCTTCAAGGTCAGATCCTCTTGCATCATCTTTGTCAGCGCCTGGGAAATCTTATCCTCATCTCCCTTATTCTTGGCGGTATAACGCTTGTATGTATAAGGTGTGGAGATCTCAGTCCTGCCGTAGCGCACCGGGGTCGCCTTGGTTGCCAGCGTGTCACCGGTTCTCGCTGCCATCAGCTTGGCAATGGCACCGATATCGCCTGCATGCAGTTCTTTCACCTCTTCCGGTTTGTTGCCTCTTAAGATGTAAAGCTTGCTGATCTTCTCTTCATTTTCCTTATCCACGTCATAAATCGTGTCGTCAGATTTGATCACGCCGGAACAGATCTTCATGAGGGAATATTTGCCGATGAACGGATCCACGATGGTCTTGAAAACGTAAGCGGATTTTGCCTTGGAGAAATCATAGTTTGCCTGGAAAATCTCATTGGTCTTCATGTTCACGCCTGCGCACGCTCTCTTGTCCGGACTGGGGAACAGCTCTACGATATCGTTCAGCAGATTATGGATATTACGCAGCTCTGTGCTTGATCCCATGGAAACCGGTACAATACTGCCATCATTCACATTAAAGGTCATGGCTGCACGGATCTCGCTGACAGAGAACTCATCCCCTGCGAAATACCGCTCCATAAATTCTTCACTTGTCTCGGCAACGGCGTCCATCATGGCTTCCCGGCAGATATCCAGGTTGTCACGGCAATAATCCGGGATGTCGCACTCTTCTCTCGTGCCGATTCCGGTAAATCTTCTTCCTGCCATTTTCATGACATTGATATAGCCTACAAACTTCTCGTTCTCACGGATGGGCTGATAAAACGGTGCGATCTTCTTGCCGTACAATTCTGTCAGACGTTCTACTACTGCGCGGAAGCTGGCATGATCCACATCCATCTCAGATACAAAGAACATTCTCGGCAGCTTGTATTTCTCACACAGTTCCCATGCCTTTTCGGTGCCCACTTCCACGCCGGCCTTACCGGATACAACGATGACTGCCGCATCCGCAGCTGCCACAGCTTCCTCAGCCTCACCCACAAAATCAAAATAGCCCGGCGTATCGAGAATGTTGATCTTATAATCCTTCCACTCAATGGGAACAACCGATGTGGTGATGGAAAACTTTCTCTTGATCTCTTCTTTATCATAATCACTGATGGTATTGCCATCTGTGACCTTACCTAATCTTGTAATATAACCGGACACGTAAGCCATTGCCTCTGTCAGGCTGGTCTTGCCGCTGCCACCGTGTCCCAGAAGTACCACATTGCGAATCTTGTCTGTCGTGTAAGTGTTCATAATGAATTCCTCCAATGCAATTTATTTCGTTACCCTATGTGTATATTCTACTAAAATTTTCGAAAATTTACAAGTATTTTATGTAAATATAACAACTTTATTTTTTCTTTTTTTGAATTCCTCTGTCTCTTTTGACAAAACCGCCGGATTTATCGGCATTTTCTCACACCTTTTCCTCATTTTCTCTGTTTTTTTATTTTTCTTCTTGACTTCAACGCGTTGAAGCATTATAGTAATTGACAGAGCATCTGTTACACGATACAATAGAAAATACGGAAAAAGAATGGAGAGTTACCTATGATTATTGTAATGAAACCCCACGCATCGAAAGAATCTGTAGATGCGGTTGTAAATGTTGTCAAATCCAAAGGCCTGTCCGCCCATCTGTCCACCGGTGAGGAAGTGACCATCATCGGCGTGGTGGGCGACAAGACCCGTCTGTCCGGACAGAATCTGGAGATCTTCCCGGAAGTGGACAAGATCGTGGCCGTCACCGAGTCCTACAAGCTGACGAACAGGAAATTCCATCCGGAGCCCACCCGGGTCAAGGTGAAGAACACGGAGATCGGCCCGGACACCCTGACCATCATGGCAGGCCCCTGCGCCATCGAATCCAGAGACCAGCTCATCAACACCGCCATGGCCGTGAAGGAAGCCGGTGCCACCATCCTGCGCGGCGGCGCTTACAAGCCCCGCACCTCCCCCTACTCTTTCCAGGGGCTGGAGGAAGAAGGACTGAAATACATGAAAGAAGCCGGAGAGATCACCGGTCTTGCCACCATCTGTGAGGTCATCGGCACCGAATCCATCAACGCCGCTGTGAAATACGTGGACATGATCCAGATCGGTACGAGAAACATGCAGAACTTCAACCTGTTAAAAGAAGCCGGCCAGTCCGGGCTTCCGGTCATGTTAAAGCGCGGCATGTCCGCCACCATCGATGAGTGGCTCAACGCGGCAGAATACATTGTGGCAGAGGGCAATCCCAACGTGGTGCTGTGCGAGCGCGGCATCCGTACCTTTGAGACATCCACGAGAAACACGCTGGATATCAGTGCCGTACCGGTACTCCGGGCCAGAACCCACCTGCCCATCCTCGTAGACCCCAGCCACGCCTCCGGTGTGCGCAGCTACATTGCACCCCTGTCCCGGGCAGCCATTGCCTGCGGGGCGGACGGTCTCATGATCGAGGTGCACAACAACCCGGCCTGCGCCCTGTCCGACGGCCCCCAGTCTCTGACCCATGAGCAGTTCGCCGCTCTGACCGAGGAGCTGCGCCCTTACGCAAAACTGGCAGGAAGGAACTTTTGAATGAGATTTCATCATATTGGTTTTATCGGGCTGGGGCTCATCGGCGGCTCCATTGCCCGGGCCATCCGCAAGTTTTACCCTGATATGGCCATCACCGCCTTTGATACGAACCCGGACAATCTGACACAGTCACTGTCCGAGGGCGTTATCACCACTGCCTGCAACCGTACGGAAGACGGTTTTGCCCCGGCATTCTCCTCCTGTGATCTCGTTTTTTTGTGTACACCGGTGGATTACAACAACACCTGTCTGGCACAACTGGCCGACGTGTTAAAGCCTGACGCCATTCTTACTGATGTAGGAAGTGTCAAGACCCCCATCCACGAGGCGGCACTGCAGCTTGGGCTTACCAACCGTTTTATCGGTGGCCACCCTATGGCAGGATCGGAGAAAAGCGGCTACCGCCATTCCTCCGATCACCTCATCGAAAATGCTTACTATATTCTCACGCCCGAAGCCGATGTGCCCCTGGATGTGGTGGAGGATATGGAACAGCTGGTAGCCTCTCTGGGTGCTATTCCCTTCACCATCAAAGCAGAGGAACATGATCACATTGTGGCGGCAGTCAGCCATCTGCCCCACCTCATTGCCGCAGGGCTGGTGAACGTGGTACGCGATGCCGATTCCCCCGATGAGAAAATGAAGACCATCGCGGCAGGCGGCTTCAAAGATATCACCCGAATCGCCTCCTCCTCCCCTGTCATGTGGCAGCAGATCTGCGCATTAAACGGCGGCCCCATCGAAGAAATGCTGGATCGCTATATCCGGTACATGACGAATATCCGAGAAATGATACATGCACACAATACGCAGGGGATCTACGATCTGTTTGAGACATCCAGGGACTACAGGGATTCCATTCCAGGGAGCTCCGCAGGCCCCATCAAGAAAGCCTTCGCCCTGTATTGTGATATCATTGACGAGGCGGGCGGAATCGCAGCCATTGCCACCATCCTGGCAGCCAACCGCATCAGCATCAAAAATATCGGCATCATTCACAACCGTTCCTTTGAGGAAGGGGTACTGCGCATTGAATTTTATGAGCAGGAAGCCTGCGCCGGTGCCGTGCTTCTGCTGAAAAAATACCGCTACATCGTGTACGAGGCCTGACGGCTTCCCGGTGTCGCCAGACATCCAGACAAAGGAGTATTGCTATATGAAGATTACAAAAGCATCCGGACTTTCCGGAGAAGTAATGATCCCGGGAGACAAATCCATCTCCCACCGGGCAGTGATGTTCGGCGCCCTGGGAGAGGGACTGACCGAAGTCACTCATTTTCTCCAGGGTGCCGACTGCCTGTCTACCATCGAGTGCTTCCGCCGGATGGGCATTGCCATCCGCAACGAGGGAGACCGGGTGCTCGTGGAAGGCAAAGGCCTTCACGGCCTGTCCGCCCCTTCCCTGACACTGGATGTGGGCAACAGCGGAACGACCACCCGGCTGATCTCCGGTATTCTGGCCGGACAACACTTCTCTTCTGTGCTGGACGGGGACGATTCCATCCGCACCCGCCCCATGAAACGGATCATGGAGCCCCTGACACAGATGGGCGCGGATATCCGCAGCCAACAGGATAACGGCTGCGCCCCCTTCTCATCAACGGCCGTCCCCTGCACGGCATCCATTACACCTCAAAGGTGGCTTCCGCCCAGGTGAAGTCCTGTATCCTGCTGGCGGGCATGTATGCGGATGCTCCTACCAGCGTCACCGAGCCTTCCGTTTCCCGGAATCACTCGGAGCTCATGCTGAACTACTTTGGCGCTCAGGTGGATACCAGCGGCACCACCGCCACCATCCAGCCGGAGCCTCATCTCATCGGACAGAAAGTAGAAGTGCCCGGAGATATCTCTTCGGCGGCTTATTTCATTGTCGCCGGGCTCATCGTACCAAATACGGAGATCCTCATCAAGAATGTGGGCATCAATCCCACCCGGGACGGCATTCTCCGGGTCGTACAGGCCATGGGCGGCAAGCTTGAGCTTCTGAACGCTTCCTCTGACAACGGAGAGCCCTCCGCAGACCTGCTGGTGCGCAGCTCTTCCCTCCACGGTACCGTCATCGAAGGTGACCTCATCCCGACGCTCATCGACGAGTTGCCGGTCATCGCTGTGCTGGCCTGCTTCGCAGAAGGCACCACTGTCATCAAAGATGCCCAGGAACTGAAGGTCAAAGAATCCAACCGGATCGACGCCATGGCAGACAACCTGACCCGGATGGGCGCACACGTCACTGCCACCGACGACGGCCTCATCATCGAGGGCGGCCATTCTCTCCACGGTGCCACCATCGACAGCCGCAAGGATCACCGCATCGCCATGTCCTTCGCTGTTGCTGCCCTGGCTGCCGGCGGAGAGACCGAGATCCAGGATGCGGAATGTGTCAATATCTCCTATCCGGAATTTTATGAGGATCTGCGTCGGCTGACGCGGTAACATTTACTGATATAACAAGATTCAAAACAGGAGTTGCAGTAAAATAGATGTGGAAACATCTATGAAACCGCAGCTCCTTTTTCTTCTTTCTCTTGACTTATTGCATTTTTCCAATTATAATTACCTTAGTTAATTACCTACGATAATTATTAAGTCAAACTAAGGAGGACAACAGAATGGACATTTCCACGATCAAGGCACTGCTGGATGCCTGCTACCAGGCAAAGCGCGTCCGGGAACTGCTCCCGGCACTTCCCAACGGTGTCTCATCATCCCATATTCAATATCTGGACATCATCGAACAACTGGAAAACCGCGGCATGAAGGTGAAAATATCCGATATCAGCGACACGCTGCATCTTCCCCGCCCCGGGGTAACGCGCACGGTGAAGGAAATGGAGGACAAGGGCTTTCTGAAAAAGACCACCTCCGACGCGGACGGACGCATCACCTATCTTTCCATCACAGAAGCCGGAAAAAAGCTGTCCCAGACGTATAATGACCGATTCTTTTCCCAGCTGGCTCCGCTGCTGACAGACATTTCCCAGGAAGAGGCAAGCTGTACTATCCGCACCATTGAAAAGCTGTATCAGGTGATGGCAGAAAGGAGGATCTCCCTTGAATAACGATTTTACCCAGGGCAGTATTTTGAAAAAGCTATCCATGTTCATGCTCCCCGTGCTGGGAGCCCTGGTGCTGCAGGCGGCCTACGGTGCAGTTGATCTGCTGGTGGTGGGCCAGTTCGGATCGACTGCCGGACTTTCCGCCGTCTCCACCGGCAGCCAGGTGATGAATCTGGTGACCTTTGTCGTCACTCAGCTTTCCATGGGTGTCACCGTGCTCATCGCCCGCTATCTGGGTGAAAAACGACCGGCGCTGATCGGTGCGGTGCTGGGCGGCGCTGCCATTGTGTTCACCATCCTCTCCGCTGGTATGTTTGTCCTGCTGGTGGGCTTTGCCCATCCCATCTCCGTTCTCATGCAGGCGCCGGCAGAGGCCATCCAGCTTACCGTCAGCTACGTGCGTATCTGCGGCGGCGGCATTTTGTTCATCGTTGCCTACAACCTGCTGGCAGCCATTTTCAGAGGCCTGGGGGACAGCCGCTCTCCGCTGCTCTTTGTGCTGGTGGCCTGCATCGTCAACATCGCCGGAGATCTGCTCCTGGTGGCAGGCTTTCACATGGACGCCGCCGGTGCAGCCATCGCCACAGTGGCCGCCCAGGCTATCAGCGTCGTTCTGGCCATCAGCCTGCTCATCAAAAAGAAGATGCCCTTTACCATCCGGCGGGAAGATTTCCGCCTGAATCCCCAGTGCCGGAAGTTTCTCGGCATCGGCCTGCCTCTGGCACTGCAGGAATTCCTGACCCAGCTTTCCTTTCTGGCACTGTGTGCCTTTGTCAACCGACTGGGGCTGACGGCATCTTCCGGATACGGTGTCGCCTGTAAAATTGTCAATTTTGCCATGCTGATCCCCAGCGCCCTTATGCAGTCCATGGCTTCCTTTGTAGCCCAAAATGTAGGTGCCGGTAATGAGAAACGAGCCAGAAAAGCCATGTTCACCGGCATTGGGCTGGGACTGATGTTCGGCTGTGCCGTCTTTGTTCTGGTGCTGTGCAAAGGGGACGTTCTTGCCGGTATCTTCTCCCCGGATGCCGAAGTGGTACAGAAAGGCTTCGAATATCTGAAAGGCTTCGCACCGGAAACCATTCTGACAGCTATCCTGTTCAGCATGGTAGGCTATTTCAACGGCAACAACCAGACGCTTTGGGTCATGATCCAGGGACTGGTACAAACGCTCCTCATCCGTCTGCCCATGGCATATTGCATGAGCATGCAGCCCAATGCCAGCCTGACGAAAATCGGGCTCTCCGCTCCCACCTCCACGCTGGTTGGCATTGTGCTGAATGTGGGGTACTATCTCTACTGGAGCCGCAAAAACAAAGAGGCTGCTCCTGCCGCTTCGGCATCTACATCATAAAATCACTTCATAAAAATACAGACAAAAGGCCGCCAGGCACTGTTCTCATTCGCAGTACCTGACGGCCACTTTATTACAATTCATTCTCCATGACACCATCAAATTGTTCCGTGCTTCGCACTCTCACAATTTTTCCATCATTCGCATATCGTGAAGCTATCGCTTCCCTTTTATGCTCATGTCGGGGCGTGCACCAAGTTCTTCCGCCCATCTGCATGCAAGCATGCGCGGGCTCAGACCTTTGTACACTGGTATCATCTTACTTCTTCTCTTCTGTTTCTTTCTTTACCCGGGCCATGAACTCGTCCAGGCTCATGGTCAGTGTCTCGCCGGAATCCCGCAGACGAACGGATACGGTGTTGTCCTCTTCCTCTTTTGCTCCAAGAACAAGCATGTACGGCACCTTCTCCATCTGTGCCTCGCGGATCTTGTAACCGATCTTCTCGGAACGGGTATCGAACTCTGTGCGGATGTGGTTTACTTTCAGGGTACGGTATACCTTCTCGGCATAATCGCTGGTCTTGTCAGAAATCGGCAGTACCTTTGCCTGTACCGGAGCCAGCCATACCGGGAATTTGCCGGCATAGTGCTCGATGAGGATACCGATGAAACGCTCGATGGAACCGAATACCACGCGGTGGATCATGATCGGGCGGTGTTTCAGGCCGTCAGCACCCATGTACTCTGCCTCAAACCGCTGGGGCAGCTGGAAGTCCAGCTGGATGGTGCCGCACTGCCACGTTCTGCCGATGGAATCCTGCAGATGGAAGTCGATCTTCGGGCCGTAGAAGGCACCGTCTCCCTCGTTTACCACGTAAGGAAGGTTCATCTCTTCCAGGGCACGGCGCAGGCCTTCGGTAGCCAGCTCCCAGTCCTCATCGCTTCCCATGCTGTCTTCCGGACGGGTGGACAGCTCTACGTGATATTTGAAACCGAACAGACTGTAAACCTCGTCGATCAGGCGGACAACGCCCTTGATCTCATCGGTGATCTGCTCTTTGGTCATGAAGATATGGGCATCATCCTGGGTAAAGCAGCGCACACGCATCAGGCCGTGGAGCTGACCGGATTTTTCATGACGGTGTACCAGGCCAAGCTCTCCCATACGGATCGGCAGATCTCTGTAGGAACGGGGCTGGGACTTGTATACGAGCATGCCGCCCGGGCAGTTCATGGGTTTTACCGCAAAATCGGTATCGTCGATGACGGTGGTGTACATATTTTCTTTGTAGTGATCCCAGTGACCGGAGGTCTCCCACAGCTGACGGTTCAGCATGATCGGGGTGGAAATCTCCACGTAGTCCTCCCGGTTATGGATCTCTCTCCAGTAATCGATCAGGGTGTTTTTCAGCACCATGCCCTTGGGAAGGAAGAACGGGAAGCCCGGGCCCTCCTCCATCAGGGCGAAGATACCAAGCTCCTTGCCCAGCTTTCTGTGGTCACGCTTCTTTGCTTCCTCGATACGGGTCAGGTATTCCTCCAGCTCAGAAGCCTTTGTATAGGAAATACCGTAAATTCTCGTGAGCATCTTGTTTTTCTCATTGCCTCTCCAGTAAGCACCTGCCAGGCTGGTGAGCTTGAAGGCTTTTACCGGTTTGGTGGTCATCAGGTGCGGGCCTGCACACAGATCTACATACTCGCCCTGTCTGTAAAAGCTGATCTCTGCGTCCTCCGGCAGATCCTCGATGAGCTCTACCTTGTAAGGCTCCTCCTTCTCCTGCATGAACTTAATGGCCTCATCTCTCGGCAGGGTGAAGCGCTCCAGAGCCAGGTTCTCTTTCACGATCTTCTTCATCTCTGCTTCCAGAGCGGTCAGATCATCTGCGGTAAAGGAATCCGGACGGTCAAAGTCATAGTAAAAGCCCTCTGCGATAGACGGACCGATGGCCAGCTTCGTCTCCGGGAACAGACGCTTCACTGCCTGTGCCAAAATGTGGGATGTGGTATGCCAGAATGCAGCCTTTCCCTCCTGGTCATCAAAGGTATGCAGCACCAGGGTGCTGTCCTTGTCGATCACGGTACGGATGTCCACGCCCTCGCCGTTTACGGTTGCTGCACAGACATTTCTTGCAAGTCCTTCGCTGATATCTTTTGCGATATCAATGACAGCCATGGGCTGAGCATATTCGCGGACACTTCCATCTTTCAGTGTTACTTTCATTTCAAAAATCTCCTTTCCTTTCTCTAACAGGGCCATGCATTCTATACTCAGGTATTGATTACCAGAGGATTCCTCCGCTGCTTACATGCAAGCATGACGCAGTGTCCGGACTGTGACACTGGTAATCAAAAAGCGCCCTCAAACGGATGCTTCCATCCGTTCAAGGGCGCATATGCACGGTTCCACCTTGTCTTTTTACTCAAATCTTCCCTTAACGCGGGCCACGGCAGCGCTTCCCCCGGCTCTCCCGGCTTCCTGCTGCAGCTTCGGACTGGTCTTCCCAACGGCCTTACATGGGATGACTTCCAGCTACTGTCTTCCCTCTCTGTCTGCACGTGCCGATGCTACTCGTTCCTTCACAGCTTTTCTCGTGTAAGATCACAATATCGTGTGTATAACCACACTTTCCTGTGATCAGATTCTTTCTTATCTTATGCCTGCCGCACCGTTTTGTCAAGGGTTTTTCTGCTGAAATACCACAATGGCCTTGAACAGATCGCCGTCGATCTCGATATCCAGGGTGCCGCCCTGCAGCTCCACAAAGCTGGAGGCAATGGCCAGACCCAGACCGCTGCCCTCGGTGTTCCGGGACAGGTCGCCCCGGACGAACCGCTCGGTGATCTCCCGGGGATCGAAGTTCAGCTCCGCTGCGGAAATATTTTTCATGGTGACAACCACCTGGCCACCGTCCATACATTTCAGGTCAATGTACACCCGGGAACGGGGCAGCGCGTATTTCACAATGTTGGTGAGCAGGTTGGAGAACACCCGATAAGTCTTCTGACTGTCCAGCGTCAGGATCACCTTCTCCTCCGGCAGTGACCAGCGGAAATCCAGGCCGGAGGCGTTCAGCTTATCCTCCATCTCAAAACGCACCTGCTTCAACAGGTTCACGATATCCACCTGGTTGAAATTCATGGTCACGTTATTGGTGGTGGCCTTGCTGATCTCAAACAGATCCTCGATGAGCACCTTCAGCCGCTGGGATTTCCGCGCCAGAATGTCCACGTAGGACTTGCGCTCCTCCTCGGTAAGATTGTCCTGCCCCAGCAGATCCACGTAGGTAATGATAGCTGTCAGCGGCGTTTTCAGATCGTGGGACACGTTGGTGATGAGCTCCGTCTTCATCTTCTGGCTCTTCACCTCTTCCGCCACCGCCTGCCGGAAGCCCTGCTGGATATGGGACAGCTCCTCGTGCAGCGGTTCAAAGATGCCCACATCCCGGGACAGCGCCTGGTTCAGGTCCCCGGCTGCCATGCCCCGCACCCAGCCAAGCACCGCCTGATAATCCTTTCGGATGCCGGTAAAATACCGCCGCAGCCATAAAAACAGGAAGATAGAATAAATCACGACCCCGAAAATGCCGCCAAACCACATGGTACACAAGATAGCCACCACTGCGCCGTTGACCAGCACGATTTTCCAGATCGAGCGACTCATGTTTTCCGTCAGATCCACATCCGTCACATAAGCAGCAAACCGTTTTCCCTGCCGCTTGATAAAGGGGAAAAACCGGTAAATGAGGCTGTATTTTTTCACATAAGCCACCGGCCCCAGGCTGCCCACAGGCACGATGCAGGATGCGCTGACAAACCAGGTGCCAAACACCAGCACCCAGCACAAAAAGTTGATGGCGCCGCCCGTCAGCATATCGATGTTGCTCCAGCTGCCCTCCAGATAGGAGATCATCATATCCAGCATACCTTCGTACAGGCTGATACAGATACACAGCCCGGCAAAGGACACCTCCAACGGCAGATGAAAGAGCCAGTGGTTGTGAAATGCATAGGTTTCCCTGCGCATAAAGAGCACAGCCGCCACGGCCACCCCCGCCAGAAGCAGGACATAAAGCATCGGGAAAATCCCGGAGGAATAGCTGTTATACATGGTCACATAAGTGTCCCACGCTGCATCCGCCGACAGGGTATTAAATCCGTAAAACACCCGCATATTCACCGGATACTGCACGGAAAGCTCCGTCACATCTGTATTTTCCAGAAAATCATTGATCATCCGGTCAAACCGTCCGGCGTGGGCCAGATCCTGGAACTCCCGGTAAAAGCTCTTCGTGGACACCCCTGCACTTCCGGACACCGTCACATCGCCGGTATCGCTGTAGTCCAGACAGATCCAGCCGCTGTACAGGGAGGCAAGCTCCGTCATCTGGCTTTCTGTCCGCTTCGTCTCATCCACATAATTTTTCAGCACATCCCGGTGCTCTGCCACATTGCTCACCACCTGGCCAGTGGCCGTATCCATGGCCAGATAGTCCACATTGGCACTCAGGTTGCTGTAGCTGTTTTCCATATTGATCAGCACATTTTTCAGAGCGCTGTAGCACGCATTTCCAGCCACCTCATCCATGGAGGCCAGATCCTTCCCCGGAAGAAAAATATCCGACTCCGTCAGTGTGCTGTCTTTTTTCTTCTGCAGGTCTTCGTATAACACATAACCGCTGTCATATATGTAGCCAGTGTCCTCAGACGATATCTCATAGCCATCCTCATCCCGGGAAACCGCCGTATCTGTCACGGCAGCCATCGAGCCGACATCGCCTCTGTGTTTGGCAAAATACGGGTAAAAGCACAGCATCACCACCGCCGGAACCAGCGCCGCCAGCAGCGCATAGAGCATTCCCTTTTTTCCCTTCTCAGGGCTGTTTTTCCATCTTGTATCCAACTCCCCCACACCACCTTTAAATATTTGGGCTCCCGCGGATTGATCTCGATCTTTTCCCGGATATTCCGCACATGAACCATGATCGTGTCGGTGTTCACAGCACGCTCGTTCCAGATTCTTTCATAGATCTCATCTGCCGAAAACACCCGTCCAGGATTTTTCATGAGAAGCAGTAAAATTTTGAACTCCATAGGCGTCATTTTCACCGGCTGGCCATCCACCTTCAGCTCCACCGTTTCCTCGTTGAGTTCCAGACCGCCAATGGTGTACACATGTTCATTGGCCACCTCCGTCTTTCCCTTCACCATTTCCAGAAACCGCTTGTAGCGCCGCAGCTGAGAATTCACCCGGGCCAGAAGCTCCAATGGCGTAAAAGGCTTGGTCACGTAATCGTCCGCCCCCATATTCAGCCCCATGATCTTATCGACCTCCTCTGATTTGGCCGAAAGCATGATCACCGGAAAATCATATTTCTCCCGCAGCTTCATCACCATGGTGATGCCGTCCATCACCGGCATCATCACATCCACGATGGCCAGATGAATTTCTTCCTTACTTATAATATCCAGCCCTTCCTGACCGTTGGCCGCCTTAAATACGTGATATCCCTGACTGACAAGGTAAATGCCGATGCCGTCCCGGATCTCCTGGTCATCCTCTACCACACAAACATTGTATGCATCCATTTTTGTTCTCCCCTCTGCTGTTCAATCCTGCTTATTATAGCATGCCCGGAAGCTTCTGCATACGTTTGTCCGGTCATCTTTTTCCTGAACAAGGCCAGTATAACGTCTAAATCGTAAAAACGAATATAGAAAAATCCAAAGAATTTCTAAAGAAGTTCTTTGGATTGCTCGTACATAATTTCGATACCATGGATTGTTCCGTGCTTCGCCCTCTCACAATCCATCTCCACATTCGCATATCGTGGGATTATCATCCCACTTTTATGCTCATATGGAGGCGGGTCTCAAAGTCCTTCATCCATTTATGAACAAGTTCAAATGGATTTGGACCTTTCGCCCCTGGTATCTATATATTTTTTCAGGAATTGATAAATCTCCGTCTCTACCGGCGGGCACCCTTCCAGGTGATGGGCGAAGCCGCAGGTGCAGTTGCCCACGCCCAGCGTCCCGGTCTGTCCCCGGTAGCCCTGGCCGATGCACACCTTGTCGGTGAGTTTGTCCAGCAGCCCCTCCTGGGCCAGCATGTCCAGCGCCGGAATGAGATAGGCATAGCAGGCGCTGCAGGAATCCACCTCTTCCGCCTTATCGGCCACCCGCATGACCCGGTTGGTGTCCGGCAGCACCGGCAGTGTCTCCGGCTCGTTGAGGGCACGGATGTGTGCCCGGGAAAGATCTGTACTTCCCACGCCCAGCGCTTCCGCCAGGGAAAGGTAAGGTACCTCCTCCGGTTCCCGTCCCATCACCTGCGCCCCGAAGGTATCACAGAGCACCGGGTCGGCCGCCGCAAAGATCCGATTCATATAGAAGGGACTGCCCCCGTCCTCAAAGTTGGGATCCCCGCAGATGTTGTCCACCACGATAAAATCCTGACGGATGCCCAGCCCCAGATGGGCAATGGGCTTGTGAAGCCCCAGCCGGTGAAACCTGCGTTTCTCCGCATTGGGGATCAGGCCCTTCATATTTTTCAATGCACAGGTAATGCCCGTCTGGCAGTGGCCCTTCAATACCGGTACATTGATCAAAAAATCAAACTGCCGCACGCAGTCACAGATATGCAGCGGCAGGCCGCAACAGTCCTGTTCATAGAAAGTATCCTGCTGGGTATCCAGCAAATTCACCTCATACTGTTTTGCCAGATCCTCATATCCGCAGACGCAAAAAGCCTCCCGGGTGTAATCCCCCACCCAGGAGCCTTCTGCTATCGTCAGGTTATGAAACCCATGTTCTTTCAGATATTCTATAATTCCCGCAACGATCTGTGGATGCGTGGTACCTCCGTCCTCTGCCGGATAGGGGCCCAGTATATTCGGTTTGATCCCGATGCTGGCATCCTTATCAGCGATCATTGTATCGAGTCCGGCCTCACAAAGAAGCCGCTTCGTCATCGTCTGATAATCTTCTCCGTATATCATGAGAATTTCATCTCTGCGCATGATCCTTCATCCCTTCTGTTCTGTCTGTACAACCAAACAAAGGAATTATACCTGAACCAGGGGTAAAAATCAATCCCGTTCCGTTCCCTTTCAGGCACGGATCTCAATGGTTGCCGCGAACTGGTCATTGTTCTGCAGCAGCCCTCTTTTTCTTCAGCAGATCTTTCATCTCGACATACAGAATTTCCTGTTCCTTCGGCGTAATCGCCTTTCCGTTGCGGATAGAAATTCCCGCTTCCGCCGCATCAGCCATATCTTCATTGGTCTGATACATGGGATAGCTGTAAAAACGGCTGACTGCACCTATCTCTTCCAGCAGATTCATCATCCGGTACACCGTTGCGATGCCGATGGACGGATCCTTCTTCACTGCCTCATAGTAAATCTCTTTACAGCAGTTGTGTGGATTCTCCAGAATAATGTCCATCAGGATCTTGCGCTGCTCGGTGATCCTCTTGCCCCGCCGTTTCATTTCTCTGAGAATTTCTTCTTTCTGCACAGGACATTCCTCCCATATCATCGATGGCTGCTATCGCAGGAACCCCCGCCACAGCTGCCGCAATTACCGCTGCAGCCGCTGCAGGATTTTCCGTTTTTCTTGTCATTTCTTATACTCCGGATGGCCAGGGCAGCTATCAGTATGACAACTGCAGCAACCCCGATCGTTCCGATATTAGCACCTAAAAATGTAAGGATAAGACACACCTCCCAAAGAGATTATGCTTTCACTGTTTTCTTTACCTTCAGAGTCTCACTCTCTTTGTAAGGACGGAATAACAGATACAGGAAACCAACGACCAGAAGGATCGCCACTACGGTTCCGATACCGAAAGCACCACCTGTCACAACACTGCCAATCTGGTAAATACACAGGGAAACAACATAGGCAAGTCCACACTGATAGCCGATTGCAAACCAGAACCATTTTGCATTGTTCATCTCACGCTTGATGGCACCCATTGCTGCGAAGCAGGGAGCGCACAGCAGATTGAATACCATGAAGGACATAGCAGAAATGGCGGTAAAGCTGGATGCCAGTGTTCCCCAGATCTCTTCACCTTCCTCAGATACCTCAGCAAAGCCATACAGAATACCAAAGGTACCTACGACGTTCTCTTTTGCCACAAGACCGGTGATCGCCGCAACAGCAGCCTTCCAGTCCCCCCAGCCAAGAGGTGCAAAGATCCATGCAAAGGCTTTGCCGATAGAAGAAAGAATACCATCACTTAAGTCATCAACCATGCCAAAGTGGCCGTCTACAAATCCAAAGCTGGATGTAAACCACACAACAATGGTAGAAAGCAGGATCACAGTACCGGCCTTCTTAATGAATGACCAGCCTCTCTCCCACATGCTTCTGAGTACATTGCTGACTGTCGGCCAGTGATATGCCGGAAGCTCCATAACAAAGGGAGCCGGATCCCCGGCGAACATCTTTGTCTTCTTTAAGATAATACCGGAGCAGATGATTGCTGCAATTCCGATAAAGTAAGCTGCCGGAGCCACCCAGGAAGCACCGTCAAAAATAGCGCCTGCGATCAGAGCGATGATCGGAAGCTTTGCGCCACAGGGAATAAAGGTTGTGGTCATAACCGTCATCTTCCGGTCACGGTCATTCTCAATGGTACGGGAAGCCATGACACCTGGTACGCCACATCCGGTACCGATCAGCATCGGGATGAAGGACTTACCGGAAAGACCAAATTTACGGAAGATACGGTCCATGATGAATGCAACACGAGCCATGTATCCGCAGGACTCCAGGAATGCCAGGAAGATGAACAGTACGAGCATCTGAGGAACGAATCCGAGGACAGCACCCACGCCGGCCACAATACCGTCAAGGATCAGACCCTGCAGCCATGCTGCGCAGTGAATGCTCTCCAGGAAACCTTCGATTGCCGGAGGGATGATCTCTCCGAACAGCACATCATTGGTCCAGTCAGTCACAAATGCACCAACTGTGGATACAGAAATATAATATACAAACCACATCACAACTGCAAAGATCGGCAGGGCCAGCCAGCGGTTGGTTACAATGCGGTCGATCTTATCAGAAATGGTAAGGCTCTGTTTGTTCTTCTTCACATAGCAGCCCTCAATGATGGATGCAATGTAAACATAACGCTCGTTGGTGATGATACTCTCCGAATCATCGTCCAGCTTATCCTCAGCCGCCTTGATGATGCTCTCCACATCCGGCACCTTGCTCATGGTATCTGCGATCTTGTCATCACGTTCGAAAAGCTTGATGGCATAGAATCTTTTCTGGGACTGTGCGATATCGGAAGGAAGCAGTGCCTCAATGTCCGTAAGAACATTCTCTACTTCCGGAGCAAAGCTATGTACAAATCCGGCCACAGCCTTCTTCTGTGCAAGAGCGACCGCCTTCTCTGCAGCCTCTGTGATACCGGTTCCCTTCAGAGCGGAAATCTCGACAGCCTCGCATCCCATGTTTTTGGAAAGTGATGCGATGTTGATCTGATCACCGTTCTTTGCAACGATATCCATCATGTTGACAGCCATCACAACCGGGATGCCAAGCTCCATCAGCTGTGTGGAAAGGTAAAGGTTACGCTCCAGGTTCGTTCCATCTACGATATTCAGGATCGCATCGGGACGCTCGGTGATCAGGTAGTTTCTGGCCACAACCTCCTCCAGTGTGTACGGAGACAGGGAGTAAATACCAGGAAGGTCCATGATGATTACGTCTTTGTGTCCTTTTAATTTTCCTTCTTTTTTCTCAACCGTAACGCCCGGCCAGTTTCCGACAAACTGATTGGAACCGGTCAGCGCATTGAACAGGGTCGTTTTACCACAGTTCGGGTTTCCGGCAAGCGCAATTTTATATGCCATGCTTCTAATCCTCCTCATTCTATCGGTTAGTAAATTCTAACCTTTCGTTTTAAAAAATACAGGGGCTGAAAGTCCAGCCATCCTGTCATTTTTTACTGAACTTCAACCATCTCGGCATCTGCTTTACGCAGGGATAACTCGTAGCCGCGGACGGTAACCTCCACCGGATCTCCAAGCGGTGCAACTTTACGTACATAGACGTCTGTTCCTTTGGTAATTCCCATGTCCATGATACGGCGCTTTACCGCACCCTCTCCATGAAGTTTGACTACTTTTACGGTCTGGCCGCACTTCGCATCCTTCAATGTCTGCATTGCTCTTTTCTCCTTTCAACGCCTTTTGCTCTGTCTGATCAGATCATGATCTTGTTTGCCATCTCACGGCTGATCGCAACTCTTGACTCCTTCACGTTCACAATCAGATTTCCGTTGATCTCGGAAACAATGGTGACCAATCCTCCGGGAACAAATCCAAGGCTCTCCAGGAAACGTCTCGTATCCTCCTTGCCGCCGACTTTCTTGATCTCATTGGCTTCGCCAGTCTTTGCCATCGTTAAGGGCATCATAATCCTCTCCTTTTCTTTTGCAGGTAGCATTGGCTAACTCTTATTGATAAAAAATAGCTAGTTGTCACTAACCTTCTATAGATTAGCACCCCCTAACCCGTTTGTCAATAGTATTTATCAATAAATTTATTCTTTTTTAATGCTTCAAAACATTGGCAATCTCATGATTTTGTGCTATAATTATTAATTATATTTTGGCATTTCTGACAAATATTTCTCGAAAATCTTGTAAAAATGCCGGACAAGGAGTGACTAATTTGAAAATACAGGAATCTGCAGAGAATTATCTGGAAACAGTGCTGGTCTTAAGCAAACGCAATCCGGAAGTACGTTCCATCGACGTTGCTACAGAACTGGGATTCTCCAAACCCAGTGTCAGTGTTGCCATGAAGAATCTTCGGGAGAACGGATACGTCGTCATTAATAAGGAAGGACATATTTTCCTCACCGATGCCGGACGGGAGATCGCAGAGATGATCTACGAGCGCCACACGCTACTCTCCACCTGGCTCATCAGCCTGGGTGTTTCTCCGGAGACTGCCGCAGAGGATGCCTGCCGGATGGAGCACGTCATCAGTAAGGAATCCTTCAGCGCCATCAAGGAACATGTGGAGAAATACCATATGTAATGGAATCATAAGAAAGGGAATCACGGACAGATGCAATGTATCTTCCAGGATTCCCTTTTTTTCTATTATTCTATGTTCTGCAAGCTTTGCTGCTTCCACACTTTCTTTCCGCCCCAGATCCCGCGATTTCCGGGATTCTCCCTTCCGGAGTTCTTACAGAGAAATCCCGAATTCCTCCGGTCGGAACCGGGGACATACATTTTCAGAAGACGTGATGACAGAGGACGCCAATCTCGTGCCGATCTCCACCGCCTGTGCCAGTGTCCTGCCATAGGTCAGGCCTGCAGAGACGCCCGCGCAGAACGCATCTCCCGCGCCGGTGGTATCCTTCACCTGTACCTTTTTGGCCGGACAGATCCCCTTCTCTCCATCTGCTTCCGCATAAACAGCGCCCTGACCGCCCATGGTCACCACCATGGCAGGCACATTGGACACCTGCAGCCGCTCTGCCAGAATATCCACCATCTCCTCCGGCGTCTTCTCGCTGTAATCATCCGAGAAAAAGATACCTGCCTCCAGCTGGTTGCAGATGAGACAGTCAAACTTCTGTAACAGATCCCGGCGTCCCACCGCGATATTCATGTTGCTGACAACACCGTACAGCTTCTTGCCATATTTCTGGCAAAGCTCCACAACCTTCTTAATAATATCCTTATCCATATCGATCTCTGCCACCACAGAGTCGCAGTTCTGGATGATCTCATCCCCCTGCTCTTCCAGGATAGACAGAATCGGCATCAGGTTGGGCCGCTGAGAAATCGAACCGCTCAGATCCCCGTTGTGGTCAAACACTGCCAGCCAGGTTCCCATTCCACCAGGAACCACGCGCATATAGCCGGTATTCACCTTGTGCCGTTCCAGCTTGTCTACCACCGCCTGTCCCAGCGCCGTCTCATCCACAATCCCCAGGAATGTGGGCCGCAGCTCCAGATTGGCGATATCCTCCACCACATTGCGGCTCACGCCGCCGTGGATGTACTCCACATGACCGGCATTCCTGCCGTCCGCGATATAGATGTCGTCTGGAAAGCCCTTGATATCCACAAAGACCGCTCCCAGAACGATGATTCCGTTTTTATTGACTGCCATAACACTTCTCTCCCGTTTCTCTCTTTTTCCGGCGCGTTCTCACACACTTCCATCATCCTGTATAAAAGACGTGAGCTGCCGATCTGCGCCGGTCATATGCTGTCTATTATAGGCAGAATCGAAGAGGCTGTCAATCCGCTCCGGCAGTCCGGCATTCACACCGACATTCACGGATTGGCACTTCATCCGTTAACGGATGCCATATTCCTGCAGAAGCTGATCCCGAAATGCCGCATCATCCAGTGCACGCTGCAGATCTTCCAAGCGTTGATCTGACAGAAGATGTTTGGTCAATTTTTTCTCTTGTTCAGCAATTTTCACTTCCTGTTTTGCTGCCTTAGCAAACTGTTCTGCTGCTTCTGCTCTTTTTTTTCTCCTGTTCTGCATTTTTTCGTTCCTGCTCTGCAATTTTCCGTTCCCGTTCCGTATTCTCCTGCTCTTCCTTACGGCCCTGCTCATACATCATCTGATCATGCTCAAACCATTTCATATATCGTAATGAAACCTCCCCATCCCGCTTGACCTGATCTACCATCTGCTGGATGTCTCTCAGATCTTCATTGATCGCATTGTTCTGGTTCGTGTTCTCCATATAACTGAGCAACTGACGTAAACTTTCCGAGATGTTTCCTTTTTTGCCCCGGGTGTACAGCACCCACGTCTCCGCATCATCCTCATACGGCATTGTCGGCTCTTCCAGGCATCTGTTCTTTATCGTGTACAGCACCCGGTCATAGCCGAAAGGATCATAATCACAGATAAAGATCACATACACCTTTTTCATTTTTCCAAAATTTTCTCCGACTTTCAGACTTCTTCTGTCAATCATTGCATGATAAAACCTGGCGCGCTTCGGAAATGCTTTGATCTCCGCACTCTTATGGTTATGATCCGGTTCCACATCGTAGACAGTGGGGATTTCGTCTCCATTGATCTGCACGCTTCCGTCTTCCTCGATATAGACATCCAGCCTTGCGCCACGAAGATCCGTATTCACTCCCGCAAACGACTCCTGCGCACGGATTTTCAGATGCGGGAATTTCCGATCAAATAACGTTTCCAGCAGTTTCCGGATAAACGCTTCCCCCGTATCCGGATACGCCAGCATGGCATTGAATAAGAAATCATCCAATAGGTTCAATTCTTCCAGTTTTCTTTCTCTGCATTCATTTTCCTCCTACTGATGGCAGAAAAGAGTAGAATATGCGCCGTCAAAGCCGCTGCATGCATGCCCGCTCTCACTCTCTCCGCCATATTTTTTGTTTTCGCATATGGGGATTGAGTGACCGAACGGCCAAGAACTTTCCCAGATATGTAATTACAGTGTAGCAAACGTCTCTTTTCGTGTCAATGACTAGGCAGCAAAAATTGTCCGGAAGATTTTCCGCACCAGCGGGCCCACGAAAAACACCTGCAGGCAAAGTGCCGCCGGGAAGCACAGGAATGCCATGATCGCAGTAAATACAACACTTTGAAATTTTGTTTTTGGCATATTTTTTCTCCTTTTCCTGATACAGAGCAACCAAAATCCCCACACCTCAAAAGCCGTCTTCCGCAGACTGCCGCCAACTTTCCGCGTGCAATGCAGACAACAAAAAACGACATCAAACCCATCGCAGCCATCAGACAGGAGCCGCGATAATATTTAATGTCGTTATGATTGTTCTGTATTTATTTTTCAACGGAGAGGATTATAGCACAATTTTTTCCGGAGCGTAAGCAGTTTTTTTATCAAAACTTGTCATACGCCAGCCGGGGATCGTGATCCTCCCGCACATAAATGATGCCCCTCTGGGTAAACCCAAGCTTCCCCAGCAGGCGCTGCATGGGCAGATTATCCGCATGGGTATCCACCCGCAGGTGATGGCACTGGGCAAAGGCCCAGTTCAGGCAATATTCTCCCACGCCGCGGACGTTTCCGCTGCCTGCCAGACGGTGCACCACACCGTATTCCCCCGGATTTCCCCAGGCGCCGTTTTCGATGAGCCGGTAGGAGGGATCAATGTCTACCCCCCTGGATATAGACGAATACCGCCGCGATCTCATCCGCCGCCACAGCCACGTACATCCGTCCCAGCCGGATGTCCTCCCGCAGAAGTGTTTCCGGCGGCCAGGTATCGTTCCACTGTCTCGGGTTGCCGTGTGCTTTCATAAAGGCACGGGCGCGGGCATAGATTGCCAGAATGGCCGGAAAATCCTCCGGCACTGCATGCCGGATCAAAAGAGGAGCGGGCGTGTCCGTCCCGGTTGCCTTGTCAATTCTATCTGGTATCTCTGTCTGTTTCATTGGTATCCTTACAGGCTCCCTTCCCGTTATTCTATCGTTTCTGTTCTTGCAGGATTTTTTCTCACTGTATCTTCTTTTCCCACAGCATCATAACACGTTTCCTTCCAAATTACAATTTCACCCGGAAGATCATCCTGCTGTGCCACTGTTGTTTTTTTCGTTATCCTGTTTGCGTGATCCTATAGAAGAAAATAGAAAAGCCCCAGGCCCTGTGATTTCTCGCAGGGTATGGGGTTTCTCCGCCTTTTTGGGGCTTTTCAAGAATATCTTTATGATGTATTAGGAAGTTATAAGCGTATGATTAACAAGCCTTCTGCTGAAGGATCTCAGTAAGCGCTGTTGCACTGCTGGTGTGGCAGCGAACAATCTCTGCATTGCTGTCCTTTACACCATCCAGAGCGCAGCGGATCATCTTATGGGATACCGTGTTGGTAAACAGCACCAGCAGGTCGGGCTGGCCGATCTGTTTATCCATTCCCGCAGCCATCTGGGTAAACACTTTTGCCTTACAATTATAGCTCTTACAAATCTTTTTATACTGCGCTACCATGCGGTCATGGCCGCCGACGATTACTACACTCATGGGAACCCTCCTTTTTTATGCGGAAGCAAGAAGCTTGCCAAGGGCAATGCAATCCGCTGCTGCTGCGTCATCCGGTACCTCGTGGCAGATGACACCCTCACCGCCGACAACGGTTGCGCCATCCTCCTGTACTCTCTCTTCCCAGTTTCTCATCCACTCGCCGTCTCCCCAGCCATAGGAACCAAAGAGACCGATCTTCTTGCCAGCTGCGAAACCGTCAACGTCGCACATGAAAGGCTCCATGTAGCCCTCCTCCAGCACCTCAACACCCATGGACGGGCAGCCCAGTGCGAATACGGAACAATCCTTTAACTCGTCAGCGGAGAAGTTCTCCACATTTACGATCTTTGCTTCTTTACCACCCTCGCGGATTCCCTGTGCCACGTACTCTGCCATTGCTCCTGTGTTACCTGTTCCGCTCCAGTATGCTACAATAATTTCACTCATTTCAAATGTCCTCCTTGTCAATGCTGTCTTTTTTTATCAAATCAGGCAAATAAGATCTCTTCCATCTGTGCCACCTGCCAGAACCGCATGCCTGCGGCGATCTCGCTGGTGATCCGGCTTCTTACCATCGTATAAAGATCAAATCTTTCTTTTGCCCTTGGTGCATCCTCATAAACCTTCCAGTACCCGGAATAAAGGAAATTCCGTCCTTTGTTTTCAATAAAGCCCTTGACATCCGCCAACGGATATCCCAGAATCACACCGATCTCATGTGGAAATTCCTGTTTTCCCAGCTTGTAATCCAGAAAATGCATATGTACCTTGCGCATCACATTTTCCAGCCGGAAATCGGTGTAGCCGTATTTTTTTAAGAAATCTCTGTTCTCCTCTTCCCTGAGCACCTCCTCTATGAGTGATTTTCGGTAAAACAGCCACATCTGTTTTCCGTCGCCTTCATAAAAAAGATCGCAGCAGATATCTGCACTTACAAGAATCTCTCTGATCTCATCTGCCGCATCGCCCTCACCGAGGATCACGATATTTGACGGTTTCACACCGGCAAGTACAGGGGCGCACTGATCGGCGATCTGTACACGAACCCTTTTTTCGTCCATCCCGTGTGGACTTCTCTTCTGCCATTGACTTCATAACCTGTGACAACTCCTTTACCTTTCAATTAGTTTTAACTAACCTTGGTTAGTAAGAACTAACTTAGTTACAGTATACGACACCCCCTCCCATTTGTCTAGTGGTTATTTTGAGAAAAGTTCTCAATATATCATTTCCAGTTCACTTACATGTTCACGGCAGCCGGATTCCATGCTTGCATGAAAATCCGGCTGTCTGAATATGTAAAGGGAGCGCCAGTGTATGAGCAAACGTGAGCTGCGACAGCAGCGGAAAGCATCGCAGATGCGGTTTTGCGAATGGCGCGTGTGAACTGGAAATACCAATACCTACCTGTACACCCTCTCCAACCGGCTTCCCAATCGACTGAGCAGCTCATTGGTGATGGTTCCCGCGCATCCGGCCATCTCCTCCGCGGAAATCTCTTCCTTTCCCTGTCTGCCCAGCAGCACAACCTCGTCCCCCCGCTTCACCTTCGGCAGATCCGTCACATCCACCAGCAGCTGATCCATACAGATCCGCCCGGCGATGGGCGCGCGTTTGCCTTTGATGAGAACGAAGCCTTTTCCGCAGGACAGGCTTCTGGGAATGCCGTCCGCATAGCCGATGGTGACAACGGCGATCCGGGAGGGCTTTACCGCATGAAAACAGCGGCCGTACCCGGCATATTCCCCGGCATCCAGCCTGCGCACCAGCGCCACTCTCGCGTGAATGGAAAGCACGGGCCGCATGTCACAGGCACGGACGAGCACATCCTCCCGGTTGCTCCTGACCCCCAGCAGGGCAATGCCCGGCCGCACCGCATCCAGCGGCTCTCCTTCCCGGTTCCAGATGCCATAGCTGCTGAACATATGCCGTCTGCCCGGCTGAATGCCTTTTTGCTCCAGTGCGTCCAACACCTGATGGAACCTGGCGATCTGCAAACGGGTGAAGGCCTGGCTGTCCGGCGTCTGCTCATCACTGACACACAGGTGGGTAAAAATGCCCGTGATCTTCACGTGGGGCAGCTGGTACAGAGCCGCGATCTGGTCAATATCCGCAGCCGCCTCCCCTAGCCGGTGCATGCCCGTATCCACCTTCACCTGCCCTTTCAGGCGATAGCCGGAGGCTTCCATCTCCCGGCCGTAGGCCGCATCCACCACGGTCTGGGTCAGGCGGTAGCGTTTCAGCAGGCCGAACTGCTCCGGGGAGGTGTACCCCAGCACCAGAATTTCCCCTTGCACACCACTTCTTCGCAGCTTGCCCCCTTCCCGGACAGAGGCCACACAGAAGGCCTTCACCCCTTCTTTCCGGAGAAGCTTCGCTGCCGCTTTGGTCCCCATGCCGTAGCCGTCCGCTTTGATGGCAGGCATAAGCGCACAGTCCCCGGGAAGCAACGTTTGCAGTTCCCGCACGTTATGGCGAAATGCCGCCTGATCCACCTCCACCCATGCCCGTCCTTTCTGAAACCGGATCTGCCGGTGCAGCTCTGTTAGATGCGCTGTCAGGACAGCCACCAGACCGGCCAAGAGACAAACCTCCACATAAAATACAGGAGAGCAATTTACCAGAAGAAAACTTATATTTCCGGCTCCAGTAACAGTATTTAACACAGCTTCTATCACCTTCACGCCGCCACGCACCGCAACGATCATCAGCGGATGCACCACATAGAACGCAGCGGCAAAGGTACGGCATTCCCGTCCCAGCCGTTTTTCCCGGTGGGTGCGCTCCCGCTTTCCGGCCAGCAGCAGCCGCATCAGGTACCAGAGCACCAGCGGCAGGGTGATGTACATGCTGTCGTGCCTAGGCCAGCCAAGCTTTCGAAGAAGCAGGCCTTCGCCTGTCAACAATAAAACACTGAAAAGAAAGCCTGTCAACCAGAAACCATGATCAGGCGTTTTGAGGTTCTTCTTTTCATTTTTCTTTAAAGAAAGGTTTTTCAAAGTCTTTTTTGACTCACTGGAAGTTCTTTTCAAAAATACTCCCAGCATCAAAAACAATGGTGCAAAGAACAGGCCGTTTCTCGTATAGCTGCTGATGGCAAACAGCTTCCCATAGGCCATTTCCAGCGCAGGCACCTTTGCCGCCAGCCCATAATAACTGTCCCCCAGCAGACCGCAGAGATACAGCAGCACGCTGATGATCCCCACTGTCTCCGCCGACACCCACCGGGAAAGCAGTTTCAGCAGGGTGACCCCCAGCAAAATGGCCGGGAGATACCAGAGATGATAAAAGGTGCCGTCAAAAGCCACCGCTTTTAAAAGCTTCCCGACACCTTCCAGCGTACCGGCCAGTCCTGCACTACCCGCACGGCCCGCGCCAACCACATTCCGCAGCTGATCTGCATACACGTTCACCGGCAGATACAACAGCATCGCCAGTCCGTACAGCTGAGACGTTTTCTTCACGAGACGCCCGTATGCACCGTCGGAAGTCTTCTCCCAGAACCGGGATACGCCGAAATACCCTGTAACACAGAAGAAAAAAGGAACCGCGATTCTGCCGATGATGTGCACCAGTACAAAATCCGCCGGTTCCCATACCGATTGCAGGGGCCAGGTGTGGATGGCGGCCACCAGAAAAGCAGCCACCACCCGAAACTCGTCAATCCACAGCATCTTTATTTGCCCCCTGCCCTGTCGTCATAACCGCTTTTCTTCCGCTGCGCCTGTCTTTTGTCACCTCTGTTCCCGTGTTTTCCTGCTGATCTCCTTCCGGCCTCTGCGCAGACTGTTTCGTGTTCTTTTCTCCTTGCAGCACATCTGCTTCCGCCTGCGACTGTACACCGCATCCCGTTTTTTCTCCAACCGCCTCCTCCAGCAGCATCCGTACCCAGTCCGGGAATTCCAGCCCCACCCGGGCCAGCATGTTGGGATACCGGCTATGTAACGTGCAGCCGGGGATGGTGTTGACCTCGTTGAATATGATCTCCCCCTTGCTTTTCAGGAACATGTCCACCCGGGCAAAGCCTCCACAGCCCAGCGCCCGGTACAGCCGGGCCGCCGTGCGGCGGATCTCCTCCGCTTTTTCTGCCGGGATCCGGGCCGGTACGTGGATCTGAGAGGTTTTCAATGTATATTTTTCCTCATAATCAAAGAAGCCGCCGGACAGCTCGATCTCGTCTACCACACCGATGGTCAGCTGCTTCGTGCCCAGCACGGCACAGCCCACCTCGAAGCCGTCGATGGCTTCCTCCAGCTCCACCTCCGTGTCGTAGGCAAAGGCATCCGCCACCGCTTTTCGAAGCGTTTCCGGCGAGGACACCCGGCTGATGCCAAAGGAAGAGCCTGCCCGGATGGGCTTTACAAACAGCGGATAGCCGATCTCCCGGGCCAGCAGCTCTGCCCGGTCTGCCTCCCAGGGGCCGCAAATCCGCGCCGACCGGGGTACCCGGATGCCTGCCTGCTCTGCCACCCGATGGGCCAGCTCCTTGTCCATGCAAAGGGCAGAGGCCAGCAGGCCACAGCCCGCCACCGGAATACCCGCCAGCGCAAATACCCCCTGCACCGTACCGTCCTCTCCGTTTTTGCCGTGCAGCACCGGGAAAGCCCCGTCCAGGGGCAATTCTCTTGTGCCCGTTTTTTCAAATATCAGCAAACCGTGCACCCGGGGACTGGGGCTTACCGCACAGGACGTGCACATTTCCGGCTGGTTCCACCGATCCTGGGGAATGCAGGCATAGGGGCCGGTGTACACATACCACTCTCCTTCTGCTGTAATGCCCACCGGCACCACCTCATATGCTGCCTGATCAATGCTTTTTAACACGGCAAAGGCCGACTGCAGGGACACCTTATACTCCGGGGAACGCCCGCCAAACAATACTGCAATTTTCTTTCTGTCTTTCATCTGTTGTCTCCTTCTTTCCGGCAATGGCCTCTCTGCCATCGCTTCTATACACAGCATAGTGGAAAGATTTTAGGATTCCGAAAAGGGAAAATTGGGAATTTATTAAGAAATAGCGAACAATTCTTAAGACCACTGCTACAGCGCCGGCTAAAAAATCTGAAAAAAGCCCAAAAAAGAACAGTCCCTAAAGACTGTTCTTTCGATTTTTATATATAACACATGGTTCGTTCTTTTGTCGCGAACCGTTTTACATAATGAACATGGCGTCGCCGAAGGAAAAGAACCGATACCGCTCTTTCACGGCTTCCTCATAGGCGTTCATGATGTTTTCCTTCCCGGCCAGGGCGGACACCAGCATAAGCAGGGTGGACTCCGGCAAGTGGAAATTGGTGATCAAAGCGTCAATGACCTTGAACTGGTAGCCCGGATAGATGAAGATGTCTGTCCAGCCGCTGGTGGCTTTTAACTTTCCATCCTCTCCCACGGCGGATTCCAGTGTCCGGCAGCTGGTGGTGCCCACGGCGATGACCCGGCCGCCTGCTGCCTTCGTATCGTTGATGAGCTTCGCCTGATCTTCTTCAATGAAGAAATATTCTGAATGCATATGATGTTCAGTCACATCCTCCACCTTGACCGGCCGGAAGGTGCCAAGTCCCACATGCAACGTCACATGGGCGATCTTCACGCCCTTTTCCTCGATCTGGTGCAGCAGTTCCGGGGTAAAATGCAGCCCCGCTGTAGGCGCTGCCGCAGAGCCGTCATGCTTCGCATAGACGGTCTGATACCGGTTCTTGTCCTTGAGCTGATGGGTAATGTAAGGCGGCAGGGGCATCTGGCCCAGCTGATCCAGAATTTCCTCAAAAATACCGTCGTAGGTGAATTTGATCAAACGGTTGCCCTCATCCACCACGTCCAGCACTTCTCCCGTGAGAAGACCGTCGCCGAAGGAAATCTTCGTGCCCGGCTTTGCCTTTTTGCCCGGTTTCACCAGCGTCTCCCACACATCTCCTTCTCTGCGTTTCAGCAGAAGAATCTCGATCTTGGCCTGGGTACCCTCTTTGGCCCCGTACAGGCGGGCGGGAATAACCTTGGTGTTGTTGATGACCAGGCAGTCGCCCGGGTTGAGATATTCTACAATGTCCCGAAAGATCCGATGCTCCCGCGCGCCGGTCTTCCGATCCAGCACGAGAAGTCTCGAACTGGACCGGTCTTCCAGCGGATCCTGGGCGATCAGCTCTTTGGGCAGATCAAAGTAAAAATCCGATGTTTTCATTTCTTATATGCTCCTTATTACTGTCTGAGCTCAATGCCCATGCCTTCCAGGGCTTTTAAGATCTTGTTCATGGCACTGGTGATCTCACTCTCCTCCAGCGTCTTTTCCTTGGAACGGAATACGATGGAGTAAGCCAGGGACTTGAAGCCCCGCTTGATCTGGCTGCCCTCATAGATATCGAACAGCTGATAGCTTTCCAGATGGGCGCCGCCGCACTTCTCAATGACAGCCTCGATCTCGCCTGCCAGGATCGCTTTCGGCACAACCATGGAAATGTCTCTCGTCACAGCCGGATACTTGGCAATGCCCTCGTACTTGCGGTCGAAGGATGCGTAAGGCAGGATTTCCGGCATATCCAGCACAGCCACGTAAGCCCGCTCGCCGATGCCGTAGGTATCTGCAACGGTGGGATGGATCTCACCCAGATAGCCGATGACGGTTCCGTCATAAATGATGTTGGCCTGTCTGCCCGGATGCAGGAACGGTTTGCCTGCTTTCGGATCATAGGTCTCTTTTTTCTTCATGCCGATCTTGTCCAGGAATTCCTCTACCACGCCCTTCATGGTGTAGAAATCTCCCTCGCCGTACATGCCAAGGGTAAACTGCATCCGCTCATCCGGCAGCTCCTTCAACGGCAGCTCACCCGGAATGTAGATGTTGCCCATCTCATACAGGCGCACGTCTTTGTTTCTCCGGTTATAGTTGGTGGCCAGAGAAGTCAGCATGCCGTTCAGGGATGTGGTACGCATGATGCTGAAATCCTCACCCAGCGGGTTGGAAATGGTGATGGCACGGCGCATGGGATCGTCAGCCGGCAGCAGTAATTTATCAAATACCTTGGGGCTTTCGAAGGAATAGCTCATGCCCTGACTGAAACCACAGAATTCTGCGATATCTCTTGCCACTGCCTCAATGCGCATCTTGAAGGACAGTTTTCCTGTGGTCGCCTCGCCGGAAGGAAGGGTGGTCGGAATGTTGGCATAGCCGTAAAATCTTGCCACTTCCTCTGCCAGGTCAGCCGGACGCAGCAGATCCTGTCTCCAGGACGGAACGATGACCTCGGACGTCTCCTCGTCAAAGCCCAGGTCAATTTTCTTGAAGTAGCCGATCATGGTGTCGCGGTCCACGTTTGTGCCCAGCAGACGGTTCACATAATCCGCATCAAAGGGTACCCGGTTGCCGGTGCGCACCTTGCTGTATACGTCTACCACACCGCCCACAACCTCACCGGCGCCCAGCTCTTCCACCAGCTGGCAGGCACGGTTGATGGCTTCCATGGCCGTGTTGGGATCCAGACCCTTCTCGAACTTGGAGGAAGCATCGGTACGAAGACCTACCTTTTTGCTGGAAAGACGGATGTTGGTGCCGTCGAAGCAGGCTGCCTCAAAGAGCATGGTGTGTACGTTTTCCGTGATCATGGAGTTCTCACCGCCCATGATACCGGCAATGCCCACGGCCTTGTCTGCATCGCAGATCATGAGCACGGAGCTGTCCACGGTGCGCTCCTGGCCGTCCAGGGTGGTGAATTTCTCGCCATCCTCTGCCCGGCGGACGATGATCTGATGACCGGCGATGGTATCCAGATCGTAAGCGTGCATGGGCTGTCCATACTCTTCCATGATGTAGTTGGTGATATCTACCACGTTATTGATGGGACGGATGCCATGGGCCGCCAGCCGTCTCTGCATCCACACCGGCGACGGTGCAAATTTGATGTTCTTTACCACCCGGGCACAGTATCTGGGGCAGAGATCCTTGTCCTCTACCTTCACTTTGATGTAGTCGTTCACATCCTCGCTGTTGCCGGTCTCGGTGATCACCGGCGGATAGAAATCCTTGTGGAAAGTAGCTGCTGCCTCTCTTGCCAGGCCGATGACGGAGAAGCAGTCTACTCGGTTGGAGGTGATCTCGTACTCTACCACCACATCATGCAGGCCCAGCGCCTCGATGGCGTCACTGCCCACAACCGCGTCATCTCCGAAAATATAGATGCCGTACTCCGGTGCCTCCGGGTACATATCTCTGCTGGAGCCCAGCTCCTCGATGGAGCAGAGCATACCGTTGGACTCCACGCCGCGCAGCTTGCCTTTTTTGATCTTGATGCCGCCCGGGGTCTTCTTGCCGTCATGGCCGCCAGCCACCCGGCCGCCGTCCAGAACAACGGGAACCTTGTCCCCTTCTTTTACGTTGGGCGCACCGGTGACGATCTGGATCGGTTCTTCCTGACCGATATTGACCTGACAGATAATGAGCTTATCTGCATCCGGGTGCTTCTCTATTTTCACAATCTGTCCGATGATGATCTTGTCCAGATCTGCATCGAACTTCTCATATCCCTCTACCTTGGAACCGGACAGTGTCATGGCATCTGCGAACTCCTGCGCCTCCACGTCAAGATCCGGAACATATGCTTTGATCCATGCTAATGATGTATTCATCTGTTCTTCCTCCCTTTCCTAGAACTGCTTCAGGAAACGCATGTCATTCTCGTACAGCAGTCTCATGTCGTCGATCTCATATTTCAGCAGCGCGATTCGCTCCAGGCCCACACCGAAAGCAAAGCCGGTGTACTCCTCCGGGTCGATGCCGCACATCTCAAATACGTGAGGATGTACCATACCGCAGCCCAGGATCTCGATCCAGCCCTCGCCCTTACAGAACCGGCAGCCCTTGCCGCCGCACTTGAAGCAGGACACATCCATCTCTGCACTGGGCTCCGTGAACGGGAAGTGATGGGGGCGGAATTTGGTCTTCGTATTCTCACCGAACAGCTCCTTGGCAAATACCTCCAGGGTGCCTTTCAGGTCTGCAAAGGTGATATTCTTGTCCACCACCAGTCCCTCGATCTGATGGAAGGACGGGGAATGGGTGGCATCCACCTCATCGGCACGGAACACTCTGCCGGGGGCGATCATACGGATGGGAAGCTTGCCCTGCTCCATGATCCGCGCCTGTACCGGGGAGGTCTGGGTTCTCAGTACGATGTCCTTGTTGATATAGAACGTATCCTGCTCATCCTTGGCCGGATGGTTGGCCGGGATATTCAGTTTTTCAAAGTTGTACAGGTCATACTCCACCTCGGGGCCTTCCACTACTTCGTAGCCCATGCCAACGAAAATCCGCTGTACCTCTTCCAGGGCGATGGTGTTGGGATGCCGGTGTCCCACGTTATTCTTCTTGGCAGGGAGGGTCACATCGATGACCTCATTCTTTAACTTCTCTTCTCTGGCCGCTGCCTCCATGCGCTTCTTCGTCTCTTCCAGTGCTTTCTCGATCTCCGCACGGGTCTCATTCACCATCTGGCCGATGATGGGACGCTCCTTGGCATCCACTTCCTTCATGCTCTTCAATACAGCCGTCAGCTCACCCTTTTTGCCAAGGAAAGCGACACGCACGTCATTGAGCTTCTCCAGCGCATCGGAAGACTGGATCTGCTTCAGTGCTTCTTCCTTGATGCTGTTCAGCTTATCTCTCATTTCTTTTTTCTCCTCTCATACTTGTTTGGCATACGCAACAGTTCCGTCGCACATTCGCAAAACCGCATCTGTCGATGCTCTCCGCCGCTTACACGGCTCCTTTTTTGCTCATTATCTTGCGCATAAGAAAGACCCCGTCCCAAAGAGGGACGAGGTCATCGCGGTACCACCCTGATTCCCGGACGCTGTCCGGGCACTTGTTCTGCGTAACGGGCAGATAAACCGTCATCCCCTACTGCTTTCAGGGACGAAGCTCCGGTGGGAAATTCAACTGCTCTCTGCACCCGGGAGGACTTCCAGCCGATGATCCTCTCTCTCTGTCGGAAAAAAACAGTCTACTGTGCACCTTCATTGCCTGTCATATATGTTGTATATGATTCCATTCGCCGCTCATCATCCATGCCAGCATGATGACTCGCATGCGCTCATTATATCACACCCACCCCACTTGTCAAGGATTTTCCGGTGAGCGCTTCCAGCACATCCGCCGGTTTTGCGGAAGCCGCCGTCAGAAACTGCTCCCGCTCATGGATGTGCTCCAGATAATGGGCATCGGAATCGTGGATGATCTTACAGCCATTCAGATAGGGATTTTCCTCCTTCAATCGCTCCAGATCGTCCAGATTGGCCACCTCGGCACAGGTAAAATGACTGTCCGAGGGAATGAAACCCAGATTGTGCAGCAGGCTGTTGGAATTCTTGTCGATGTGGGCAGGGATCATGACGCCGCCGAACTGCTCCACGATGTCCTGCGCCGCCGAAAAGGTGATCTGGGTACTGCTGATGAGCAGATATTCCACCTTGCCCGCCGGTTCGTCGTTCTCATTGTAAATGATCTGCCGCCCGAACAGGTCTTCCCGGTTGGGAAAAGGCAGCAGCCGCTCATACACATAGGCATCAAAATCCATGGCCCGGGAAAGCTCCGGGAACAGGCACAGCACATGCACCTCCTCCATGGTCGTCAGCTCCATGCCCGGGATAACGGAAATCCCGTACTCCTGTGCCGCTTTCATGATGGCCGGACAGTTTTTGCACGAATTATGGTCTGTCAGCGCGATCACATCCAGCCCTTTTAAGGCCGCCATCCCGACGATGTTGGCCGGGGTCATATCCTCATCTCCGCAGGGGGAGAGGCAGGAATGGATGTGCAGGTCATAGGCAAACTCAGGCATCCAGAAGCCTCTGTACCTTTAATGCTGCATCGAACACCGGCTCTGCCGTCTGAAAAACTGTGATCCCCTGCTGTACAGCCTTCTGCAGGCACGTGTCGTCCAGCTTCATCCCTTCTGCCAGCACAATGCAGGCCACCTCTGTCAGCACTGCCACCGCCAGGGTGTTCATGTTGGCCATGACGGTCACCCAGCAGCTGCCTGCCGGGGCTTTTCCCATGGCAACGCTCAAAAGATCGCAGCAAAACGGCTTGGTGATCTCCGCGTCCAAATTGTCCCCGGTATTTTCCACTTTAAAAAGTTTTTTGTCCATCAAATCTCTGACTGTCATACTGATCCTTTCTCCATTCCCTAATCGTCCGATGGCATCGGCTTCAGATCGCTTCCCGTCTCTGGCTCTACCCGCTGGTGCACGCCTCTTACACCGATGGTGTTGTCCAGCGCCTCAATGTCGTTGGACATCTTGTTGATATACTGTCTCGTCGTCTCGATATATTCCTGCATGTTTTCCTTTGTCACCACTTCATTGTTGGCAAACTCCGCCGCATACTGGGATAACAGATGCAGCCGGTCTTTCAGAATGTGGATGCAGGCATTCTCTGTGGCATAGCCCCGCACGATATCCTGGGCCAGCGCCTTGCAGGACGGCGCCCCGCAGCAGCCGCAGTCCAGGCCGGGGAACTTCTTCAGCAGATCATCCACCTTCTTCATCATGGCGATGCTTTCCATAAAATTGCTGCCCAGCTGGTACACCGGCTCATATTCCAGCGGCTTCGTCCACCACGCATCCGCCTCGGAAATGGGAAGCAGCTCTTCCGCCGGTGTCACCGGCAGCTCCTTCTGGAACCGCATGATCTTGGCCCGGGCTACGAACGGATTCTCAATGTTGAGAACACCGCCCACGCAGCCGCCATCGCAGGCATTCAGCTCAATGAAGGGCACCTTCTCAAACTTCTCGTCCTCCAGGTCCTCCAGCACGTTGATGACACACAGGATGCCGTCTGCCGCGATATAATCCCGGATGCCCAGCGCCCGGGCTTCTCCGCCGCTTCTGCCCCAGCCGATGCCGATGCTGCCGCCCTGCCGGAGCGGCTGCACTTCCTTCTGGGCCTCTTTCAGATAAGGCAGCAGGATCCGGTAAATATCCTTGATGCCCAGCACCTCGTCGATCTCGCTTTTCTCCACCCCCATCGGGGCCTGCACATAGCTGACCTTGGAAGGGCAGGGGGATATGTATACAATGCCGATCTTCTCAGACGGCAGACCTGTCTCCTCCATGGCCTTGCGTCTCGCATACCGGGCTGCCACCTCCGCCGGAATGTTCATCGGCAGCAGATGCTCAATCAGATTGGGAAAACGCACCCGGATGAGCCGCAGCACCGTCGGACATGCCGTACTGATGATGGGCCACAGATCCTCATGCTCTTCGATATATTTTCTTGCCCGCGCCGTCACTGCCTCGGAAGCCGCGGACACCTCCACCACATCGTTGAAGCCCATCAGCTTCAGTCCCGTGAGCAGAATGTTCACATCGTCCAGATTGTTAAACTGACTGTACAGCGCCTGGGAGGGCAGAGCCACCAGATACTCGTATTTTCCCACCAGATCCCGTTTCAGCTTGTCCCGCTTGGATGCTTTGGCATGCTGCTTGCAGGATCTGACGCATTCGCCGCAGTCAATACAATACTCACTTCTTACCCGTGCTTTCCCATCCTGCACCCGAATCGCCTGGGTCGGGCACCGCTTGATGCAGTTATAACAGCCTGTGCAGTTTTCTTCTACCAGATACACAGAATGAAAAAACTTGTCCATAGGTTTCTTCCTTTCCTTCTATTACCATGCCATCTTCCCTATGCGTGAAGCTTGATCACCAGCGTCACCGTCGTGCCGACGCCGATCTTCGTATCAATCTTCATCTCATCGGAACATTTCTTCATATTCGGAAGTCCCATACCTGCGCCAAAGCCCAGCGAACGGATATGGTCGGAGGCTGTGGAATAGCCTGCCTCCATGGCTTTGTCGATATCCTTGATACCCGGGCCCACATCCTTCAGGACAATGATGATCTCGTCCATCGTGATGTCCACCGTGATCTCTCCGCCGTTGGCGTGGATCACCATGTTGATCTCGCCCTCGTACATGGCAATGGCCACCCGACGGACAATGTCCGGTGGAAATCCCATGACCTTTAATTTATTTTTCACATCACTGCTGGCCTCTCCTGCGGCCTTAAAATCATCCGCACAGACATCATAGTGCAGTGACATAATGCTCTCACTCATCCTCTTCCCCTCCATACAGACCCGCTTCATATAAAATGCCACATGCCTCAAACATGATACGGTCTGTTCTCATCACGCACAGATCCTGCTCTCTGGCAAGCTCCAGCACATGTTCGTCAGGACATTTTCCCCGCACGAAAAGAACACAGGAAATATCCATCATCTCTGCGGTACGCATAACCTGCGGATTACACAGGCCGGTGATCAGCAGCGGATGTCCCTTCACCTGCGCCAGCACATCACTCATCAGATCCGACGCATAGACGCTCTTCACTGTATAGGTATCGATCATATCCTGTCCGGTCAGTACCTCTGCATCCGTCAGCTCCCGTATTTCTCTTAACAGCATCCAGTATTCCTCCCTCATCCAGTCACATCTGTATCACAATCTCTCTTAGCTGTTGTTCCCATCATACCATATATTTGCATATAACGATAGCATTTTATCAAAAGAAATGTTATAATATTATCAATCAATGAAAGGAACTGACACAACCATGATGACAGAAATCTCTCTAAACATTCTTGATATTGCAGAGAACTCCATCCGCGCCCAGGCTTCGCTCATCACGATCAGCGTCCGTGTGGACACCCAGGCAGACAAGCTGGACGTGACCATCGAGGACAATGGCTGCGGCATGACTCCGGAGCAGGTAGAACACGTGGAGGACCCCTTCTACACCACCCGCAGCACCCGCAAGGTAGGCCTTGGCGTCCCGTTTTTCAAAATGGCGGCCTTAAGCGCCGGCGGTGATTTCTCCATCTGGTCAGAGCCAGGCAAGGGAACGATCGTGTACGCCCAGTTCGGCCTGTCCAACATTGACCGTATGCCCCTGGGAGACATCAGCGGCACGATCCACACGCTGATCGTTTTCAACCAGAACATCGATTTCGTGTACAATTACCAGTATGATGATAAATCCTTCACCCTGGATACCCGGGAATTCCGGCAGATCCTGGGCGACGTCCCCCTTCGACACCCCGGAGGTATCCCAGTACATTCTGGATTATCTGAAAGAGAACCGCCAGGACACCGACGGCGGCGCGGAAGTCTGATTATCCGCGTGTGAACTGTAATACCCGTGCTTTCAAAAAGCAGCGAAAAGGCATGTTGCCCGTCCGCTGCTTTTATTTTTACGGAGACACCTGCTCCTCCGGCTCTTTTGCCGCCTCTCTGCGGACAAACCGTCTTCGGCGGGCCCGCTCCTCGAACTCTCTGAATTTTCCCTCATAATAGGAATTGATGGCTGCACCGATCATGACGATATACATGCAGATGTACAGCCAGAGCATGACCACGATCAGCGTCGTCAGGCTGCCGTAGATTCTCGTATAATTTCCAAAATGATCCACATAGATCGAGAAGAAAAACGAGAATCCCGACCAGGCGGCCGCCGTGAACATGGCCCCCGGCACCTGCAGAAGGATCGGTGCCCCTCTGCGGTTGGGCAGAAAGCGGTAGATCAATGTGAAAAAAGTAACCAGGATGCACAGCATCATGATGGTCCGCACGCTGATGATCAGCCCGGTAATGTGTGCAAATATTTTCAGGCGACTGGAAAACAGCTCATGAATGGCGTTACCGAACACCATAACCGTCAGGCTCAATACGACAGAAATAATGAACAGCACCGTATAGCCCGAGGAACGGATACGCAGCCGGACGTAATTACGGGTTTCATCTACTTTATAAATACAGTTAAAGCCTCTTGTCAGTGCCAGCACGCCTCTGCCCGCCGACCACACCGTGACAAGGGCGGTCATGGGGATGAGCGTGGAAGAACGGCTGTACACCTCATTGATGATCTGCAGGATCATGGGATACACCGAATCCGGCACCCCGCCCTCGAAAATCCGCTGCAGCTCCGCCTGAGTCACCGGCGTGTATTTCAGAAGGGCCAGCAACAGCATGATGATCGGGATAAAAGAAAGCATGATAAAATAAGCCGCCTGGGCCGCATAGGCACTCACGTGGTCCCGTTCCATCCGCTTGATAAAATTCCAGACAATCTGATAAATCGTTTTCACAGCCCTCATCTTCTTCTCCCGTTCCGTTGTAAATCCTGCTTATCATACCGTATTTTGTAAGTTCTGGCAAGTAAGAGTAATATCCGTATAGAAAAATTCCAGGATCTCCCGGTAATTCTTTCCCGCCTGGGCCATCCGGTTGGCCCCGTTCTGGCTCATGCCCACGCCGTGGCCGTAACCACCGCCGGTGATGGTGATTTTCCCGCTGCCCGGTGTGTCGATATCCGCTGTCAGAGAGCAAAAAGCGCTGGGCAAAAGAGAACCGCAGGTGCGGGTACTGCCGTCCGCCAGTGTCAGCGTCAGGGAAGTATCCCCCAGCACCTGCCGGATGGCGTATTCTGTCAGAATCTTTACCGAAAGATTTTCTCCGTCCACCAGAAGACTGCCCAGCACACCGCCGTCCAGCCGCTCCCCTTCCCGGATGTCCGTGATCTTCCCGGGCGTCCCGGCCTGGATCTTTTTCTGAATAGTAGCATCCCGGCAATCCGAAAGCGGCACATAGCTGCCATCTTTCAGCCTTACATGCACCAGCTCCGGCGAATTTTTCATCAGGCGGCCCACCCGGTCAGCTACGCCGGTCAGGTAATCCTTCCCGTTGCTTTCTGTCTCCCAGTGATACCAGGGTTCCTGTGCCTCGTAAGCCTCCCCTGCTTCATCCACCACATCCTTTGCCGCCAGATAAGGGGCGTCCGCGCTGGTTTCTCCCCAGACAGCGCCGCTGGCCGTCATGCCGCCTGACGTGGAAAAGTAGTAGGCCGTAATCACTTCCCCGGCATAGCAGGCCACCTCCCCGGCTGTCTCCTGCACCGCCCGGGTAGTGGTCTCCTGGGGCGGCACATTGTTATACACCTGACAGCTCACACTGTCGTCCACATGGGCGCCGTAGGCCTGATACCGGCCCTGCCGGATCTGCTGGTAAGCATAGCTTCTGGCACACACCGCCTGGGCTTTCAGTGCTTCCTCCGCATAGGAGGACGGCATCTCGCTGGGCACCACCCCGCACAGATAGGCTTCCAGTCCCAGCTCATTCACCAGCAGCAGCCCTTCCTCCCGGCGGTTGATCTCCAGCGTGCCCCCGTAAGACGGACTGCCCTGGCTGCGTCGGATCGTCTCCACCGTCTGTCTGCCCTTCTCGTCCACCGGCACCAGACGGATGCGCTCGCCCATGTCCAGATATTCCGGCAGAAACGTGATCTCCTCCCCCGCCGGGCAGAGGGTCTGGCCTTCCCCGGTGACCATATAGACGTCCGTATCCGGCACGATCCGGATCTCACTGTGATACAGTCCCGCGTAATCGGTTGTCTGCAGCGCCACCCGGATAGTAGTCAGATCCGGCTTTGCCTCCACAAGGCCGGCGCACACCTGTCCGTCCGCCACCACGAACCGGGCAATATCATAACCCACCACCAGCGCTTTTTCATCCCGCTCCCGGATTCCGTCATACGTCTCATAAATATGAAAATCCGCCGCCAGCGGCAGCAGTCCATAGCCTTCCAGTTCGATCTGATCGTCATACACTGCCAGTACCGCCCCGTGCACCGTCTCCTTTTTCAGGCGGATGTCGGTCACACGCTTTGTCTCCATGGTCAGATCTGCCACCTGCTCAAAATCATAGGAAAGCTCCAGCCGGGCCGGAAGCTGCACCTTTCGATCCCCATACAGCACCGTCACGCTGTCTTCCGTCGCTTCCAGAATATAGATGTTTGCCATGAAAAAACGGCCCGCCTGCCTGTCGGCGTCATCTGCACTTGCGGCAACATCCGTCAATCTCAGGGTGACATTTGCAGCATGCACCACACCATCTCCGTTCTGCCCATCCGCAGCATCCTCTCCTTGAACATCCATGAACGCTTCGCTCTGCTCTGCTTCTGCATTCTGCGCATCCGATGACTGTCTGCCCTGTACAGCCATCACCCGCGCAGTCACCCAGGTATACAGATACTGCTGTACAAAAGCATCCTCCATCTCATAGACGCCCTGATCTGTCAGCACCTGCCCCGGTTCCAGCCCTTCCACTGTATCCGCCGTTCCCAGAATAAAAAAATCCGCCCGCTGCTCTTCTCTCACCTGCTCCTGCACTTCTGGTCCTTCCGTTTTTTTCCGCAGGTTTCCAACGATCCACACGGTCAGCGTCCCACAAACAAGCAAAAGTGTCAGCAGGAGCATCCCTTTTCTGCCGCCAGTTTTCAAAAAACTCCCCCCTGTCCCTACAGCCGCCTGTGTTTCCTGCGGCAGAACATTTTTCTTTTCCAAGACATTGAAAAAGCAGCCTTGCGGCTGCTTTTCATCTTTTGTACACCCAAAATGCCGTTTCCTGCTATTTTGACTCCTAGCCTGTGCTAGGTGGGTAACCTCAACTGATCTTCTGCCTTCCACTCATAAGGAGGCCTGACATCCGATGGAGCGATATTGGAATCCCATAAAAGTAAATGTAGGTTCAAAATTGCAGGGTGTCGAACATCCCAGGATAACCTTTCGTTCGTCCTTCACTTCGGTATTATTATATCTCATCGTATGTAAATTATCAACTAAAAATTCTTACAAAAAATGAATTTTCTGTCGATTTTTTAAATCTCGGAAACAACCTTCTCCAGCGCTTCCATGGCGTCCTCCGGCAGGGCATCATAGCCGCCCTTGAACTCCTTGCGGGACTCCACAAAGTTCAGACGGTCGCGCATGCGTGCCTTCAGCTGGCTTAAATATGTCTCGTCGTTCATATCCGGCACGAAGCCCTCCCACTCGAAGATCTCGATGTCAGAGAACGGCCCCCAGGGCTTGAACTGGGCACGGCCTTCCACAATGGCCTCCAGAATGCCGATGGTATCCTTGGGCTGTACCTTTTTGCCCATGAAATCTCCAGTGTTGACGATGTAGCAGTCTACGTTCTTCTCCTCCACCAGCTTCTTGAACCGCACATAGTCATTCACCAGCGGGTATGTACGGAACGGGTTCGCATAAGGCTCGACCACCAGCGCGTTGGGGTCAATGCCCGGTGCCAGACGCTCTGCGGTGGAACGCTTGGTTGCCAGCGTCGCACCCATGACAGATGCCAGGGATGCGCCCTTTAACTTCACCACCGGCGGAATGGTCGGATCCTTCATGATCCAGAAAATCGCATTGACGGGGGCATCGATCTTATCCACCCGGTTCGGGGACCAGAGCTTGGACTTGATGGCACGGCCATTGCCGTTGCGGATGTCCTCGGTCACCAGTACCACCTTGCCGTCCTCATCCAGAGTAGCGGAGCAGTTCTGGGCGGTCAGCAGGTACTTGTTGTCCTCACAGCCGGTGGGATAATCGGCCGTCTTGTCAAAATAGGTGGGCTCCAGTGCGATGGATGCACAGGTGTCAGAGTTGATGATGAATGCATCATCGTGAAGCACCGTCACCCCGTATTTGCCGTCATGCTTTGCGTGGGTCAGTGTGGATTTGCCGGAGCCGGACAGGCCGAACACCGATGCCACATATTTTCTGCCGTCTGCCAGGGTGTACGCCTTCTGACCGCCGTGGCAGGACGCATAGCCGTGCCGGTTGGCAATGGCCCAAGCGATGGTCAGAGTGCCCTTCTTGTGCTCGCCGAAATACCGCATGCCGAGGATGGCCGCACAGTTGGTGCCCGTGTTGAAGTAAGCCAGGCACTTGCTGTCGCTGATGTCCGTCTGGGTCGTTCCCTTCCACTGGGGATCAGAAACGATATAGATATCCGGCTCATCGCCGATGGGTCTGGACTCCTTGTACATTTTCACATATTCATCAGACAGGTACTGGAAATTCAGCATCCAGGAATACAGGATGTTCTCCTCTCCTTCCGGGATGAGCAGGTGTGCTTTCACCATGAACTCCGGATCCAGACCGATGTACGCTTCCGCATGGTACAGCTTCTTCCAGCGCATGTCGTAAACGGCATCCATGACCAGCTTATCCAGGGCATCACAGTTTACCCCGGGTTCTCCTGCGATTCTTCTGGCAGCCGCATAACGTCCGGTAATGGAACCGTCATTGAACAGAAGCACCTTTGCATCCTTCTCCAGGCCGAACTCTTCTCCGCGGTAGACGGGCATATCCGTCACAACCGTTCCCGGGGAATTCTTTTGCCAGCTGGTAGGCCTCCTTCAGGGTATTGACCTTTACCACATTATTTCCGTAAAAAGCCGCTTCGATGATGGAGCGTGTCTTGGAAAATCCGGGTTTCCCTTTTCCAATCTCACTGATTGGATAATAGGCTTTTGTTGACATCTGTTATCCTCCTCTTCTTCTCCTTTATTCCAGTGCAGTATTCCCGCGTTACCTGAGAAACCGCTTTTCGCACATTATCTCATCCCGCTTATAAAATGTCAAGTGCACTGCTGGAACCGATCCGGTCACAGCCCGCTGCCAGGAAATCCTCCATTGCCTGCCGGGTGCGGATGCCGCCTGCTGCCTTGATCTTCACATCCGGGCCGATATTTGCTTTAAAGAGAGCAATATCTGTAAGCTGGGCCCCCGCCGTGCCAAAGCCGGTGGATGTCTTAATGTAGTCTGCCTTTGCATTCGTCACCGCATGGCACATGGCGATCTTCTCTTCCTCTGTGAGATAGCACGTTTCGATGATGACCTTCAGGATCTTTCCCTGGCAGGCCCCACGGATGGCGCGGATCTCCTCCTCCACCTTCTGATAGTCTCCGTTTTTCACATCAGCAATGTTGATGACCATATCGATCTCGGACGCGCCGTCCGCCACTGCATCCCTGGCCTCCTGTACCTTGGACGCTGTGGTGCTGTATCCCAGCGGAAAACCGATAACCGTACAGATATTGAGTTTTTCCCCGTATGTATCATGGATTCTTCGAATGTAACACGGCGGTACGCACACCGATGCCATGCCGTAGGTGATGGCCTCCCCCGCACAGCTTCTGGATATCCGCCCAGGTGCAGAATGCTTTCAGAGCTGTGTGATCCACATGTTTTAAGATTTCTCCTGTCTCCATTATATTCTCCTTATCTCCTTTTCCATAACCTTCGAAGCCTTCTGCCTTTTCCTGTATCAGATCCTGATGCCGTCTCCCGCATGACTTCGAACAGTTCCATTCTACCTTATTTTCCCGAAAAAAGAAATCATAAAAAATATTTAACAAGTGTTAAGATTCCATAAACTGTCCCCTGTTCGATTGCCACGGACACTTTTCTATGATAAAATGAAGCAACTTTTATTTCGAAAATTTATGAGAAAGGACGCTGATATATGAGCATTAATGTGTATTCTGATCTTTCACCGGAAATTATGAACCTGTCCAGACTTGCCCGGGACACCAGCGCCATCAACCCGGAACTGTATACGAAATATGAGGTCAAACGGGGCCTACGGGACATCAACGGCAAGGGCGTACTGGCCGGACTGACTGACATTTCCGCTATTACCGCCTACACCATTGAGGATAATGAAATGATCCCCTGCGAGGGAAAACTATACTACCGCGGTATCGACATCCACCAGCTGGTCAACGGCTTCGTCTCCGAGAAACGCTTCGGTTTTGAGGAGGTTGCCTACCTGCTCCTGTTCGGGGAGCTTCCCTCCCGGGCAGAGCTTCTGTCCTTTACGAACCTGCTGGCCAACTACCGCACCCTTCCCACCAGCTTTGTGCGTGACATCATCATGAAGGCGCCCAGCCAGGACATGATGAATACGCTGGCGCGGAGCGTGCTGACGCTGTATTCCTACGACGACCGGGCAGACGACACCAGCATTCCCAATGTACTGCGGCAGTGTCTGGAGCTCATCAGCCTGTTCCCGCTACTGTCCATCTACGGCTATCAGGCATACAGCCACTATCATGACGGCAAGAGTCTGTTCATCCATTCCCCGAAGCCGGAGCTTTCCACTGCGGAAAATATCCTGCACATCCTGCGCCCGGACAGCAAGTACACGGATTTTGAAGCGCGGATCCTGGATATCGCTCTGGTGCTGCACATGGAGCACGGCGGCGGTAATAACTCCTCCTTCACGACCCATGTGGTATCTTCCTCCGGCACGGACACCTACTCCACCATTGCGGCAGCTCTGGGCTCCTTAAAAGGCCCCAAGCACGGCGGCGCCAATGTCAAAGTGGTAAAGATGTTCAACGACATGAAGGAACAGGTGAAAGACTGGAAGGATGAGGAGGAAGTATCCGCCTATCTCACCCGCCTGCTGCACAAGGAAGCCTTCGACCACGCCGGTCTCATCTACGGTATGGGACACGCGGTTTACTCCCTGTCCGACCCGAGAGCAGACATTTTCCGCTCCTTCGTCAAGAAGCTGGCCCAGGAGAAAGGCCGCCAGGACGAATACGAACTGTATTTCCTGACGGAACGTCTGGCCAAGGAAGTCATCTCCAGAGAGCGCAAGATCTATAAGGGTGTCAGCGCCAATGTGGACTTCTACAGTGGCTTCGTATACAGCATGCTGGATCTGCCCACCGAACTGTTCACACCCATCTTCGCCATGGCCCGGATCGTGGGCTGGAGCGCCCACCGCATCGAGGAGCTGAGCAACGGCGGCAAGATCATCCGCCCGGCTTACAAGAGCATTGCCAAGCATCGGGAGTACACACGGCTTGGAGACCGTTCCTGATCTGTTTTTAAAAGAGAGAAAAGAGAGCTGTCCTGTGAACGTCTCATTCTTATGATGTTCGTTCGCAAAGCAGCTCTCTTTTTTATTATCTTTTGATACTTTTTTTTCTTAGTATCCCAGTATTTCTGGTACAGCTTCTTGCTCTGGAAGCCAAACCACACCAGCACCAGGAGGAAAATACCCAGCACCCCCATGGTCACCGGCATGGGCAGCATCGTCACATTGCTGTTGATGATGCCCACCAGCGCATCCGCAAAGGCGGCAATGCCCAGAATGAGCAGCAGCGGCGCCGCCTCCTTCCGGTAGCCCTCCTTGTCCATGCATTTCTCCACATTGACCTCGTTATTCAGGAGCAGACCTGTCTTGATCTCCCCCTTGAATTTCAGCTGATACCACTGCATCATAATGTAAAAGGCGGCAAACAGCACGATGAGATCCAGGATTCCAAACATATCATTCATAATAAGCCCCGTCCTTCTTTTTTATCGGATTCCCAGAAAATCCATCACTGTCTGCTTCATATCTGCAGCGTCGCACACGGTCTTGTGCAACACCGGTGCCGTACGGATATCTTCAATGGCCTTGGGAACTGCCGTGCCGGAGATCCGGGACAGCTCGTCAGCCAGCTCAAAATCGCCCAGTGCATCGTATTTTTCATCAATGGCATCCATAACGCTTCTCGTAAACTTGTACGGGCTTGCGGTGGACGCGATGACGGTCTTCGTCTGATCACCGGTCTCCTTTCTGTATTTCTCATAAACAGCGGAGCCCACCGCCGTATGGGTATCCATTACATAGCCGGTATCGCCGTAAACGGCTGCGATCCGGGCCTTTGTCTCCTCCTCGGACGCATAGTTGCCATAGAAATCATGCAGCTGCGCTCTCATGCCGTCGGTGATCTCATAGCGGCCCTCGCAGGACAGCTGTGCCATGAGAGAACGGACAGCCTCCGCATCCTCCCCTGCGATCTCATAGATCAGGCGCTCCAGGTTGCTGGAGATCAGGATATCCATGGACGGGGAAGACGTCAGCACGAACGGACGGTTCTTATCATAGGTTCCTGTCTGGAAGAAATCATACAGCACTTTATTTTCATTGGATGCACAGATCAGCTTCGCCAGCGGCACGCCGATGCCCTTTGCCAGGTAAGCGGCCAGAATATTGCCAAAGTTACCGGTGGGTACGACCACGTTCAGCGGCTCCCCTTCGGACAGTTCGCCGTTTTCCAGCAGCTTCACATAGGCATATACATAGTAGACAACCTGCGGAACAAGGCGGCCGATATTGATGGAATTGGCAGAAGAAAACTGGAAGCCAGCCTCTGCCATCCGTGCCTCCAGCGCCCGGTCAGAGAAAATGGCTTTCACGCCGCTCTGGGCGTCGTCAAAATTGCCATGGATGCCCACAACAAAGGTGTTGTCCCCCTTCTGGGTCACCATCTGCTTCTCCTGGATGGGGCTGACGCCGTTCTTCGGATAGAAGACAATGATCTTCGTGCCCGGCACATCGGCAAAGCCTGCCAGGGCAGCCTTGCCGGTGTCTCCGCTGGTGGCTGTCAGGATCACGATCTCATGCTCCACATGGTTCTTCTTCGCAGCGGTTGTCATCAGATGGGGTAAAATAGACAGCGCCATATCCTTAAATGCGATGGTAGCGCCGTGGAACAGCTCCAGATAATAAGCATCCTCCACCTTGGCCAGCGGTGCGATCTCCTCGGTGTCAAACTTCTCATCATACGCACAGCGGATGCAGTTCTTCAGCTCCTCCTCTGTAAAATCAGTCAGGAACAGCTTCATCACCTCATAGGCGATCTCCTGATAGGACATGTTCACCATATCCTTCATGGACAGATCCAGTTCCGGGATCTGTGCCGGCATGAACAGGCCGCCGTCCTCAGAAAGGCCCTTTAAGATTGCCTGGGAAGCAGTTACCGCAACTTTGTTGTCTCTTGTACTTTTGTATATCAGATCCATGGTATCCTTCCTTTTCCGTTTGGGATTTTGGAGTTAGTATAACACATGTTTCTGAAAGGAACAAGGCTTTTATAAAGTATAGAACTCGTGCCCGCCATGCACCGCCACCTTCGTCAGGCTCCGGTCAAACCAGCGCATATTGGCGGAGGCCGCATACCGTCTGGCCGCAAAATACAGCGCGCCGTTGGAATAATCCTCCCCGCCCAGTGCCCGTTTCACCGCCACCTGGGTATCCGACGAGATCTTCACCCGGTTGATCTTCCCGCTGGACACCGGCGAAAACTGGCCGCTGGCATACACTACCTCCGTGACCGTGTCCGGAAATTTGCTGTGAGCCACCCGGTTTAAGATCACATTGGCTACCATGATCTTACCCACGGTATCCTCGCCTCCGGCCTCCGCCTCCACAATCCGACAGAGGGTATTGTAATCCTTTTCATTATACACGGTGTTCGTATACGCCACCGTCATGATCTCCTTCTGGGCGCCGTTGAGACAGGCATAGCTGTACGCCTGGGTGTTTGCCTCCACCACAATCTGTTCCTTTATCTCCTCTACCGCACCAATTCCCAGCATTCCCGTAACCACCAGAGCCGCCGTCAGCGCAGACAGACCTTTTCGAATTTTCATGCATTCTTTCATGATTTTGCCACTCCTTTCTTTCATGAAAAAAAGACAGTACAAGCAACCATTACGTCACATGTTTGTAATATTGTTAATATCTTTTTAACATTTTCGGCAACTCAACAAAATTCTATGCATGATTTTTTCAAAAAGAACCGATTCTGCATCTAAAATTCATCTGGAAATTTCGACAGCATCCGCGAATTCCTGATAACAAAAGACCCCCGGCAGCGGATGCTCCAGGAGTCTATTTTGTAACATTTATGTAATTATTCAGTCTTTCACAAGGTCGGCAAACACCGCTTCCGTAAACGTGCCCAGCGCCTCCGGGTGCAGAAGCACCTGCTCGCCCCGCACACCGCCGCTGACAGCGATCTCGTCAAACAGCTGAGCTGTCTCGTCGATGTAGGTGGGGAACTTTTTCTTCATGCCGATGGGGGAACAGCCGCCCCGGATGTAACCCGTGGTCGGCAGCAGCTCCTTTAACGGCAACATTTCCACTTTCTTTGCCTTGCATGCCCGGGCCACTTTTTTCAGATCCAGCTCCTGATCCACGGGAATGCAGCACACATAATGGCCGCCCTTTTCATCTTTCAGCACCAGCGTCTTGAAAATCTGCTCGCAGGGCTGTCCCAGCTGCTCTGCCACATGAACGCCGGACAGATCCGACTCGTCCACCTCATATTCCATCGTGCGATACGGAATGCTCGCCTTGTCCAGCACCCGCATGACGTTTGTTTTCGTCTTATTCATCGTTTTCCCTCCATTTTATTCTATCGACATTCTGAACCGATCATCGATTACTTTCCTGTAACACCGATATCTGCACTGTCATATTTATATCAATGATTCCCGAAAGTCAGAATCACAAATCTGGCAAAGTTCCGGGGATCTGTTGCAGATCAAAAGACTATGAATCTGTGGTCTGTACCAACCGAACAGCAGACAGATAGCATGGGATTCTCCAGATAATTAGTCTTTGACTTGAAAATCCAGTTCCCCGCTGACGACCGGCACTTTCTGCTCCTCATACTCCATCACCCGGATGAACCCGTGTCCCCGCAGGATCATCCCCACAAACCGGTTCACATCCCCGTCCAGGCCCTGCACCTCCAGCTCCACCCGGCCATCGTCCAGATTCGACACCCAGCCGGTGAGATGGCAGCTCTCCGCGCACTGTCTGGCAAACCAGCGAAAGCCCACGCCCTGTACCATGCCGCCAACCAGGATATATTTTCTTATTTTTTCTTCCATATAAAATACCCTCCGGAGGGGATTTCCCATCCGAAGGGCACATATGATTTTTCTGCTGTCACAACAGAAGTGACTTATTCGTTCTCCTGGCTGTTGATGTAATTGATCAGGCCCTCAGCCTTGATGATCTTCTGCATAAACTCCGGAAATGCCTGTCCCTGGAACTGGGTTCCCTTCGTTTTATTATAGATCATGCCGCTGTCAAAGTCTACCTCGACTTCGTCTCCTGCGTCAATGCCCTGGGCTGCTGCCGGGCACTCGATGATGGGCAGACCGATGTTGATGGCGTTCCGGTAAAAAATGCGGGCAAAGGTCTCTGCGATGACGCAGCTGATGCCGGACTCCTTGATGACGATGGGGGCATGTTCTCTGGAGGAACCGCAGCCAAAGTTCTTGTTGGCAACCATGATGTCACCTTTTTTTACATTTTTTACAAAATCCTTATCAATATCCTCCATGCAGTGCTCTGCCAGCTCTGAATAGTTGGTGATGTTCAGATATCTTGCCGGGATGATAACGTCTGTATCCACGTTGTCTCCATATTTAAATACGCTTCCGCATGCTTTCATGATTCGTTCCCTCCTTCTTAGTTCTCTTCCAGCTCACAGGGGCAGGAAATCTTACCGGTGATGGCGCTTGCTGCTGCAACTGCCGGGCTGGCAAGATAGATTTCAGAGGTTACATCTCCCATACGGCCCACAAAGTTCCGGTTCGTGGTGGAGACACAGCGCTCGCCTGCTGCCAGGATACCCATATGGCCGCCCAGGCAAGGACCGCAGGTCGGGGTGCTCACGATGGCACCGGACTCGATGAAGGTCTGTACATAACCGGCGTTGATGGCATCCAGGTAGATCTGCTGGGTGCCCGGGATCACGATGACACGGACGTTCTTGGCTACCTTTCTGCCCTTCATGATCTCTGCAGCGATCCGAAGGTCTTCCAGTCTGCCGTTGGTGCAGGAGCCGATGACTACCTGATCGATGGCGATATCGCCCACCTCGTCGATGGTGTGGGTGTTCTCCGGCAGGTGCGGGAAGGATACGGTGGGCTTTAATGCAGACAGATCGATGGTGTAGGTCTCCTCATACACCGCATCCTCATCAGCCTCGTAAACGGTGTACGGACGGCTGCCGTGCTCCTTCATATAAGCGATGGTCTTGTCGTCTACCGGGAAAATGCCGTTCTTGCCGCCGGCCTCAATGGCCATGTTACAGACAGTGAAACGGTCGTCCATGGACAGATACTGGATACCGTCGCCCACGAACTCCATGGATTTGTAAAGGGCACCGTCCACGCCGATCATGCCGATGATATGTAAAATGATATCCTTACCGGAAATGTACTTGGCCGGCTTGCCAGTGAGCACAAATTTCAGCGCTGCAGGCACCTTGAACCAGGCTTTTCCGGTCGCCATGCCTGCTGCCATATCGGTACTTCCCACACCGGTGGAAAATGCACCAAGTGCGCCGTAGGTACAGGTGTGAGAGTCTGCGCCGATGATGGCATCTCCGGCCACGGTCAGACCCTGCTCCGGAAGCAGCGCATGTTCGATACCCATGGTTCCCACGTCAAAATAGTTGGTGATATCGTGTGCGCAGGCAAACTCTCTGACGCATTTGCAGTTTTCCGCAGATTTGATATCTTTATTCGGTGTAAAATGGTCCATGACAAGGGCAATCTTCTCTTTATCAAATACACCCTTGCGATCCATTTTTTTCAATTCTTTCAAAGCCACCGGCGTTGTGATGTCGTTGCCGAGTACCAGATCCAACTTTGCCTCGATGAGCTGTCCGGCCTCCACAGATGCCAGTCCGGCATGGGCAGCCAGAATCTTCTGTGTCATTGTCATTCCCATAATGGTTTCCTCCTTACATTTGCTGTTGCCAGCATATCATATTTTTTGATATAATTGAAATACATATTATAAATATCTTTTATAACTTCAAGTTATAGAAAGGAGATTCCATGGAATCCACACTTTCTCTTTATAAGATTTTTTATACAGTAGCCAACACCCAGAATATTTCCCGGGCATCCCGGGAGCTGTATATCAGCCAGCCCGCCATCAGCAAGGCCATTCAGAAACTGGAACAGTCGCTGGGCGTCACCCTGTTCTACCGGAACAGCCGGGGCGTCACCCTGACCCATGAGGGTACCGTGCTCTACACCCATGTGCAGAATGCTTTTCAGTCCATCTCCCTGGGCGAGGAGGCTGTCCGCCGGGAGGCCACCGGAGACAGCGGCACCCTGCATATCGGCGTCAGCACAACGTTGTGTAAATACCTGCTGCTGCCCTATCTGAAGGAATTCATCCGGGAGCATCCATCCATCCGCATTTCCATTACCTGCCAGTCCTCGGCCCGCACCATGGAAATGTTAAAAAAGAACCAGCTGGATCTTGGGCTCATCGGCCCGCCCGCCAGCGGCTCTTCCCTGCTTTTCTTCTCCGTGGGCAGCATCCACGATATTTTTGTAGCCACCGAGGATTACCGGCGCAATCTCCATCTGCCCGCAGATGCCGACACCGCCCAGATCTTCCACACCGCCACCATCATGCTGCTGGATCAGGAGAACTACACGCGAAAATACATCAACGAATATATGGAACAGAATCACATCGAGGCCCCGAATTTTCTGGAAGTGTCCGACATGGATCTGCTCATCGAATTTTCCCGGATCAGCATGGGCATCGGCTGCGTCATCAAAGAGTTTGTCCAGGACGATCTGAAAAGCGGCCGCCTGCTGGAGCTGCCGCTGGATATTCCCATCCACACCCGGCCCGTGGGCTTCGCCTGCCAGGAGGCTGCTGCGGCACAGGGGCCGCTGGCAAGATTTCTGGAATTTTTCCAGAAGCAGACAGCAAACTAAATTTATAAATTCAATCTCAACTGTACCTCTTCTTCTGCCTCGGCCTTGAAGTCTGCCACCTGCTCCGGCGCCACCACCGGCAGGTCGTCCAGCGACTGGACGCCAAAGCTGCGCAGGAATTCCTCTGTGGTGCCGAACAGCAGCGGCCGTCCCGGCGCATCGAGACGCCCCACCTCGCAGATCAGATTGTATTCCACCAGACGGTTCACCGCATGGTCGCTCTTGACGCCGCGGATCTTCTCAATCTCCAGTCGAGTCACAGGCTGCTTGTAGGCCACGATGGACAGCGTCTCCAGCAGCACGTCCGTCAGCACCTGTTTCTTCGGCTGGGTAGCCACCTTAATGATCGTATCGTAAAATTCCGGCGCCGTACACATCTGAAAGGAATCCTCCAGCTCGATGATGCGCACGCCTCTGCCCTCCTGGGCATATCGGTCCATCATGTTATGGATCAGCTTTCTCGTGGTCTCCTCATCGTGCTCGATGGCTGCCGCCAGCCGGGAAAGCTCCACGGAATTTCCCATGGTAAATAAGATTGCCTCTATCGTTGCTTCCAGTTTTTTGATCTCCACGTCTGTTCCGCTCCGTCCTTTCTTCTGCATTTATCCGTAAATATTGGAATCCTGCCATTCCTCTTCCAGAAACTCTGCTTCCGCCACAAATTCCACATCAATGTCTGCAAAGGTTTTCTCCTGATCCACGGTGAGAAGGCCGCCCCGCACCAGTTCCAGCAGCGCTAAAAAGGTAACGATGCAGTGCATCTTCGTCGTCTGCTCTGCCAGCAGCGCCTTAAAGCTGAACCGTCCCCGCTCTTTAGCGTAAGCGGCCACATAGGCGATCTTGTCCGTCAGGCTCACCTCTTCCTTTTCCAACCGTCCGAATTTGCTTCGCACCGGGTCGATCTTCTCTTCCTGCCGCTTCATCAGTTCCTTGAACACCGCGTTTAACCGGGTCAGCGTCAGCCCGTCCAACAACTCGTCAAGATCCACCGGCTGGCGGTAATCCTTCACCTCGTCCGGCAGCGTCGGGGGCTTGTACATGGCTTTTCCCGCATCCACCATCCGGTCTTTCAGCTCCAGCGACATGTATTTGTACATCTTATATTCCAGCAGCTTCTCCACCAGCTCCTGTCTCGGGTCTTCCTCCTCGCCCTCCTCATTCACCTCGGCGGGCAGCAGCATCCGGGCCTTAATGTTCAGAAGGGTGGCCGCCATGACGAGAAACTCACTCATGATGTTCAGATCCCGCCGCTGCATTTCCCGGATATACGCCATGTACTGGTTCGTGATCTCCACGATAGGAATATCATAAATATTTACTTTATTTTTATCGATCAGGTGTAAAAGAAGATCCAGAGGACCTTCAAACGCCTTTAATTTTACGGATAATTCCATCTAGTACGTCCTTTTCCTGCTTGCTATTAATCAAGTCGTTCCCGACGGACACAGGTGTAAAAATACCAGCTCCGGCGGGTTGCCGATGCGGATCTTCACCGTGTGCTCTCCCAGCCCCCGGCTCACCACCAGATGCCGGTCGCCGATCCGGTAATGGCCGCCGTCATATTTGGGAAACAGCTTGGCCTGGGGCGTGATGATCCCACCGATGAAAGGCAGACGGATGATGCCGCCGTGCAGATGCCCACTGACCGTCAGATCTGCCCCCCAGTCCGCATATGTTTCCCCGTACACTGGATTGTGGGCGATGAGGATCGTAAACCTTCGCCAGTCTGCCTCTCCCAGCGCCTGTTCCAGCTGCCCCTTCGTCAGCTCCAGCTGGTTAAACTTCTGATAATAAGCCATTTCCAGCTCATAGCCATATACGTTCACGAACGTATTGCCCGCCGGAACGATGGCATGGTCGTTGGACAGGATATGTACCCCGGCTTCTGTCAGCTCTTTCTCATACCGGGCATACATATCCCCGTAAATACCGGGCTCCTGCCGCAGGCGGCATTCATGGTTCCCGTTGCCGTAATAGACCGGATAACGGGATGCCACCGTCTTCATAAAGGCAATGGCAGGCTCCATGGACACCTTCTTTTTGCCCACCAGCATATCCCCGGCACAGAGAACAAAATCCGGCTCCATCATATCAATGGCACCCAGAAGCGTATCGTTGTCTTTTCCATAGATTTTATTATGAAGGTCTGCCAGCAGCGCCACCCGGACCGGCCGGTCGTTCCCATCAAAAAATTCCGATGCGATTCTGTATTCTGTGATCTGAAATTTTCTGTTCATCCGCTGCCTGCCTCCTTTGTATTCCTATCTTATCATAACCCGGCTGTTTCCTTCAACCCAAAACCACAGCCATCACAGGACAGCGGTTCTCTGCACCACCATCCACAGATAATCCGAAAACGTTGCCCGGAGCACATCCTTTGCCGCAGTAACGAGAATACTGCCGATCTCCTGCCCGTTCAGCAGATATACCAGCCGTCCCACCGGATCGCCCTGCTGCACCGGCGCTTCCACAGATGTTTCCAGCCGGATTTCCCGGGTAATGTCCGCCGTGTTTTCTCCATTCATGCACAGATAGGTAAACGGCCCCGCAAAGGCGCCCTCCACCGTCTTTTTCGATGCTGCCGGTCACCGGCACCCGGATTGGCTCCACATCCGTCAGTGGGTCTTCATACAGGCTGCTTCTGGCAAATCCCACATTCAAAAGCTCTGCCGCCTCCCGGAACCGGGTCTTGAAGTCCGGCGCCGCCATAACCACCGCGATCATATGGACACCATTTCGAATGGCTGTGGCTGAAAAACAGTATTTCGCCAGACTGGTACTGCCCGTTTTCAGTCCACGGATGCCATCATAGCTTTTCAGCAGCTTATTCGTGTTGGTCAGACAGAATTCCTTGGAGCCCTGCCGCGTCACATGTGTGATATTTTCCATCCAGATCGTGGAATAGTCGTACACCTGGGGATATTTCGTCACCAGCTCCCGGCTCATCTTCGCCACGTCCAGCGCCGAACTCACATGGGTGGCGGAATCCGTCAGCCCGCAGCAGTCCTCAAAATGGGTCTGCTCCATGCCAAGACCGGCTGCCCGCTCATTCATCTGCCGGACGAAAACCTCCTCGCTGCCTGCCACGTACTCCGCCATGGCCACCGAAGCGTCGTTGCCCGAGGCAATGACGATACACTTGATCAGCGTCTCCACCGTCTGAACCTCGCCCTCCTCCAGAAACACCTGCGAACCGCCCATGGATTTGGCATGGGCACTGGTGGTCACCTCGTCCTCCAGATGGATCTTTCCGCTCTCCAGCGCATCAAAAATCAGGATCAGCGTCATGATCTTCGTGATACTGGCCGGACGCAGCTGCTCCGTGGGATTCTTCTCATAGATGACCGTTCCCGTGGATGCCTCCATCAGCACCGCCGCCTGGGAAGCCAAAGAAAGCTCCTCTGCCGCCACGCCTGCCGTCGTCTGTAAATCTTCCCCCGACAAAATCTGCTGTATTTCCCCAGCATATGCCCGCATCGGCATTACACTTACCAGCAAGGAAAGTACCAGAAGCAGGCATCCCCACCTGCACTTCCATCCCGTTTTTCCCCTGCCGCTTCTTTTTTCCTATCATCTGACCGCTCCCTGGATCATCCGTTGTTACCAGTGTATTCTCCAGATTCTGCAAATAGAAGAACGGTGCAGGTTTATTTGTCACTGAAAAGCTTTATAGCCGTGAAATGGCATTGTCCTACTTTATTTTATACGATGAAAAAAAGATCCCGGAAATAAAACCAGGATCTTCTCCATTCATTCATAATCAACGATTAATTATATTTACGTTTTCTTGCTGCTTCAGATTTCTTCTTGCGTCTTACGCTGGGCTTCTCGTAATGCTCTCTCTTACGAATCTCCTGCTGAATACCTGCTTTCGCACAGTTTCTCTTAAATCTGCGTAAAGCGCTATCTAAAGTCTCGTTCTCTTTTACGATTACGTTTGACATAGTCTCACACCTAACCTCCCTCCAGTTGCGAATTGTGCAGAATACAACTGTTTGGGTATCTCCATTGCACTAGATATATTATAGCAGATTTTTCGCAATCGTCAACTACTTTTTTCATGATATACGCTCTATTCGCGCTATTCGTATCGCAGTGCATCGATCGGGTTCATTTTTGCAGCCTTATTGGCCGGGTAATATCCGAAAAAAATGCCGATAAATGCAGAAAATCCCACGGATATCACAATTAACTCTTAATATCAATTTATAATTGGCATCACTATAAGAACTTTCATTTCGTTGAGCATTTTAGTTCAAATCCTTAGTTTCCACATTGTAAATCGAGAGAAACGCAAAGATTAAGGAAAGTACCATAAGTACAACAGGAAGAATGGCATTATCCGCCAAAGAAAAATCGCCCACATTAGCCTGTGTCAAAAAAATCAGCAGAAAAGATGATACGATGGTAGCTTTTGAGGACTTCATAGCCATACCAATAAACAAGGCGATAAAACTCATGGTTACAATGACAACGGACTTTAAGAGTAACTGAATATAGAACCCCATACTTGCCATGTTGTAGTCCAGTGGGAATGAGGAAACCATGAATTGTGAACCAAGTAAAATGCAGCCGTAAATCAATAGTTTTGTCAGCACCAGAGCCACGAAATTGAAAATCCATACAGCTAACATTTGAGAAACGAGAATTTTCTGTCGCTTAATTGGATACGAAAACATTAAGTTCATGGTTTTGTTTTTATAGGCGCTCACAATGTATGTGGACAACATGACACTGGTAAACACCAGAAAAGCCATGCTTGTAAACAGCTCGATAGAGGAAGAAATCGCACTGTTACCCGGCGCCGCATCAGGAACACCCGTATCAGGATCATTGGCAATTCCCAAATAGCAAAGGGCAAATATGAACAGGCAGATCAGAGCCGACATGATAACCACATTGCGAATGTACTTGCCTACATTATTCTTTTTCCATTCCAGCCTAATGAGTTTAAGCATGATATTTCACCTCCCCGGTCAGCTTCAAGAAGTAGTCCTCCAGCGTTTCAGATTTCTTTCCAATGCTCACAACTTCAACATCATTCAGAGCCAGTATTTTCGTCAACTGCTGGGTAGACGCTGCATGGTCATATATGCGAATTTTACCGCTGTCAAGAATCTTAAAATTTTGCAGACCCAACTTTTCAGTCAAGACATAGGCAGCCCGCTTTTCATCCGTGACAGAAAGCTCCACATAATTGAGGTTCATTTCCTCAATATCTTGCATACGAATTTCTTTCATCATTTTTCCGTGATGGATAATAGCAACGGTATCCGCAATACTCTCCACTTCAGATAAAATGTGACTTGAAATCATAACGGTAATACCGTACTCCGAACAAAGTGTTTTTAATAAATCACGGATTTGTTTCATTCCTGCTGGATCAAGGCCGTTTGTGGGTTCGTCGAGAATAAGCAGTTCCGGCTTGCACATAATGGCTCTTGCAATTCCGAGGCGTTCTTTCATGCCGAGGGAATAGTTCTTGACCGGCTGATCGGCTGCTGATGTCAAGTCCAGCATTTGCAACGCACTTTCAACACTGTCAACATTGTAATAGCCCATATACTCACAATGAAGCTGTAAGTTCTCACGCCCGGTCATGTGGTCATAAAAGGTGGGAAACTCGATGATACTTCCCATTCTTTTTAAGACTTCATAGGATTTTGGAGTCAATACCTCTCCAAACACCTCAATAGTCCCACTGGTAGGTTTCCAAAGGTTAGTAATCATCTTCATCACTGTGGTTTTACCAGCTCCGTTAGGACCAAGAAAACCATAAATTTCCCCCTTGGGAATATGAATATTAACATCAGTGACAAGTGCCTTACTACCGATCTTTTTTAGAAAGACCACTTGTTTGTAAAATAAATGGCATTGTCTTGCCCTCCTTTCTACTGACATTATAGAAAGTTCGATTTTCAAAACTCTTGAATAATTCTTACAAATTTCTTTCTTGAAAAAATGACCTATGGTTTAATAGGCCATTTTCTTGAGCGTAATAGTGAAAACTGTTTTCTGGTGCGGTTGACTTTCTAAAGTAATATCGCCACCGAGTTGCAAGGCAAGATTTTTCGCAATCGTCAGTCCAAGACCATTTCCCTGCATAGCACTATTTCTGGAATCTTCCATCATAAACAGCCGATCAAAAACCGAATCGGCAAATTCTTTTTCAATTCCACGGCCCCTGTCCACAATGTCTATATAGATATGTGCCTGATCTGCCCGCAAAAACATACCTAAATATTTTCCATCGCCGCCATAGCGAATTGCATTGGAAATCAAATTGAACATAATTCTTTGCAACGCATCTTTATTGGCATTTGCATACAATACATGATCGGGTATGTTAATTTCCACTTCAAAATTTTTTTGTGAAAGGAGTTCATAGAAATCCAAAATATTTTCCCGGCAGGCTTCGTTCACATTCAAACGCTCCAATGGCATATCTGTATCGCCAGCCTCTAATTTAGCAAGCGTAAAGAATTGTGTAATCAATCCCATTACCCGCTGGGCAGTGCTTTCTACCTTTTGCAACATTTCATTGCTTTGGGTTCCGTTCAAACGCATAATCTCCAAATAGCCAAGAATCACTGTCATGGGAGTTTTAATGTCGTGGGAAATGTTAGATAACATCTTTTTGGATGCCATTTCAGCCCGCCGATACTCAACTTTTACTTTTTGCCGATCTTCCAACATTCGATTGATTTGTGTTGCAAGCTCTATCAGTGCCTTATTATCGGTAAAGACTGTCACTTTTTCGTCGCTGTCGGTGTCAAGAAGTTCTTTCAATTTGCTGCTGATCTCATGTATTTTTGCTTTTGTTCCGTTATGGAATACAAACTGCTGGTACACAATGATACAGATTAAAATCATAATACAGAGGGTTAGTAAAAAGATAATTGTCGCATTGCTCATTTCTGTTCTCCCAGCTTATAGCCAATTCCCCATACAGTTATAACAACTTGTGGCTTTCGTGGATCATCCTCGATTTTCGTTCGTAAACGGCTGATGTGAACATTGACGGCATTTTCATCCCCCATATAGGCATCATTCCAAATTAAAGAATAGATTTGAGCCTTTGTGTAGACCCTTTGTGGGTTTTCCAGAAGCAGCCGTAAAATATCAAATTCTTTTTGCGGTCAGTTCGATAATCTCGCCTGATTTTGTGACGGTGTGATTTTCCAAGTTCATAACCAATGGGCCCCACACAAGTTTCGTTTGCTCTGGCTGTACGGCAGCATATTCGGTATTTCTCCGTATGTTTGCTTTAATACGCGCCATAACCTCTGTTATGGAAAACGGTTTTGTAATATAATCATCCGCACCGAGGCCCAAACCTAAAGTTTTGTCGGAATCCGAATCCTTCGCAGAAATGATGATAATTGGCACCGTACTTTTTTGACGAATATACTTCATTACATTCATACCTGTAATTTTGGGAATCATCAAATCCAACAAGACGATACTATAAGAACCAATGTCGAAAGCCTCACATGCCTTTTGACCATCGGTAGCGCAGACAACTTCAAAATTTTCTGCTATAAGATAGCTACATAACATTTCACTTATTTCTATATCATCTTCAATTAAGAGAATCTTCATTATTCTTTTTTCCTTCCTTTCTGCGCCTATCAGTCGGCTTCTCCGCAGTTTTAGGGAGCAGCCAAACACCGGCCATTTTCACAGCACCGGGGATACGCCCACCAGCACAATAATAATTTACCCTACGAGGTGTCACGCCCCACTTTTCGGCGGCCTCTTTTAATGTCATATAGTCCATTTCGCACGTATAATCCAATTATCCTCTTTTGAGGGTAATGGATTATTCCCCTTTCTCCCAATCTCTTGGGCTTTATTGAATACTCCATTATAATAATTACAGCACTGTGGATCTGTACCTATTTCATTACGGCTTTGACTGTTCCGAGGTGACTCAGACCACAGCTTTTCGTCTACTACTGGTAATTAGTTTGTTAACGCATGACGTTTGTATTTACGTGATTACGCAGCCGAATTCTCTGTGGAAGACAGCAGTGCTAAATATCTTATAAGGAGGCTTATTTCTATGACCATGTACTTTGTTGGAATCGATATTTCCAAGTACAAGCACGACTGTTGCATCATATCAGCAGCCAACCAGAAAGTTGTTTCAAAGTTTACTTTCAAAAATGATAAGTCCGGTTTTGAACAACTAAATCTTATCTTAAATTCACTCTCCACTCCTGAGGATATAAAAATAGGGTTTGAATCAACTGCCCATTATGCCCTCAATCTTGAACTCTTCCTTGAAAATGCCAACCACAGCTTCATGGAAATTAATCCAGTTTTAATCAAGGATTTCAAGAAGTCTCAGACTCTCCGACGCACCAAAACCGATTCTATCGACTGCGAGTTAATAGCCCGTTGGTTAATGACTGTTGAATACAAACCCCATTCAAAAGGATTTTACCACGCTTATTCCTTAAAGTCATTAACTCGTTTACGGGACAGGCTGGTTCGCCAGCGTTCTTTTTATCTTGTTAAAATTACAAACGTTCTTGACCACACCTTTCCAGAGTTCAAACCGTTCTTCCATGAGCGTTTATCTAAAACTGCCTTATACCTCCTTGAAAACTACGGCTCCGCTGAAAAGATAGCAAGAATGAATTCCGCATCCTATGAGAAACTTCGATCCATTTCCAGAGGAAAATTTTCTCCCCAGCAGTTTATTCGCTTGAAAGAACTTGCCGCTAATACAGTCGGTGTAAACAACTCTATCTTCGATGTAGAACTTAATAGTCTGCTGACCTTATACAAGTCCCTTGTAGATGAAATCAAAACATTAGAAAGCGAAATCAACAGACTGGTAGATGAAGTGCATCCACACTATATGTCCATTCCAGGTATCGGTCCTATATCCGCTGCTATCATTTACGCTGAATATGGTGATATTTCAAACTTCTCCAGTCCTAACCAGATGCTTGCTTTTGCCGGAATAGAACCCAGCGTACATGAGTCAGGAACTGAAGCATATAATGGCAAGATGGTAAAACACGGTTCCTCACAGCTACGATATGTGCTTATCAACTGCTGTCTGCCGTTGATACGGTTTGATGTGACATTTGCTACATACTATGCCAGAAAACGTTCAGAGAACAAGCCTCACCGGGTTGCTATCACTCATGTAGCTAAGAAGCTTGTCAGAGTCATCTATGCATTGGAGAGTCAAGATATCGACTTTGACCCAAAGAAACTTCGATGAGCTCATGTTCATAAGTTAACACCCTCCATCTGAAATACGCTATTTTCAGATGGTTTATTAAGGTTACCCTTTTTTATAAACCATAAAATTCCAAAAAAACACTTGACTGTTTATAGTTTGTCACCTCCACAGGATATATTATAGTTCTCTACCTCGAATAATACAAGTTAGAGCCTACACGGATGCGAAATAAAATACTACTTAATGTAAAATCTCATTACATTCTCATAATTTAACCCGAAATGTAGAATGATATAGGGTGATATGAGAATGAACCAATATGAAAGAAGGTTTGACTTTCACGGCCTCGGTGCAGCTCTCAAACGAGCCAGAGAAGAAAAGGGCTGGACACAAGCCTATGTTGCGGAATTAGTAGACCGTGACTCCCGTACCATTATGAATATTGAGAACAAAGGTCAATATCCCAGCTTCGACCTTTTTGTTAAACTCATTACCATGTTTGACGTTTCAGTTGACCAGTTTATTCATGCGGACGGAGGGGCAAGGTCAAGCTCTTGCAGAAAACACATTGATGTACTTCTAAACTCCATGACTGAAAAAGAGCTTGTCGTGATAGAAGCCACAGCCGAAGGCATTAAGAAAGCCAGAGAAACGGAGGTTCCAGAATAAGGGCCTCTGTTTTTTTGCGCCATTTTAGGGGCTGCCGCTAAGTGGCAAGCAATGCCTCTGTGGCCACAAGTGGCACAAAGGCGGCTTGTTGGGGCTCGCCCCAAACCCGTATCTTCGGGCCAACATGGCCCGAAGTGTCAGCGTCGCTTTGCTCCTTATTTTCATAACCTTAACGCTCCTTTTCCTGCTTTCGTCCTGGCTCGGTATAGCCCATCAGAGTGTCAATGTTCGCCTTGATCGTGACGATCTCCTGCATATCCCGTCGTGCCTTCTGGTATTCTCCATAGAGCTGTTTTTTCTTTGCTGTGAGCTTACGGCCTTCCTCCTTCAGCACATCCATTTTAGGGAGTTTCGCCCCGCCCAGCAGAGAGCGCATTTCCGCTTGTGCAGCCCGGTACAGTTCAAGGTCGGCCTCATGCTCCGCAAGGAATTTCCGGCTGTACTTCGTCGCCTTATACTGCTCAAAGACCGGATGGGTTTTGGTATACTGAACCGTTGCGGCCTTTAGCCCGGCATTGGTTTTCATGGCCTGTTCCGTATGCTTGACCTGCTCGGAAATGGCATGGAAACGGTCTGCCGCCTCGGTAGCTTTCTGTGCCAACTGCTCATAATCGGTCAGGCCATTGTCCTGTATATAGGCAAGGGCAGCGGCCATCTGCTTAATGTTAAATACCTTCGCCCAGCGTTCATATCCCGGTCCCTTACCGGCAGCCAGTTTAGCTTGAATATCCACCGCCAGACTGATTTTCCGCTCCGAATGTCCGGGGCGTTTTTCTTTACCCTCAATGGCAGATAGAACGTCTTGCAAGTCGTAGCCGTCCCCCAGTGTGGAGGCCCGCAGACGGGTAAAGCGTTCCTGTCCCTGCCCGGTCAGCCGGAAGCTGATACCGCCGCATCGAGATTTTTTTCAATCTCGAAATGTATATATTGACCTCTACGCCGCATAAATACGGCATTTTTTGTTGTTTCTTTCTATGACTTCCGCACCGTGGATGTACACATCAACCGCCTGCGGGAACGGCTGAAATACAATCCCGATCTGGATATCCTCACCGTGCGGGGACTGGGATATAAGGCCGTGAATCGGGTCATGTAACATAAGGATGCCTGTGGAACCTCTGTGTATCAAAAAAGGATACCTCTTTTTTTCCAATTGGAAATCAGAAGTATCCTTTTTTATCGCAGGCCGAATCCTGTTGATCGCTTACTTGATCTGGCCTTCCAGTACTTTTGCGGCCTCTGCCAGTGCAGCGTCCACTCCTGCCGGGTTCTTACCACCGGCCTGTGCCATGTTCGGACGTCCACCGCCGCCGCCGCCAACGAGTGCCGCAATGCCCTTGATCAGGTTGCCTGCATGTGCGCCCTGTTTCAGTGCGCCGTCTGTAGCGGTTGCCATCAGGTTTACCTTGCCGTCAGCCACAGAAGCGATGACAACAACGCCCTCGCCCAGCTTTCCTTTCAGCTGATCGCCCAGATCACGGAGACCATTCATGTCCACGCCGTCAACCTTCGTTGCCAGCAGCTTCACGCCCTTGATCTCCTGTACCTGTCCCATAACATCACCCAGCGCTTCCTGTGCCAGCTTGGATTTCAGGGACTCGTTCTCGCTCTGCAGTGCTTTCAGCTCTGCCAGAAGGTGATCTATCTTCTCAGAAACATTGGCAGGCGTGCCTTTTACAGCTCTGGCAATCTCTTCTACCTTTGCTTCCATCTCTTTATAATAACGGAATACACCATCGCCGGTCAGCGCCTCGATACGGCGCACGCCAGCTGCGATACCAGCCTCAGATACGATCTTGAAGGTGGTGATCACACCGGTATTCTTTACATGCGTACCGCCGCACAGCTCCACGGAGAAATCTCCCATGTTGACCACGCGCACCTGATCGCCATATTTCTCACCGAACAGTGCCATAGCGCCGGACTTCTTCGCCTCGTCCAGAGACATGACCTTGGTCACAACCGGAAGGGATGCCTGGATCTCTTCATTGACGATCTGCTCCACCTTGGCGATCTCTTCCTGGGTCATTGACTGGAAATGCGTAAAGTCGAAACGCAGACGGTCACAGGTCACCAGAGAACCTGCCTGCTCCACATGATTGCCCAGAACCATACGCAGCGCTTTCTGCAGCAGATGGGTAGCACTGTGATTCTTGCCGGTGTCGATCCGGTTCTTCTCATCGACAGTCAGTGTCACCTTGTCTCCCACTTTAAACATACCGCGGGTAACGGTTCCCACATGGCCGATCTTGCCGCCCAGCAGATGGATCACATCTTTTACCTCAAACTCTGCATCCGGCAGGGTAATCGTTCCGATATCTGCCTGCTGTCCGCCCATGGTTGCATAGAACGGCGTCTCGTCTACAAAGATGGTTGCATTCTCACCCTCGGTGATGGCCTGTACCACAGCTTCCTCCGTTGTCAGCACGCGGATCGGAGATTCGCAAACCAGGTTGTCATATCCGACAAAGGCTGAAGTCACGGAAGGATCGATCTCCTCATATACGGTAGCGTCTGCACCCATGTAGTTTGTCGTCTTCCGGGCACTGCGGGCTTTCTTTCTCTGCACATCCATGGCAGCCCTGAAACCATCCTCGTCCACCAGGAAGCCCTTCTCCTCCAGGATCTCCTTTGTCAGATCCAGCGGGAATCCATACGTATCATAAAGCTTAAAAGCATGCTCGCCGGACAGGGTCTTCTGTCCTGCAGCAGTCATCTCTTCCTCCATATCAGAAAGGATACTTAAGCCCTGATCAATGGTCTTGTTGAACTTGTTCTCTTCCTCAGTCAGTACCTTGAAGATCATTTCCTTCTTCTCTTCCAGCTCCGGATAACCATCCCTGGAACCATTGATAACAGTTTCACTTAAATTGGCCAGGAAGCTTCCCTCGATGCCCAGCAGTCTTCCATGACGGGCTGCACGGCGCAGCAGACGGCGCAGGACATATCCTCTTCCCTCGTTGGAAGGCATGATACCGTCAGAAATCATAAAGGTACAGGAACGGATGTGGTCTGTGATCAGACGAATGGAAACGTCCTTCACCGGATCGGTCTCATATTCCGTATGTGCCAGCTCACACACACGGTTACGCAGTGCCTCCAGTGTGTCCACATCGAAAATGGAATCCACATCCTGTACAACCACGGCCAGACGTTCCAGTCCCATACCGGTATCAATGTTCTTCTGTTTCAGCTCGGTATAATGGTTGTGTCCATCATTCTCGAACTGGGTAAATACGTTGTTCCATACCTCCATATACCGGTCACAGTCACAGCCTACGGTACATCCGGGTTTGCCACAGCCATATTTTTCTCCGCGGTCATAATAAATCTCGGAACACGGGCCGCAGGGTCCTGCGCCATGCTCCCAGAAGTTGTCCTCCTTGCCGAACCGGAAAATCCGGTCTGCCGGAATGCCGATCTTCTTATTCCAGATATCAAACGCCTCATCATCGTCCTGATAAACAGACGGATACAGACGATCCCTGTCAAGGCCGACAACCTCTGTCAGGAATTCCCAGGACCAGGCAATCGCCTCGTTTTTAAAATAATCTCCGAAAGAGAAGTTACCAAGCATCTCAAAAAATGTACCATGACGGGCTGTCTTGCCGACATTCTCGATATCACCGGTACGAATACATTTCTGACAGGTCGTTACACGTCTTCTCGGCGGAATCTCCTGTCCGGTGAAATATGGCTTCAGCGGAGCCATACCGGAATTGATCAGCAGCAGGCTGTTGTCATTGTGCGGTACAAGAGAAAAGCTCTTCATCGCCAGATGTCCCTTGCTCTCAAAGAATTCCAGGAACATTTTTCTCAGTTCATTTACACCGTACTTTTCCACGTTATTTCCTCCTATATATATAGATTCATAAAAAATCCGTACAATCTAAATTATTATAAGATTTTAGGAAATCTTTGTCAAGGAATCCCGGCGATTACTTCTCCAGCACAAGGATTTTGTTGGAAATACTGCGGACAGGCGGAATTTTTCCCAGCCATCGGTAAACCGGCATAATTACCGCCATCCCCTCCACCAGGCTGTGTTCTTCTAAGAACCGGAAATCCGGCAAAAGCGCAGCGAGCGCTCTTCCATCCTTTATCCCCCAGGTAAATTTTGCATGGCTGCCCTCGATGGACTTCTCCCGGAAGCGTTTTACGATCATGGGGTTCATCACCTCCACGAATACCTCCGCCCTGGCAAACCGCCCGGCAATCACTGCAAATATCTGCCGGACATCCGCCTCCGACAGATACATGGTCAGTCCCTCGATGATGACCAGCACCGGCGCATCAGATTCTTTGATCTCCCCGCCCCAGTCCTCCATTGCAGACATGGCGATCTGTGAAATCCTTCCGTTTCCCGGCAGGAGACGCGCCCGCACCGCCATCGTCTCGGGCAGATCCAGATTGTACCAGTGTGCATACCCCTCCATCCGATAGCACCGCGTGTCAAGTCCGCAGGCAATGTTCACGACCACCGCACCGGGATTTTTCGCAAGCCATGCTGCCGTCAGCCGATCCAGCACGATCGTGCGGGCAATGACGCCGCTGCGCATGGCCGAATCCCTTTCCGCAAGAGAAAAATCATAATCCAGCCGGTCAATGATCTCTTCCGCTTTCCGGTCGCGAATGGCCCCACGCCCGCTGCTCTCCCTGGCCCGGGCATAAACCGTCTGCAGCATCGTCTCCGGCACACCGGAGAGCGTTATTTTTTCATTCATATTCCGTCATCCTCCCTTTTGCATGAGTTAGATATTCCTAACAAAAATATACTCAAAATGGACGGGGCGGTAAGCCTTACCTGCTATCCCTTTCCTACAGCAGCTGTAAAGAATAATCCAATATTCTTGTTTTTCTTTCCCAAAGCATGGTTTTATAAAACTGTTTCTGTAAATCCGTGATAAAAGGTGTCTCATTTACCAGCTTTTCTATCTGTTCCATGTGAATTCTGGGAACGATCCGGCGCAAAGCCTCATTGCAGCCTTCCAGTTCCAGCGAAGAAATGAAATCAAAATAATTGATCTTTTTCCCATTTAACTTAATCCCCGAAAGCGGAATTTCAAAAACACGAAGATTTTTCTCTGCCGGATCATCCAGTGTTGCCCTCATGATTGCTTCATCAGCCTGCGGATAAAGACAACTTCCACAATCATATACCGGGGCCAGCTTCATCTCATCCTGAACAGTATCATAAAGGAATCCCCAGTTTCCATTGTGTCTATCCCAGTTTCCAATCAACGCATCAACAATAAACATATCCCAAAACCAGTTTTCCAGTTCCACCGGATCCATGACCTGTTGCTCCCGGATTGCATTCAAAATATCGGATAATTCTGTCCCATATCCATTGTGTTCCGAATCAATAATGGTATTTTTAAGCGAAGCAAAATCCTGTATCACAATACCCGGGGATGTAAAATCTTTACATGCTACAACAATTTTCTCTCTTCCGTTTTTTGAATAAGTGCCAAGCAGCGTTTCCTGTACAGGGATGCCCACAAGAGCAAAAATATGCGATCCCAGATATTCTGACACACATCCATTGGTATAGCTCATTTCTTTGTTTCTGGATGGTGGAACCGGGAACTTCAACATATACTGTTCCCCATTATACATGACAGCAATCTTACTGCCATTAGCCCCTGCATATGTCTTATTTCTTCGGGGAAGATTTGTAAAATCTACCATTCCTTTTCCCCCTTCATTCTAAGATATTTTCTGCGCAAGTATTCGGCCTGCCGCCGGGAAATCTCCTGATCGACTTCCGCTGAATTGATGTCCGCATTCAGTTCACACCAGTACAGATCCCAGTGCAGATCTCTTTTTCCCGCATCCTCTATCGCCCAGGATTTTTTTCATAGCCTCCAGGGAGGTAAGCAAATAAGGAGGAAGTCCTTTTTCCAGATAGGTTTCGTCCTCCGGCAAACCTGTTTTTTCATTATATTTTGTACTGCTCATGACGATCCATTCCTCCACAAATTATGCAATCATCCTGATCTGCTTGCGCTCATTATATCGGTACTTTCTGTGTTTGTCAATTTCATGGCGTTCCCTAAGCCTCCAAATATGACAGGACGTAATTTCCTGTCATACAAAAAAGCACCCCGGCAGAACGTTTCCATCCCGTCGGGGTACTTCTATGCACCAATATTTTTCTGAAAATCAGGCGTTTATCCTAGACTACCTGGAACTGCAGCTCCTTGCCTTCGATCTTGGCAGCAGCGTTCTGTGCGCAGATCAGGCTGACAGCGCCGATGGCTTCCTTGGAGTACATACCGATATGGGGGGTAATGATGACATTCTCCAGGGTACGCAGCGGATTGTCCTCTGCCATGGGTTCCTGCTCGGATACATCCAGAGCGGCACCTGCGATATGGCCGGATTTTACTGCCTCATACAGGTCATGCTCATTCACGATACCGCCTCTTGCGGTATTGATGATGTAAGCACCCTCCTTCATGGCAGCCATCTCTTTTGCAGAGATCATGTCTCTTGTCTCATCTGTCAGCGGCAGATGCATGGAAATAATGTCTGCGTTTTTGATGATCTCATCGATAGAAGAAAGCGTTACAAAGGACTTGAACTCTTCCGGTACTTCTTTTTACATAGGGGTCATAAGCCAGCACTTTCATGCCAAAGCCGTTGGCTCTTCTTGCCACGTTCTTTGCGATCGCACCGAAGCCGAAGATACCCAGTGTCTTGAAGCATACGTCAACACCGATGGCCGGTTTCCACTCGCCGTTTCTGACACGGTTGTTGGCAATCACGATATTTCTCGTCACAGCCAGCATGAGGCCGATGGCCAGGTCAGCAACCGCATTGGAATTGGTTCCCGGTACGTTGCAGACAGCAATGCCGCACTCTTTTGCTTTTTCCAGCGGAATGTTGTCAAGACCTGCACCATGCTTGCAGATGATCTGCAGGTGGTCACATTTTTCCATCACTTCTTCCGGGAACGGATGTGCACCGATCACCAGTGCATCATACTCCGGAATGATTCTGTTGAACTCGTCCTGATCGAAATCGGTTCCCTTGAAGGTGATCTCGAATCCGGCATCCTCTAACACTTTCTTCGGTTCGTCACTGATCTTACCAAAAGATCTGGATGTAATTAAAACTTTCTTACTCATTTTCTTCTCCTTTTAAACCAACAATCTTCCGGAGGCCTTCTACGGCATAGCTCTTTGTCGCAGAGATCGGCATCCAGACAATGTTTTTGATATAAGGACTTCCTTCAAAAATAATGGAGAACAGTCTGTACATAAATTCATCAGATACGATAACCAGCGTATCGCAGCCTTTCCAGAAATGCTCACAGTAGTATTCCAGTGACTTGCGCACGCCGCCATTGACAACGCCTTCTCCATAGGAGAAACGCTGCAGCAAGGTTCCGCTTTCCATGATCCGCATGGCATGGCAGATATACAGGGAACGGTTGAAGCCCAGCCGGTCCAGATTCTCCAGCGCCTTATGGATCATGTCCGGATCCAGGTCATCTGCGGTCGCTTCCACGTCAAGTATCGGAGCCATAATGGTCTCCTTTTTCAGCGCATAGAAAAGCTCACCGGTGAAGTTGGAAATGATGTCGCTCACCACGTCGTCCTTGACATAGGTCACATGGGTGTGGGAGCCGGGCATCATCAGTGCCGCATGGGTGATGCCTTTGCTGCGCAGTTCATCCAGCGTACCGATGATTTCGATCTCCTCGCCTCTCATGTTCCCCACAAAGGAGAAATCGTCATTTACCGTCTTCAGTCCCGGAACCAGATAAATATTTCTGTGGAACAGGGTGTCCTCGTAATGGCAGTAAACGCTGTCCGCAAACTCCTGGACAGACAGCGGCACCTTCAGATGGGGCACCTCTTTCATGCCATAAGGGGAGGTGATCATGCCGGACATATAGATGCTTGTCACATCCTCCTCCGTCAGATGTTTTTCCTGTAAAAGCTTCGTATAAAGCTCGTACAGTCCCTCAATGAGCACGCGGTTGCTTCCCTCGATGGAGGAATTTCTGGATCCCACGTTCTTCTTGTCCACATATAAAACCTGAAAATCCTTGTCCAGCAGATAGATTCTGCTGTTGGATGTCCCCGAATCAAAATATACGATATACTTACCCATCATACACTCCTGTGATCGAATTAGCAGTTGCTCAGTGCTTCCATGTACTCTTTTGCAACAGCTGTGATCTCGTCAAATCTTCCCTCGTTTACAAGCTTTGCGCTTACCAGGTTGCCGCCGCAGCCTACGCCTACGCAGCCAGCCTTGATGAACTCAGCACAGTTCTGAGGATTTACGGAACCTACTGCGGTTACCGGGATATGTTTCAGAGGAGCCTTTAATGCCTTGATGTATGCTGCGCCCAGAACGCCTGCCGGGAACAGTTTTACGATATCAGCACCGCACTTGTAAGCAAATGCAGCCTCGGTAGGTGTCATAGCGCCGGGGATGGATACCTTGCCCAGTTTCTTTGTCTCTTTGATAACTTCTTCATCTGTATTAGGAGAAATGATGTACTCAGCACCAGCCTCTACTGCCTGATGTACCTGCTCAACCGTCATAACAGTTCCTGCGCCAACGCAAACCTTGTCACCAAACTCTTTTGTGATGGTGGAGATTGCTTTCAGCGTATCCTTCTTAGCCTCCTCGCTGGACTGATCGAAGGTTACCTCTACGCAGTATACGCCGCCCTTGAGCATAGCGTTTACCAGATCAACGATCTTCTCGCTCGGGATGCCTCTTACGATAGCAATGATTTTTCCATCCAGAATTTTGTTTAAAACAGCCTGTGACATAATAAATTTCCCCTTTCTTCTTCCTCATTGTTGTTATTGTGTATCATACTTTATAAAATATTTTATCATAGATAAAATATTTTATTCGTTAAAATCATATACCAGTTGTCAGATAAAGTCAACCGGTTACAGAACATTCTTATAATCGTTCAGATGCGCCATTCGCAGAACCGCGCTCACGCGCTGCCCGCATCACGTATAACTGAACGGTTACCGGATGTTTCCATCCTTATCAAAGCCCCAGTCTTCGGGTGCGGATAGCACTTCCACATGCTCGTTCTGCTTTGCCTCTTCCAGCATGGCCTCGGAGATGTAGATTTCCTCCAGGTTCATGGTGTCCTGGATATGCACGATTCTCGGATGCTCTCTGTCAATGTAATTACAGGTGCGCAGTGCGATCTGGATACAGCTCTCATCACTGTGGGTGAACAGCGGAATCTTCGGGGTACACAGTACGGTGGAGGTAACCACGTTGGGGTAGGTACAGTCTACATCGACTTTATCTACCGCACGCTTGGTGGTTACATCTGCCAGTCCCAGGCCATTGCAGTTGCCGTGGGTCTCTTCCGTCAGATCCAGCACGGCAATGTGCTGTACTTGGATATCCCCCTTCATATGGGGAACTGCGTAACGTCCGGTAATATTGGGATCCATACCGTCTCCACTGATGTCTTTGCCGATCTGATCCACTACAAGAACATCTATATTGTCAAAATAGATTTTGCCCAGACGTTCTTTGGTTCTCCGCAGGAAGTCAGGCTCTTTGTCCAGAATCTCTTCTACGAGCATGCTCTCGATGAGACAGGTCTGGTCAAAAGCGTTCTCGCCCAGTGCAAGTCCGGCCAGTACCTTCGTATTATCGAAAATCTTCTTGGCAATGATCGGAAGCATTTTACCAAGCTCATAGAAACCGTCCCTGTGTACGGCTTCTGCTCCCTTCTGCTTGCCCATACCGATGACTGCCATCTTACACACACCGCTCTCGTAAGGACCGCGGAATGCAGTGTGCGCCTTGACACGGCCGCACAGGATGATACCGTCTGCCTCATATGCATATTTGTCCACATAGACCGGCTGTCCATTGTCCAGTCTGCCGATTTCCACGGTATCCATGGAAGACTTGATGGGGCAGCCCAGGAAATCTTCGGTTACACCATAGCCGGTGAGAATCTCCACCTGTCCTTCTGCGGTTGCACCGCCATGGCTTCCCATGGCCGGGAATACGAAGGGTTCTGCGCCACAATCTTTAACGAAATCAACGATTGCCTTTGTAATGATCGCAATATTTGCCACACCGCGGCTGCCGCAGGTGATGGCAATATGCATCCCCGGACGGATCCGCTCCCGCAGTTCCGGTCGATCCAGTTCCTTATATACGATACCGGGAATCTCTTCCACTGTATAATGACTGTGGTCAAGCAGCTGTTTAATCTTTACCATTTTGGGAAGGGGCTGTGTGGCTGCCAGGCTGGATACCACATTTCCCTCTTTTTTTGTCTCTAAAGCCATGTTCATCTCTCCTATCTGTCTATAAAATTACGCCGTTTTTAAAGATCATGATTTCCTTATAACCGGATTTTTCACTCTTTGTCCGGGCTTTGCCGGAAGCCACGTCAATGACCAGCTTCCACAGCTCCTCCGATGCCTGATCGAAGGAATGCTCCTCCAGCACGATGCCTGCATTAAAATCGATCCAGGCATTTTTTCTCTCATATAAGGAAGTGTTGGATGCCAGCTTAATGGTGGGAATGGCGGTTCCCAGCGGATTGCCACGACCCGTTGTAAAGAGCAGAAGCTGCACCCCGGAAGCCAGCAGGTCTGTAATGGACACACTGTCATTGCCCGGTCCGGTCATCAGGTTCAGCCCCGGCTTCACACACTGCTCTCCAAACTCCAGGGTATCCGTCACAGTGGCATGGCCGCCCTTCTGGATACAGCCCAGAGACTTTTCTTCCAGCGTGGTGATGCCACCCCGCTTGTTGCCCGGAGAAGGATTCTCGTAGATCGGCTGGTTATAGTCCATATAATACTGTTTAAAGCCATTGATCATGGCTACGACTTTTCCAAAGGTCTCTTCGGAATCTGCCCGGTTCATGAGCTGGGTCTCCGCACCAAACATCTCCGGCACCTCAGTCAGCACTGCGCTGCCGCCCAGATCTGTCACCTTCTCGGCAATGGTGCCGCACAGCGGATTGGCGGTAATACCGGAAAAAGCATCAGAACCGCCACACTTGAAACCGATTTTCAGTTTGCTCACCGGCAGTTCCTGACGGACATCCTTCGCTGTCTCCTCTGCAATCTCACCTACCAGCTTCAGCGCTTCCTCCACCTCGTCTCCCTCTACGTTCTGGGTGATCAGACATTTGATCCGGCTCCTGTCATAGTCGCCCAGTACCGGAAGAAAATGATCGAAGTCATTATTCTCACAGCCCAGGCTCACCAGCAGTACGCCGCCGGCATTGGGATGACGGACGATGGCGGACAATAGCTTCTGAGTCGTGTCAAAATCGTCCCCCAGCTGGGAGCAGCCCGCATTGTGAGGATACGCAAAAATACCGTCACACTTGTCTCCATAAAGAGCTCTTGCCTGCTCTGCAATGATGTTCACCGTGGTGTTGACACAGGATACCGTCGGGATGATCCAGATCTCATTGCGGATGGCTGCCCGACCGTCTGCACGCAGATAACCCATAAATGTATCAGGTAAAATACCGGTGCATTTCTGTCTGGGGGACACCGGCTCATAGGTATAGTCCAGTACACCCTCCAGATTGGTCGCCATATTGTGACTGTGCAGCCAGCTGCCGGCCGGAACATCGGTGGTCGTATGTCCGATGGGACAGCCATACTTTACAACCATCTCTCCGGTTTTCCGGTCTTCCAGTGCCATTTTGTGGCCAAAAGGAATATCCCTGTCCACTGTGTATTCTTTTCCGTCCACTGTCACATGGCTGCCGGCCGGAACATCTTCCAGCGCCACAGCCACATTATCGTTCTGATGGATGCGAATAAATCTCTTATCCAAAGTTATCGATCCTCCTGCCTCTTACCACTCTGCCACAGACCCGTCTTTATGCCGCCATACCGGATTCTTCCAGCTGTGCGGATGCTGATTCTCCTCCAGCACCAGTTCCTTGTTGACTGTCACACCAAGCCCCGGCTTCTTCGGCAGATCCACATGGCCGTCCACGAAAGCCAGATCCTCCGGATTCAGGATGTAATCCAGCGGTCCGTGATACTCGTTGTAGTGAATGCCCATGCTCTGCTCCTGGATGAATGCATTGTAGCTCACAGCATCTACCTGCAGGCAGGATACCAGAGCGATCGGTCCCAGCGGACAATGCGGAGCCAGTGCCACATCATAAGCCTCTGCCATGGCCGCAATCTTGCGCACCTCCGTGATACCGCCTGCATGAGACAGATCCGGCTGAATAATCGATACGCCGCCGGCCTCCAGAAGACGGCGGAAATCATATTTGGAGAACAGACGCTCACCGGTTGCGATGGGAATGTTGCAGCTGTGGGCAATCTCCTTGAATTCGTCCATATGCTCACACAGCACAGGCTCCTCAATGAACATGGGTTCAAACTCTTCCAGCTTTTTGGCCAGGATCTTTGCCATCGGTTTGTGTACACGGCCATGGAAATCCACTGCAATGCCAAAGTTCCTGCCACAGGCTTCCCGGATGGAAGCCACACGCTCCAGTACCTCGTCCAGCTTCTCATAGCTGTCCACGATCTGCAGTTCCTCAGTGGCATTCATTTTGATAGCCGTAAATCCGGCATCCTGTTTTTCTTTTGCAGCCCGCGCCACATCACTGGGGCGGTCTCCGCCGATCCAGGAGTACACGCGCATCTTATCCCGCAGATTGCCGCCCAGCAGATCATAAACCGGTGCGTTATAATATTTCCCCTTAATGTCCCACAGTGCCTGATCAATGCCGGCGATGGCGCTCATAAGGATCGGGCCGCCGCGGTAGAAGCCTGCCCGGTAAAGAACCGTCCAGATATCCTCGATCCGCATGGGATCTGCGCCGATAAGGTACGGCTTCATTTCCTCTACACAGGCCTGTACCGTCGCTGCTTTTCCTTCAATTACCGGCTCGCCCCAGCCGGTGATCCCCTCGTCGGTCTCGATCTCCACAAAGCCCCAGCGAGGTCTTACAAGGTACGTGTTCACATTCGTAATCTTCATTTTCTCTTCCCCTTTTATTTTTTTATATCTATGGTTATTGCAAGTAAAAGCATCATATCTGTACGATCATGATCCAAAGTGGCAGCGTGATCACCATGGCCACCAGCGTCTGCACCATGGCCTTCGCCGCATAATCCGGTTCACAGTGGAAATCCGTTGCCACGATACTGGTCATCGTCCCTGTCGGAAGCGCCGATATGATCGTACAGGCATTCAGCAGCAGACCGGTAAATCCCAGTATCCGCATGAAACCATATACAATGGCCGGTACGAGGATCATCCGGATAAAAGTGATGATATACAGCTGTTTGTTCTTTACAATATCCAGCAGATCTGCATCCGCCAGATTACAACCGGTGATCAGCATGGACAGTGGAAAGGTCATGGAACCGATAGCCGTAAATGTGCCTGCAAAAGGCTCCGGGATCTTAACCTGTGCAAAATACATGACAATGGCCAGCACAGAACAGATGGCCACTTTATTCGTAAAAATGGACTTGATGTTCATCTTCCCGGTGCCGTCCAGATAAGCAAATCCCCAGGTATAAAAAAGGATGTTATACACCATGCTGTACATGATGGCACACAGAAGCCCCACATCACCAAACAGCTCCTGACAGATCGGATATCCCATAAACGTCACGTTGCAGAACATGGCAGACATGACGAAAATCCGCTGCCGTTCTCCGGGCAGTCCCAGCCTCTTTGCCAGAATTGCCGCCAACGGGATCCCGACCGCATAGGTTACAATTGCCACGATTCCCGTGATACCGATGGCACGGGCCGCATCCAGTGAAAATGTATTCTGTGAGGACATGATGATCATGAAAAAGACAACAATTTTCATCAGAACAGTGGTCATACTCTTCTGATCCTGGCTGCTTAAAACACCTTTTTTCTTCATAACAAATCCCACAGCCAGCAAAAATACGATCTTGAAAATCAACCCAAATACAATCGCGATCATAGTTTCATACCGTTCCCCTCCAACGTCATTTGGAAAAAGCTGCCGTGTTGCCACAGCAGCTTTTTGATCTTGAATTTATAACATGCCCGACAGACGCGGAAGGAACTCGGAAATCGCCGGAATGAATGTGATTGCCAGCAGGCATACGATCATTGCAATGATGAACCGTATAATACCCTGGCACACGACTTCCAGCTTCACATCTCCGATTCGTGCTGCCACAAACAAATTGATACCCAACGGAGGTGTGATGAATCCAATTGCAAGGTTCACAACCATGATAATACCGAAATGGATCGGACTCAGTCCCAGTGATGTTGCCACCGGCAGAAGGATGGGAGAAAGCACCATCATGGCCGGTGTGGTGTCCATGAAGCAGCCTACGATCAGCAACAGGATGTTGATCAGGATCAGGATGACCACCTTATTGGTAGAGAAATTCAGGATCGCCTGTGTGATCATAGCAGGGATCTGCTGAATAGTCAGTACACGGGTGAACGCGGTTGCACATCCGATGATGACCATCGTTGTTCCGTTGGTGGAGCAGGCAGCGGCAATGGTCTTATAGATGTTGCCGAAGTTCAGCTCTCTGAAAATGAATACACCGCAAATGAAAGCGTATACTGCAGCGACAGCAGCAGCTTCCGTAGGTGTGAAAATACCGCCGTAGATACCGCCCAAGATGATAACAGGCTCGATCAGGGCAAACTTGGAATCCCAAACGACTTTCATCTTCTCTTTGAAGGTGTATTTGCGGTCATCACCCTTCCATCCCTGTTTCTTGCAGTAGAAGTAGCAAACCAGGCAAAGTACAATACCAATCAGAATACCAGGTGCAAATCCTGCCAGGAACATGGCAGAAATAGAAGTACTGGTGGATACACCGTAGATAACCATCGGGATACTCGGCGGGATAATAACACCGATACAGCCCGCACATGCCACACACGCCAGAGAAAAGCTCTTACTGTATCCCTTCTCCAGCATAGAAGGAATAACCATGGTTCCGACTGCTGCAACGGTTGCCGGGCCGGAACCGGATACAGCTGCAAAGAACATACAAACAACAACGGTTACAATGGCAAGTCCGCCGGTGATTCTTCCGAAGAAGGCACTGCAAACATTTAAAATTCTCTTGGAAACACCGCCGGCAGCCATGAGCTCACCGGCCAGAATGAACAGAGGGATTGCCATGATTGGGAAAGAATCCGATCCGGAAATCAGCTGCTGAACAATAAAGGAATCTGAAAGTCTCGGATTGAGCAATACAGATGTCCAGGAAGAAAGTCCGATCGCAATACCTACAGGTACGTTCAGGACAAGGAATACTATCAAGCTAACAAATAATACTGTTGTAATCATCCGTCATACTCCTCTCCGTTTTTGATACATTTGATTCTGTAGATGATGGTCTGTACCTCGCGGAATGCAGCAAGACCAAAACCTACCACTGTAGCAGAATATACATACTGGAACGGAATCCCCAGTGCAGAAGAAGCCTTTCCGACTGCTGCCTGAGCCACACAGTAGTTAAATCCGGTTACCACAATATAGAGTGCAAATAAGAAGAAGAAAATATCACCGATAATTACCACATATTTCTGGGTCTTCTTCGGGAACAGATGCAGTGCCGCATCAATTTTGATATGCTTTCTCAGCTTACATCCATAGCTGATGCCAAGATAGATCAGCCAGATGAACACATATCTTGCCAGTTCCTCAGACCAGCTTAAAGAGTTATGGAACACATATCTCATAACAACCTGTATAAATACAAGAATCGTCATGACACTCATCAGGATAACACACAGAAACACTTCCAGATTGTCATCCAGCCATTTCAATGCTTTTTTCAACTTTGTAACCTCCTTATACCCGTCGAAAAATACGCCCCCCGAGAAAGTCCGACGGTCTTGCATGATCCGGGCCGCCACACAGCAGTTCCCCATTATGCGGCGGCCCGTATTTTCACAGATTATGAAACTAAAAACGCTTTACAATTACTTTCTGTAAGCCTCAAGTTCCTCAACCATCTTGTCAGCCAGATCCGGGTTGTCCATCTGCTCTTTTGCCAGAGACAGGCCATCACCGCTATCTGCGGCAGCCTTGAACTCAAGCTTTGCAGCCTCATCAAGAGTGGTTACTGTACAACCTGCAGCTTCCATTGTCTCAATGGACTCTTCCTCATATTTATTGGACTGCTCATACTGGTATGTAGTTGCCTCTGCCATAGCCTTTTCAATTGCAGCCTGCTGATCAGCACTCAGGGAGTTGTATTTGTCAGCATTCATCACTACATAGTAAGGAGTATAAACATGCTCTGTCAGTGTACAGTACTTCTCAACTTCCTCGAAGCCGTTACCGGTGATGATACCCAGCGGGTTCTCCTCACCATCTACAGTACCCTGCTGCATAGCAGTGTATAACTCGGAGAATGCCATGGGAGTCGGGTTAGCACCCATTGCCTTCCAAGCTGCCAGGTGGATGGAGTTCTCCATGGTTCTCAGCTTCAGGCCCTTCAGGTCTGCCACAGTATTTACCGGTGTGTTGTTGGTCGTTACGTTACGGAAGCCGTTCTCCCACATTGCCAGGCCTTTCAGACCGAACTGATCGAAGCCTTCCAGGATCTTCTGTCCGGCTTCTCCGCCGAATCCCACATCATATACTTCCTGTTTGCTCAGGAACATGTAGTACACATCATACAGATACAGGTCATGGTAGCTTGCTGCCACAGAAGAAGTGGAGCCGATAGAGATATCGCACTCACCGTTCTGGGTCATCTCGAATCTCTGCTCATCGTTGCCGAGCTGGTTATCCGGGAAGTCAGCGATGGTGATTGTTCCGTTGGAATACTCATTCACTTTCTCACCGAAGTAGGTAACTGCATCCTTCGCACTGGAAGATGTTACACCGCCGACAACGAGTTCAACCGCCTCGCCGTCTCCTGTTGCTGCGCTGCTGTCTGCGCTGTCTGCCTTGTCTGCCTTGTCCTCTGTTGCTGCGCTGGAATCTGCTGCCTTGTCAGAAGATCCGCCGCAGGCGGTCATGGATGCAACCATGGCTGCTGCCATCAATACTGCTAATGCTTTCTTTTTCATAAGAGTTATCTCTCCCTCCTGATTTTTTCCGGTACATTACATGTACCTTTATCATTATATAACAAATCGACTTCTTCGTCAATAATGACCATTATTTTTCGGTTACTTTCCTGTCTTTTAGTTATTTTTACTTATTTTATTTGCCCAGATAGCCGCCATCGCAAGGAATGCAGGCACCTGCCATATAATCGGATGCATCGGAAGCCAGGAAAATGGTCAGGCCCTTCAGGTCATCTGCCGTTCCCCATCTGTGTGCAGGAATACGGGCCAGAATATCCTTATTTCTGTTCGGGTCATTGATCAGAGCGGTGTTCAGCTCGGTAGCCATATAGCCCGGAGCGATGGCATTCACATTGATACCCTTCTCTGTCCACTCGTTGGAAAGCGCCTTGGTCAGCTGGGCCACGCCGCCCTTGCTGGCTGCATAAGCAGGCACTGTCCATCCGCCGAAATAGCTGAGCATGGATGCCACATTGATAATCTTTCCTTTGGAGTTCTGTGCGATCATCTGGTTTGCTGCCAGCTGGCACATCTCAAAGGTAGCAGTCAGGTTTACTTCAATCACATCGTCCCAGTCGCTGAGCGGGAACTCGGTGCAGAAATGCCTTCTCTGTACGCCTGCGCAGTTTACAAGAATGTCCAGATGTCCGCCAAGTGCCTCTACACATGCTGCGAATCCACTCTTCACTTCTTCACGGTTGCCCAGATCGATCTTCACACCCTTGCAGGAAAATCCTTTACCGGCAAATGCAGCTGCCACTTCCTGTACTTTGTCGCTGGAACCCACGATCACAACCTCAGCGCCGGCCTCCATCAGGCCTTCTGCCATACCATAGCCCAGACCTCTTGTTCCGCCTGTGACGATGGCTTTTCTTCCGGTCAAATCAAAAAGCTTCATTGTTCATTCTCCTTCTATATATTATATATGATACCCACGGATTGTTCCGAGCTTCGCACTCTCACAATCCTACGCATTACTTACTTCGTACAGTCAACAACAACCTTACAGGTGCCGCAGTCAGGATCCGCAATCATATCAAACACCTTCGGAGACTCGCTTAACGGAACCACATGTGAAACCACCTTCTCCAGCTGCTCCTGGATATCCTCGGTAAAGCGGATTGCCTGCCCGAATTCTTCCTGTGTATATACACGGGTACCGATCAGCAACTGTTCTTTGAAGTTCAGCTGTCTCAAATCCACCTCATGCGGTTTCTTATGAACAGCAGTCATACAGATTCTTCCTCTTACTCTGGTGATCTCTGTCATCTCGATGGCTGCGGACGGAGATCCGCTGCACTCGAACAGGACATCACATCCCTCACCGTCAGTTCCTTCCAGAACGATATCCTTCAGGCTCTCCTTGTTCGGGTTGACCGGAATCATTCCAAGCTCTTTGGCCAGTGCCAGACGTTTCTCAAAAATATCGGAAATATATACCTTCTCAGCGCCGCAGGCCAGAAGTGCAATACCGGTCAGGATGCCAATGGGGCCTGCACCGATGACAACTGCAGTCTCTCTTGCCTGGAAATCTACCATATGAAGTGCATGTACGATAACTGCCAGCGGCTCTACGGTAACAGCAGCCTTATCACTGACACCTTCAGGAACCTTGAACATTACATCTTCCTTCACATACATGGTCTCGCACATACCGCCGTCTGTATCAATACCGATCAGTCCCAGGGTGTTGCAGACATGCTTATTGCCTTCCCGGCATGCACGGCAGTGTCCGCAGCTCAGAAGCGGGTAAGTAACCACACGGTCACCCTTCTTGAATTTCTTTCCATCCTCTTCCACAACGCCAAGGAACTCATGGCCGAAAATCAGCGGAGCCTTTGCTCTCGGATGAGTACCAAGGAAAATGCCGATGTCAGAACCACAGACACCGCAGTACTTTACTGCGATCTTCACTGCTCCTTCTACCGCTTGCGGCTCTGCCACCTCACGAACTTCTGCCTGTTTCGGCCCTGCGTAGATTAATGCTTTCATTGAAAATTCTCCTCTCCTTCTGTTTTTTACAACAATATATCATTCATTTTACTTTTTTAAGAAAAATTTACCGTTCCTAATCTGCGCTATCATTAACGCTTGGACTATTTCAACAATCAAATCTCTCATTTCGGTTTTATAATACTACATTTGCCCAATAAAGTAAAGAGGGAAAACATTATTTTAACACAAAATAATCTTTTATTTTCGTGAAAAAATTTTTTATTCAAAATAAAAAAGCTGCCACTTTTATGAAACAAAATTCAAAAAAAGCAACAGCTTTTCAAAAGCCTAAAATTTTGATCGGTCAATCCACAATCCCAGTGCCGGATTCGGAATAAAGAATATTTCTTCTCCGTCCGGCATCCGGTTATATCCATACTCCAGTTTCTGCGGATCGTATTTTTGTACCATTTCATCATAATCCGCAGACGCAAAATGAACGGCCTCAATCTCCTCTTTGGAAATTTCTTTTACCGCATAGGTAATCTGAAATCTCCCGTCACTGGAACCATGGATCAAATGTGCTGCCACCCCCATATTGTCCATCAGATCCTGATTTTTTCTGTACAACTGCAGCATGCGCATTCTTCCACAATAGCCGTACTTCCTGATTATCCGGTCACACTCCGGATCTTCTCCGAATTTGTGAACCCCCGGAGCCAGAACAAGCAGTTCTCCGCCATCTGCCATAGCCATCCGCGTGCGGTAGATTGCTTTGTTTCCCAGCCATGTGCTGCGGAATTCTCCGGGATCCAGATATACCACGCATTTTCGGATCCCTGTCTCCACAAAATCAATATTCTTCTTCTGAGAAAGAGCCACAGCCCGTTCCAGAACCGTTCTTTTTCTTCCAATAAAAAGTCCATGGGTACAGATCTTATCTTTGGGTGCCGTTGTCACGGTCAATACAAATACAATATTTTTATCCGGCAGGAAATGTTCCAGCGCATAATCAAATACTTTTCTTACCGGTGTATGATCTTTGCCCATCATCCGTTCCATTCCGTATACAGCGCCGACCATATGTGTCCTGTTGATCATCTCGCTGCCACCCACACCGACAAAAATATTTTTTGCATGGTTAGACATGCCGATAACCTCATGAGGCACTACCTGTCCGACAGAAAGGATCAGATCATACGACGGATCCAGCAGCCTCCGGTTCACTTCGACTTTGATCGGATCTTCCCACAAGCCTTCTGTGATCTCCTTAAGATAAGAAGAAGGAACCTCCCCTAATGTTTCCACATCCGTCCGCCAATGATGTGGAATCACTTTTTCAAAAGGAATATCTCCATACATTGCATGAAACTGCTCTTTGCTCATCGGATCATGAGTACCCAACGCAGGCAGGATATCCACCTGACAGCCTTTTTCTGTAAGTAAATGATAATATTGATTTGTAATATATCCTGCATTCGAATAAAACCTGGTAAAATCCGGAGGAATAATCAATACTTTCCGATATTCCTGTTCCTCTAAAGAATTTTTGAGCGCACGGAAAATCTCCTGATTACTCAATCCCTGCTCTTTATCCGATTCCAGATATACTTCCATTCTATTTTCCTCCAAAGAACAGCCGTTTTGCATTCTGTCCCATAATCAGCTCTTTATCCCGTTCCGGTATATGACACTGTGTTTTCACCAGATTGATAAGCTCCTTCATTGTTGCGTGCATCAGCATGCCCGGATAATCGGAAGCCCACATCAGTTTTTTCTGCCCCTGCCGTTTCCCATGCTTTTTCAATCACTTTCACGCTGGTCGGGAATGGATACTCTTCTTTGTCATCATAATATACCGGCACGGTAGACGTATCCATATATACATTCGGATAAGATTTCACCCACTGCAGGAGAACCTCAAAATTATCCATATTCTCCCTTTTGAAGCAGGCATCTGCGCCCATATGGCAGATTACCCATGTGATATTCGGAAACATATCGATCAGTTTCTTCATTTCACGGATATCTTCATCCGTAAACAAATGGATAAACACCGGCTGATGATACTGGTTCACGCAATCCCACACCGGCAAAAGATCCTCATCTGCCAACCGCTTGCCCGGCGCACACTGAAAAGTACTGTCCGTCTCCACTTTAAATCCAAACAATTCTGTCGTGTCATAGATATCTGCCAGCTCATTTGCTGCCTTTTCGCCCTTCAGCAGATCCACCAATGCCACTGCCCGCAGCTTTTCCGGATATTTTTTTACACTTTCTATAAAATAATCATTATGGTATCCGTAATAAGGATTCGGCATCAAAAGTGCTCTGTCAATCCCACACCATTCCATATATCCAATTAATGTCTCAACCGGGCTGCTGGTATTTTCAAATGCAGGCGGCAAAAATTGAGATATCCGATTGCCGATCCGTACTTTTCCCAATTTTTCCGAAGTCATAGGCGCGCCCTGGGTAATTCCCGCAACCTTTTCATACACATGTGCATGAATATCTATTATTTCCATTTCAGAGCCCCCTTTATTCTAATATTCCACCCACATGGTTACAGGCCCACTGTCCGTTCCCACAGTAAAAAGTGGAACAGATGCAGCCGCTTTCAATGGAACGTCCGGCAGATTTTCCAGATTGGCATCTTCCACAATACAGATATAGCCGTCATGATGCATGCCCAGCATCGTCTGATGCGCCACCATTCCATCGTCACTTCTATCAATCGGAGAGCCAAGAGAAAGAAAGTCAAACGCGATTGTTTTCAGGCTTCCGCAAAAATGATCCATCAGATATTTTGCAGCCCGTTTACTGACAGAAGGGCTGTTGTATTTGTATTCTTCCGGATCAGTCGCCCGTATTTTTCCATAGCCGGTTCGAATCAATAGCAGATCACAATCTTTGATCTTCGCTTCATAAGGAATCAGGTCTTCCGGTTCTACTTTTGATTTCGACCCCTTCGGGATATCCAATAACAACGGTTTTTCATAAAAGAAACGATCAAACGGCAGTTCCCATATCCGCAATCCATTGGGGTTAAAATGTCTTGGGGCATCCATATGTGTTCCAAAATGATTAAAAATCGTCATGACATATGTATTTGCCACATCTCCTTTATCCATAGATTCAAACGGTTCTATATGATAAGTGGGATTCCCCGGCCATCCCGGTGCATCTTCGGTGATTGGATACGATATCAGTTGTCTCATAAACCATTCTCCTTTCTCCAAACCTTTCCGGTCATTTTCTAGTTATCTTTTGATTTCTTTCCGTATACAGAGAGCAGAAGCACGATAATGATCGCACCCTGTACCATCTTTTTTCCGGATTCCGGCATGTTCAACACGGTCATAATACTGCTGATGATCGTCATGATACCAACACCGGCAATCGTTCCCACATAACCGCCAACGCCGCCGCTGACTGCTGTACCTCCCACAACAACTGCTGCAATGGAATCCATATTATAGCTCTCGCCTGTTGACAGGAAACTGGTTCCCGTATATCCCAGGAAAAGCATACCGGTAATCCCTGCAAAAATACTTGCAAAAACATAAGTCATAAGCAGAATTGCGGGAACATTGATCCCTGAATATTTGGCACATTCCCGATTGACACCGATGGCATAAATGGATCTTCCATACGTGGTACATTTCAAAGCAATGATAATCGCTGCTGCCAAAATAATCCAGATCAGTGTGGTTCCATTGATCACGCCGCCAATCTTATCATTGGCGATAAAAGAAAGGATTGGGGATGTTTTTCCTTTCGGTGCTCCGTCACAGTAAATATACGCAAGTCCATATACCGCAGTTCCTGTTGCCAGTGTCATGATCATCGCCGGAATTTTCAGGAAATAAACGCCGCATCCATTGATCAGCCCGATGAGAGCCGACACAAGAATTGTAATCACAAATGCTTTCGGTGTGTTGGCATTTTCTCCGGAAATCACCTGCGCACAAACAATATTTGCGAACACCAGCGTATACCGCAGGGAAAGGTCAATACCTCCTGTCAGAATAACCAGCGTCTGTCCGATACATGCAATTCCCAAAAATGCCATCTGTCTTAAAATACTGCCAATATGCCCCAAAGCCAGAAATCCAGGGCTGATTACATTTGCAATCACTGCCAGAAAGATCATGACTGCATAGACAAGAATCAGAGGCAGTGTTTTTTTGAATCCAATCGAATTCGTATCAATTTTCTTCATGTCCATTCTCCTCCTATCGTTTTGAACGAATTGCACTTACAGAAAGCGCAATGATCAGGATTAATCCCTGGAATACGTACTGATAATAGGAAGAAACCCCTTTTAAATTCAAAAGGTTGGAGATAATTCCCAAAATCAAAGTTGCCGCAATACAGCCGATCACACTGCCCTTTCCTCCGGCCAAAGCAGCACCGCCCACAACAGCCGCATTGATGGATTTCTGCGTATAGGCATCTCCTACAATGGGACTTCCGCTTGTTGTAAATGCGCTGATATACAAGCCTGCCAGCGCAGCCATAAACCCACACAGCATAAATGCTTTGATCTTTACGCGATCCACATGAATACCGGAAGATCTGGCAGACTGTTCATTTCCGCCGATTGCCAGAAGGGCACGGCCAAATTTTCTCCGGTTGATCACGATCCACATAATCACCGTGGTTACGAGAACAATCAAAACGGGAATCAGATAATTACATCCTTTGGAAATAAACTTGCATAATTTAGAGGGAAGCGTTCCCGTCGGATTCGGCATAATCAGCAATGCGACTCCTGCGAAAAATGTCTGGGTTGCCAGTGTTGCAATCAGCGGCTGCAAATTGCCTTTTGTCACAAGCAGGCCATTGACAAATCCAATACCTGCACCAACTGCCAGAGACAGGATTCCCGCCAGTACCCAGGTCGAAGGGCTGTCTGTGATCAAGGTTACACAAATGACATTTGTAAGAGAAATCACAGACCCCGTAGACAGATCCACGCCGCCCAGCAATACACAGCAAAGCTGTCCATAAGAAACAAGCAGTAAACCAATATTGGCCGAAAGCAGATTTCTCAGATTTCTCATCGTCACAAAACGATCTGCCGTCAAAACAGCAAATATGATCATGACCGCCAAAAACAGATAGGCAAAAATCACTTCGTTCTTTCTCTTGATCAGCATCTGCCGATTATGCTTGGACTTCAAAACCCCTATCATATTTCCACCGCTACTCATGATCCTCACCTCCCGCAGTCTTCTTATTCAAATTCATGGCGCCACGCATGATGACTTCCTCGCGAATTTCATTGCCGGAAAGCTCCCCTGTAATTCTGCCCTCATACATGGTAATGATCCTGTCACTCAAACCGATCAGCTCCATCATGTCACTGGAAAACATAATAACGCCAATTCCTTCTTCTGCTTCTTTCCGGATCAGACGATAAATTTCCTGTTTTGCTTCCACGTCAATACCGCGGGTAGGTTCATTCAGGAGAAGCACCTTCGGATGTGTTGCCAGGCTCTTTCCAATAGAAACCTTCTGCTGATTTCCACCGGAAAGATTTCCAACCTGCTGATCCGGCGTCGGCGTCTTAATATTCATCACGCCAATGTATTCATCCACAATCCCGTCTTCTTTTTTCTTATCTACAAACCCCAGCTTCTGCCGCAGATAAAGGCTTGCCAGCGCAAGATTATCCCGCACAGATAATTTCAGGCAAAGTGCCTGCACCTTTCTGTTCTCCGGCACATAACCGATTCCATATTTCAGTGCTTTCTTTGCTCCCTGATATTTCAGCTCTGTTCCGTTTAAAATAACAGATCCCGAACTGCGATGCCGCACACCGGCCAGTGTCTGCAACATCTCCGTCTGTCCCTGTCCATCCAGAGCGCCGATTCCAAGCACCTCCCCTTTATGCAGCCGCAGACTGATATCGTGAATGTGCCCATTGTCATTCATTTTATCTACCTTCAGAAGAATTTCATCCGATATTTTCCCCGGCTTGGGAGGGAAGATTTCCTGCAGATCCCTTCCAACCATCATGCGGATGATATCGCTTTCTGTCACATCAGACAGCTTTATCGTATCAACCAGCTTTCCGTCTTTAAGAACAGTTGCGTAATCTCCAAACTGAAATACCTCTTCCATTCTGTGTGAAATAAAAAGAATCGTTTTTCCCTTTTCCGTCAGTCCTTTTACGATCGTATACAGCTTTTGCACTTCTGTTTTTGTCAATGTAGCTGTGGGTTCATCCAGAATCAGAATGTCCGGATCATAGGATAAGGCTTTCAGAATCTCTATCATCTGCTGACTGGCGATTGGAAGATCCCCGGCAGTTGCATACGGGTCAATTTCAATTCCATATCTTTCAGACAATGCAACGGCTTCATCAATCAACCCTTTTTCATGAATGGTCGCTTTCCGGCCTGCTCTTTCTTCCTGATTGATAAAGATATTCTGTGCCACTGTAAGCTCCGGGAAAATAGACATTTCCTGATATACCATGGCAATTCCCTTTTTTCTGTGCATCAATAGGATGCTTGAACTGTACAGGGTTTCCATTCAGGATAATCTCTCCTGAATCAGGCTGATACAGGCCTGATAAAATTTTCAGCAGTGTACTTTTTCCGGCTCCGTTTTCTCCCTGTAAAACATGTACCGTACCCGGGAGACAGGAAAAAGAAATGTGGTCTACCGCATGAACACCTACAAATGCTTTATCAATATCTTTCACTTCTAAGATTGGTTTCATGGTCATCTTCCTTACCTCTGTCTTATTCTTAAATATAACCCGCCATCACCCCGGATGGCGGGTTATATTCAAACACTCTATCTGGTTTCTTTACACTTATTTACCAAACAGCTCCTGAAGCTTCTCATCGCTCAGACGGGATGCTACCCAGTAATTGTCATTCAGATCATCTCTATAGTACTGATCCAGATTTGCAGATGTAACCGGATCAACAGACATCAGATACTCTTTCTCAACAGTTACGCCATCCAATGCGCTGACTGCAACATCAAGAGCTGCTGCACTCTGTGAGCAGGGGCAGATGAATGCGAGAGAATCAAATCCCTTGTCCTTATTCTCAACCCAGCTTCTTAAGAATCCGTTGGATCCCTCTCCGGTCATCGGTACCAGGTCTCTGCCTGCACTGTTGAATGCATCAATTGCTGCCTGTGTCATAGCACCGCCCTGAGAAAGAACACCGTCAATCTCAGAATATGTGCTTAACAGATCCTCTACAGAAGATTTTGCTGTTGCATAGTCCCAGCCGCATTTTGCATTTGCAACAATCTCAGCATCCGGACAGGTGGACTTCAGGCCATCGATCATACCCTGAGAACGGTTGGAATCTGTGGAGGTTCCTGCTGTTCCGTCCAGCTGAATAACCTTTGCGCCCGCTTCCAGCTGTTTGCCAAGCCATTCTCCTGCGGAGAAACCAAAGTCATAATCAGACACCTTGATCTTGCTGGTAATCTTGTCAGAGGATACGTTATTATCAAAGTTTACAACAACGATGCCCTCATCCTCGGCTTCTTCCAGAACATCATTCAGACCATCCTCTGTAATTGCAGTAACAACGATGGCATCGCATCCCATGGTGATCAGGTCGTTGATATCCGAAATCTGTTTGGACTGATCATTATCTGCATTGAGCATTACATAATCAGAAATGATACCAGCCTCTTTCAGCTTCTCAGCTTCAGACTCGAATTCAGCTTCCATCTGCTGTCTCCAGGAGTTTCCTACAGAATAGTTAGAAAAACCAATCTTCCATTTTCCCTCCGGAAGGCTTGCTGCATCAATTGCATCCAGAGTAGCTGCTGCGGTATCCACAGCCTCTGCTGCACCGGTCTCTTCCGCCGCATCATCCTTGTCAGCTGCTTCCTCTGTTTCTGCAGGAGCTGCAGTATCCTCCTGCTTGGAATCGGAACTTCCGCATCCAACTGCCATAGATACTGCCATTGCTGTACAAAGCAGCATTGCTAACGCTTTCCTTTTCATAGTAATATTCCTCCCTTTGTTCTTTGTCAATTTCATACAATTGGCATTTTTTGATATAAATATATATACACCATTATAGACAAATTGTAAAGAGCCAAAATATTATTATCTAAGATTTTCTATATTTTTTTCTAAATAAAAAATTTTATTTTATCATTTCCGCCAAAAGTAAAAAAGCAGACATTCTCAGGCGTTTATCCCGATAAACATCTGCTTTTTTGTTGCATATGGTTATTTTACCTCAAATTTACAGCTTCCCTTCGTCAGCACATCAACTGCATTCTGTGCTGCCATGAGACTCATCTTGCTGCTGGCTTCTTTCGTTGCTGCGCCTGCATGGGGTGTCAGGATGCAATTGGAAAGTGTGCACAGACGGCTGTCATACGGCGGCTCGTCCACAGTAGCATCCAGGCCGGCTGCGCGGATCTCGCCTGATGCGAGAGCCTCATACAGGGCATCCTCATCCACAATACCGCCTCTTGCTGTATTGACAAGAATCGCTTCGTTTTTCATAGCCTTAAACTGCGCGGTACCGAACATATGTCTGGTCTCCGGCGTCAGGGGAGAATGGATGGTGATGAAATCAGACTCCCTGATCAGGGTATCCAGATCTACATACTCTGCGCCGCATTCTTTCTTAAACGCCTCGTCCTGATACTGATCATAGCACAGAATCCGCATGTTAAAGCCGGTGCAGCGCTTTGCAACACCTTTCCCGATCCGGCCTGCGCCGACAACGCCAAGGGTCTTTTCCCACATTTCCAGTCCCTGAGGACGAACCTGGTTTCTGGCCTTGATGCCGTTATCCATAGTTGTCACGTTTCTTGCGCAGTCCAGCATCAATGCCATTGCCATATCTGCCACGGAATCCCCGTTGGCACCAGGGGTAATGGTCACTGCCACGTCATGGGCTGCTGCTGCCTTCACATCTACCTTATCATATCCCACGCCATAGCGGGAAATGACCTTGAGGTTCTTGCCACAGGCGATGAGTGCCTCATCATAGTCCTCCAGGCCGGCGATGACAGCGTCTGCCTCCGGCAGCTCTTTCTTTAACTGCTCCGGGATCGGGCCGTCAGCAGCCACCAGTTTCTTTACTTCGCAGTCATTTGCTTCCAGCAGCTCCAGGGCTTTGCTGTCAGCAGTTCCAAATGATCTGGCGGTAACCAGAACTTTATATTTTGCCATTTTGCAATCTCCTTTACTCCTGCTCCCACTCCGTGTGGAAGTGTCCTTCCCGGTCGGTTCTCTCATAGGTATGTGCGCCAAAGCAGTCTCTCAGCGCCTGCACGAAATTCACCGGCATCTGCTCACTGCGGTAGTAATCATAATAATGAAGCGCAGAAGCAAGAGCGGGAACGGCAATCGCCGCGCTCTCTGCCCTGGTGACCGTTTCCCGCAGAGCGGGCTCCAGATCACCGATATAAGAGAAAGTATCCGTCAGAATGAGGTTTTTCTCATTCTCTTTCAGGGAATCTTTTACTTCTGTCAAAAGCTCACTGCGGATGATACAGCCTGCTCTCCACACACCGATCAGATCCGCCAGGTCGATGTCCCAGCCATTCTCATCAGATGCCTTTGCGATCAGTGCCATACCCTGGGCATAGCTTACGATGATCGCCAGAAGCAGGGCATCTCCCAGCTTCTTTGCACAGTCATCCATGACGACCGGAACTGCCGTTGCAGAAAGCTTCTCATGGCCCTCTTTACGGACTGCCTTGTCAGATGAAAAGTTTCTGGCAAACACTGCCTCAAAGATTGTCGGGATATATACGCCGCGGGCAATGGATTCCTCCAGTGTCCACCGGCCGGTTCCCTTCTGGGCAGCAACATCCAGAATTTTTTCCACAAGAGGGGTGCCGTCCTCGTCCATTTTTTTTCCAGGACGCTGACGCTGATGTCGATCAGATAGGAATTGAGGCGGCTGCTCTTCCACTCCCGGAAGATGTCCGTGATCTGTTCATGGGTCAGATGTAACCCGTGCTTCATCACATAGTACGTCTCCGCGATGAGCTGCAGCACCGCATACTCAATGCCGTTGTGCACCATTTTCACATAATGCCCCGCACCCTCTCTGGAAATATACGTACAGCAGGAATCCTCCCCGCAGTGTGCTGCGATGGTCTGCAGGATATGCCGGGATACATCCCAGCCCTTCCGGCTTCCGCCTGCCATCATACTGGGGCCGTAAAGTGCACCCTTCTCACCGCCGGATACACCGACACCGAGGAAACAGATGCCCTTATGCTCCAGATCCTCATATCTGCGGGCAGTATCCTTAAAATAGGAATTGCCGCCATCTATGAGCACATCGCCCGGTTCCAGAAAGGGAACCAGCTCTGCAATGACACTGTCCACTGCCGGACCCGCAGTTACCATCATAAAGATGATCCGCGGTGTTTTCAGGCTTTCAACCATTTCCCGGACATCCGCACACACTGCGTAATGATCCTCCTTGCCCGGCACCGCAAAACGTGCTCGCTCTGCATCACTTTTGCTGTAAGCCGCTACCCGGAAATCATGATGGATCATGTTCTTTGCCAGGCTGCTTCCCATTACGCCAAGACCATACAACGCAATATCACAATTTTTCATGCCGTGCCTCCAAAATATTATTCTCTTACAAGAGCAACTGCCTCTGCGGTCAGTTTCTCGATCTCATCAAATTTGCCTTCCTTGATCAGGCTCTCTTTTACCATCCAGCTGCCGCCGCAGGCGATGATCTTCGGGCTTGCCAGATACTCCTTTACGTTGCCTGCGTTTACACCGCCGGTGGGCATGAATCTTAAGGACGGGAACGGGCCGGAAAGTGCCTTGATGGTAGCCAGTCCGCCGTACTGAGATGCCGGGAAGAATTTTACAACCGGAAGGTTGTACTCCATTACCATCATGATCTCAGTAGGGGTGCATACGCCCGGGAATACCGGAATATTGTTCTCTACTGCAAACTCGGTAACTGTTTTGGAGAATCCAGGAGTAACGATGAACTTTGCTCCGGCCTCTTTTGCCTTCTTTGCCTGCTCCAGGTTGGTTACGGTACCTGCACCAACGAGCATCTCAGGGCATGCCTCGGAGATTGCCTTGATGGAATCTGCTGCAGCCGCGGTACGGAAGGTTACCTCAGCAACCGGAAGTCCGCCTGCGATCAGTGCTTTTGCCAGCGGCACTGCATCCTTTGCATCCTGAAGTACCACAACAGGAACCAGTTTCAGCTCTTCGATTTTCTTGTTTACATCCATTTTTCTCTTCCTCCATTTGATTTTTATTGGTTTATATTAATTAAAATATTACCCGCAATTAAACATTTGCCCCATCAGCAGCCTGCTTCATAGCATTTCAGGTATCTTTGGAATTTTTTCTCATAAAAATCTGCCATCTCAGGGTTTGGATGGATGATCTTCGCCGGTGCGGGGTCAAAATCCCGTACATCACCGATCACGCCAGCCAGTTCCATAGCCAGCACTGCACCGCCAAGCAGGGAGCCCTGCTCGTTATCGTCCACCTCCAGATCCTTCTGGAAAATATCTGCACACATCTGTGCCCATGCCGGAGAATGCAGGATACCGCCGGAAAACTTGATCCGTTTTGGCGGTTCATTCACCTTCGTCAGCATCTTGTAGCAGTGGTACAGGTTGAAAAGGACGCCCTCCTGTACTGCCAGATAGAGATCATTGGCCTTGTGTTTCGGCAGGATCTCCAGAAAACCGCCCTTTCTCTCATCATTCCAGCCGGGGCAGCGCTCACCGAACAGAAACGGCAGGAATACCGGGTTCGTCTCCCGGTCGGTGATGCCCTTCTCGATCTCTCCATAGGAAACATCCTGACCAAAAGCGTGATCCTTATACCAGTCGATGCAGTTGCAGCAGCCGTTGGTGGCAGCGCCGCTTAACCATGCCTTGGGGGACATGTAGCACCAGGTGCTGGGCTGATCCGGCAGTACCGGCTGTGCGGTCGTCAGACGGATGGCACCGCTCGTTCCCACAGAAAAGGTCATTACCCCCTCCACGGAAGCACCCACGCCTACCTGGTTCAGGCCTCCGTCGGAGCTGGTAGGAACAACCGGGATCCCCGGCTTCACACCCAGCGCCGCTGCCGCCTCCGCCGTCAACGGATACGTATGCTTATAATCGATCACCTCCAGAAAGCTGATCCTCGGTGATGCCTGCCTCTTTCAGGATCTCCGGATCATACTTTTTCGTATGGGTATTCAAAAGTCCTGTTCCGGAAGCCAGGCACTCGGTGATGATCCGCTTGCCGGTCATCCGGTAGTTGTTGTATGTACCCTGTCCGAATACATAATGCCTGCTTAAATCATAGCCCTTCTTTTTCAGAAGAAGCAGCTTAAAGAACGGATAGATGGCATTGACCATACATCCGGTCTTATTGTAAAACCATTTTACATACTCCGGATCTTCCCGGAGTTCCTTACACACCTCTGCAGCCCCGGTGTAGGACCATAGATAGACCGGTGTCACAGGCTTCATATCCTGATCGCACAGGAACAGGCTGTGCCAGGTCCCGCTCAGAGAAATCATGGAAATCTCATGGCCCGCTGCCACTTCTCTTCCCAAAGCGATCATCTGTTCATAGACATTATCCGCCCTGTGCATCGTCACATCTTCGTAGTTACCGGTGTACGCCCGCGATTTCACATCAAATTTTCCGGTGTCTGTATCATACAGCATCGCCTTGGCTGATGTGGTACTGGCTTCCAATACCAAAATGTTCATATTCCCTCAACCTTTCTACAACCATTTTATTTTATAATATTTTTTAATCTTTAAAAAAAATTTTTTTCTTTATCAAACTCAATTTTATTATAGAATTGTTTTGGGCATTCTGTCAACAGAATCCGTTCAATTTTCTTGATTCTAAACAGATTATACAAGCACTGCCTGTTAAAACAGTTTTTCCACCTTCAACACCCGCATGATCGTCTTCTTTGAATTATCATAATGGGTATTGATGGCAATCTTCAGTGCCTGTTCATCCTTTTCACAGATAGCATCCAGCATCTGACGGTGCTCCATCACCCCGGCCACATCCTTCTCCCGGGACTGCCTGTGGAACACATAATTGGAATATACGAAAGGATTGATGCTCTTGTAAACATCCAGAATCTTCCGGTTGCCGGTACATTTCAGATATAATTCATGAAACTTATAGTCATACATGTATTTTTTCCAGGTACTGCTCCAGGGAAGCATTTTCACTGATCTCTGCCACAATCTCCAGATGTTCTTCCACATTCTTTCGCATCTCTTCCTGGAAGATCCGGTTGCTGGCCACTGTGTCAATGACTTCTTTTGTATAGTAGAGATCCATCATCCTGCGGATATCAAAAATCTCTCCTGCTTCATCCGGGGAAAATTCATGTACCTTCATGCCCTGTCTCGGATAATTGTCAATGACGTGCTCCGTGCAGAGCCGGTTCAGTGCCAGCTTCACCGGTGTCTCACTGACGCCGTAACGGGCGGACAGCTCCTTCGTCTTGAGCTTCTGTCCCGGTAAAAGCACATGCCCCACAATGTCCCTTCGGATCTGCTCATAGACGGTATCCACCAACGTTTCTTTTCCGTTTTCTATCTTTCCACTTGCCATTTCTTCTCTGTCTCCATTTCTTTCGATACTGCTTTCTTATAATGTATCATAAAATTCATGAAATCAGCAACCATTCCCTTGCATTTTATGTCATCATCTCTTTATTTTCTGCTTACATCTCAAAAAATTATGGCATGCCGGGATCCAGCGGAAGCTCCTCCCCATCTGCCGCCGAGGTGGCCAGATGGTCGCACCGCTCATTGTATTCGTGTCCCGCATGACCCTTCACCCAGAAAAACGTCACCTGATGGGGTGCCTTTGCCGCCAGCAGCCTCTGCCACAGATCCACATTTTTTACAGGCTCATTTTTTCCCCGTTTCCAGCCCTTTTTCAGCCAGCTGTCTACCCAGTGTTGATTGAACGCATCCACCACGTATTTGGAATCGGAGATCACCTCCACCTCACACGGTCGGTTCAGTGCTTCCAGACCGGCAATCACTCCCATCAGCTCCATCCGGTTGTTGGTCGTCCGCCGGTATCCGCCGGACAGTTCTTTCTCGTGGGCCACCCCCTTCGGATCCACATAAACAAGCACGGCTCCATAACCTCCCGGGCCGTCCGGATTGCCTCTTGCAGCCCCATCTGTATACAGCTTTACTTTCATAAATTTTGTCTCAACTTTCTTTTCCTTAAAATTTTCTGTTAATTCCGTTGTTTTACTTTTAATAACGTTTAAATTTATGTGTTAAATTTTCTTAACGTTATTTTAACGAATCTTAACTTTACTAGTGGTTTTTTACAATTTTCATGTTATAATAATAATAGAAATAAGGCAATATTACAAGCCTCATTCACCAATAGGAAAGAGGGGTTTCTATGAAAGAACAATGGCTCAGTAAACTGGAAAAATATTTAACAGATGCCCTGAAGGGAATTATTCATGTGCCGTACAGAATTATCTGCACATATCACGATAAGATTCTGAGTGTGACACTGATCAACCAGACCTCAGGGAAATCCTACCTGATCGCTACCGTCCGCGGAAGAAAGGATCCTGACAAACAGACGTATATTGAACTGTTTTACGTGATGCCGCATTTCCAGGGCTGCGGCATCGGCCGCACGATCCTCGATTATTATTCCCAGATCCAGATTGCCGAGGGAGAAGACGAGATTCATCTGAAGCCACTCCCGTTCCTGCCTGAGAGCCGCAATCCGCTGGAATATTTCCGCCTGTACACCTGGCTGGGCGGCAAAAATCACACGCTCATGACCCGACGGCAGCTCATCCGCTTCTATCAGAGTGCGGGTTTTGAACCCATGCGGCCATCGGACATCACATCAGAGATGCAGAGACAGCTGGCTTAATGCAGTTCCATGCCTTTATATCTGAAATTTCTCGCCCGGTCCGTGGATCGGGCGTATTTTTTGCCGGTAAGGTGCAGACAGCTCCATCCCGCACAGTTTTTCCGTGATCCCGTAATCGCCCCACTGGTGCATGGGAAATACCTGCCGGGTGTCCGTGTGCCGCATAAACCAGTCGAAGCCCACGGCAAAGGCGTTCTCCTGCCGGGGATCCAGCACCACAAAAGCCGCATCGATGGGCAGCCCTTCCAGCCTGCCGATCTCCCGCTTGTAATCCTTTTCCATCTGCCGGTTCTCAGCCTCAGATTCTCCTTCCCAGTGCCACCAGTTCAGATCTCCCGCGTGATACAGCCGTTTTCCGCCGATCTCCACCACAAAGGCCACCCCCACATCCGTGGAGCGCAGTGTCCACACATGCATGCCGTCGATCTCCTTCTCATCCCCTGCCCGCATGCGCAGGATGCCGTTGGCTTCCGCCTTCTTTCCCGTCATAATATCTCCCGAGAAAATATAAGTCACATCCCGGCCTTCCCTTCGGAAATCCAGCACCGCCCGGTTGTAGTGATCCTGATGCCTGTGGCTCACAAACACGTATAACGGCCTGGAAAACGCCACCGGCGGGATTTCTCCCTGGTAATAATCAAATAACAGGCAGCGGTCTTCCAGTTCTACGAGAAAGCCGCTGTGGCCAATGTAGGTAATTTCCATCCTTGCACCTTCCCTCTATATTGTCATCTTCTTTTTTTCTTCTGTTATCTGCTCTCTTTGTCTCTGTTTCCAGACATGAGCAGGTCTGCGTATAGTCTCTGTATCGTCTGATTTCTTTCTATCCCTTACTTATCAATATTCTATCCCTTCCCGGGCCGGTAATCCCTGGGCGTAAGGGTGTCGGATACAGCGCATTTCTGTCACGTAATCGGCCAGCCCCAGCAGTTCTTCTCCCGGATCTCTGCCGGTGAGCACCACCTCCAGATGCGCCGGTTTTTCACAGAGAAACGTCCGTACCGCTCTGGGATCCAGCAGCATGGCCTGATAGGCGCCGATGCTCTCGTCCAGCACCAGAAGATCCGCCTGCACTTCTTCCGCCCGACGCACCGCCCGGTCAAACAGCGCCTGATAAGCGGCAGCTGCCCGCGCTCTCGTCTCCTCCGTCATCCGAAAGGTGAAACCGAAATTTTCCGGGCAGGTCAGCACCTCGATGCCGGGAATCTGCCGCAGAATCTTTATTTCCGAGGAAGTGCCATCCTTCAAAAACTGCACGAACACCACTTTGCGGCAGCTGCCCGCACAGCGGAGCGCCAGTCCCGCAGCCGCCGTGGTCTTGCCTTTGCCGTCCCCGCAGTAGATATGTAGCTTTCCCTGTTCCATTTTGAAGGCTCCTTTCTCATCTTCCCCTGGCATATTTTCCTCAAACTTCCATTTTTAGAAAGTAATCTTTCTTTGAACCAAAATGGTTGCCTGATTCTTTTCTCGCCTCACTTTACAGTAGATTTACCGTTCTCTGTGTCAGCAAAAAACGAACCGCCGCAAACAACAGAAAAGCCAGCACGCAGCCCACCGCCATGAGCCGGTTGGCTCTTTTGATATCCGCATCCTCCGGAGATCGTTTTGCCTCCCCCAGTGTTTCTTTGTGATGAAGCACACCAAAATACCAGGCATCCCCACCCAAAGTGACACCAAGCGCTCCCGCCATGGCCGCCTCGGTCTGGGCCGAATTGGGGCTGGCATGTTTTTTCCGATCCCGTTTGAACATCTGCCAGGCATCGGCGCCATCCATCCGACAAAGCCAGGATGCCGCCACCAGCAAAAGTCCGGACAGCCGGGAAGGGATAAAATTCAGCACATCATCCAATCTTGCCGCACAGGTACCAAAATACTGATATGTTTCATTTCGATAACCCACCATGGAATCCATAGTATTCACCGCTTTGTACAGCAGCATGGGGAGCGTCCCTCCCAGAAACAGGAAAAACAGCGGTGCCACCACCCCGTCGGACATATTTTCCGCAACCGTCTCCACGTCCGCCCGGATGATTCCTTCCCGGGAAAGCACTGCCGTGTCCCGGCCCACGATCATGGAAAGATTGTGCCGGGCCAGCTCCACATCCCCGGCAGCCAGCGCATGGTACACCTTTATGCTCTCTTTTCGCAGACACCGCATGGCCAGCAGCTGATACGCCAGAAAACACTCCGCCGCAAAGCCCAGCCAGGTGGAAATCCGGTACAGCACCGCCCGCAATACTGTCCATACCACCCAGGTACTGCCCAGCACAAGAATGCACAGCAAAATACCGCACAGCCGCTCCATCTGTTTACGGTCGGCTTCCTCCGGCAGGCGGTCAGTCAGCGACCGAAGATACCGATCCAGTCCGCCGATCACGGTACCCAGCAGCCGTACCACATGGGGCATCCACAATGGATCGCCCAGCAGCAGATCCAAAATAGCAGCAATTACTGCAATCCACAGGATTCTCATAAGTGTTGTTTCTCCTCTTTTCTTTCACCAGTGGGCGGCCATACCCCCTGTACCAGCAGCCGTTTTGTCCTGTCGTCCCACAGGCAGCGATAGCCATGGCCGCAGGCCGTCTGCCAGTCGTAGTAGTCCTTCTTCGGTTCCCCGTAGCGGGATAAAAGCTCCATGATCGTTCCGCCGTGGGCCAGCAAAACGCAGGAATGCAATGCTCCGCCGTCCGATCCGTTACCGCCTTCTCCGCGATATATCCTGGTATCTCTGTCCGGCATAACGGAATCTGCGATGTCGTATCCTGATTTTACTTTACCACTTTCTGTGTTTTGCGCAACATCTCTACACATTGCTTTCATATCATCAGTCATATGGTACTTCGTCATTTTTCTTTTCATTTTTCGACAAAGAATGCCCCACCCAGCCTGTATCCTCGTCTTCACCTGATCTGTGCTCTCACCGCCTGGACAGCCGGTCTGCCCGCCGCTGGCGATCCATGCCCGATACGCGGTATCGTCTTTTAATTCTTCGTAGGTGTGATACTCAAAGTCTCCAAAATCCGTTTCCCGGAATTCCGGGATTATAAGCTGTGGGATACCCGGGAATAGGATATCCGCGCTCTCCTGACAGCGGCGCAGGGGACTTTGAAACACAACATCCGGCAATGCATTCTGGCGTGTGCTTCTCCGATACCGGCCAGCTCGGCTGCACTCGTGTTTTTCACTATCCAAGTCACTTCCACTGCATTCCCACTTTTTACCATCCGGATCATTCCCACTGCACGCACGCTTTTCACTGTCCAGATTGTCTCCGCTGCGCTCCGCGCCATCCAGGTACTCCCGTATTTTACAGAGTTCCAGCCTGCCCGCCGGGGAAAGTCCCTCATCGGTTCTTCCCACGTATCGGCGCTCCTCGTTCCCCTTCGTCCGGCCATGACGGATCAGATCAATTTGAAACATAGACGCCCTCCTTTTTCAGGCACCGGGGGATGCCGCACAGCACCCGATAAACATCCGTGGCCTCCTGAGAAAGCAGACAGCTGATCCGGCCCACCGTTTCCCGCCAGCGGCGGATATCGGCATCCAGCGGCACAATGCCGCTTCCCACTTCATCCATGATGATCCAGACGTCGGGATTTTGGTGCAGCAGTTCTTCCACGAAAGCATACGGATCCTGCTCTTCTGCCATGCCCCGCCAGATTGCCTGCTCCAGATGATGGATCACCGGCTTTGCAAAGAAATCCTCCCAAGCGCAGATTTCTCCCTCCGCTGTCAACGCAGAAATCTGCGCTTTCTGTGGAATTTTTCCTTCCTGTACCAGCTGCTCCGCCACAAAATCCAGCTTTCCCTGAAAACTGCCGCCGAATACAAATTTCATTTTCTGTCTCCTTTTATATTACTTTTCACAGCGCCAATGGATTTCCGTCTAAGATTCCCTCCACCAGCTGTTCCCCGTGATACACCAGTTTCAGAGAAAAGAAAGGTGCGTCCGTCTGCAGCAACCGCAAAAATACCCGGTCACCTTCCCACAGCGGTCGGTTCATGACCTGAGCTTCCGGCACCCAGCTCAGTGTCCCCTCGTCGCAGGCGCCCAACGTCCCTTTCCAGCCGCCCGCTGTGTACAGAAACATGTATTCCGTTTCCTGACAATCTGAGACAAAGGTGACAATACCGCGAAAAACATGGGAGGTCAGCGTCAGCCCCGTTTCCTCCCGGACTTCCCGAAGCATACATTCCTCCGGGCTTTCCCCTTCCTCAAAATGGCCGCCCACGCCGATCCATTTTCCTTCGTTGCCGTCCTGTTTTCCGGCATTTCGATATAACATCAGCCATTGGCCGTCTTTGATCAGATAGCATAGTGTTGTAAGCTTCATTTTTCGATCCCGCTCCTGTTCCAATTATTTTTCCATCCCCATCATCCGCGCTTCTATCTCCCGATAACAAGAGAAACATACCTGTTTTTACAGATGGCTGCCTACCAGCCAAGCCGCCGCCATGGCAAGCTCGCAGATCTGCAGAAAAAATCCCGCCAGATCCCCGGTGATGCCGCCGAATTCTTTCCGGCTCATCCTTTTATAATAGAAAAAACAGACTGCCGCTGCCGCCCACATGCAGGCAGCACACCGAGCGTCCAGCCACAGCATCCCCGCCGCACAACAAAGCAGATACCCGGCCATGGCCCATATGCCGGTCTTTTTCACCGCCGCATCGGAAAAAGAAGCCGCCAGGCCGCTGTTTTTGGCACAGGGAAAGGTAAGCACCGAAAGCCCGGACAGCGCCCGGCTCACCGTAAAGCCCAGCGCCAGCACAAACAACTTTCGGCTGTCGGAGAAATTTTGCATCGCGCCCATCTGTTTTTCCAGAATTTCCACATAAAGGCCACAGGACAGCAACAGATAACAGCCACAGGACAGCACCGCAAAAGCGCCTGCCCGGGAGTCTTTCAAAATCTCCAGCTTTTTCTCCATGGGCTGCCAGGAACTTAGAGCGTCCATGGTATCCATGAGCCCGTCCATATGAATACCGCCGGTGACCGCCACAGGCAGCAGCGTCAGCAGCACCGCCGTCAGCGCCGTTCCCAGACCCAGCAACTCACAGATCTTCCACAGCACCAGAAACAGGGCACCCAGCACCGTTCCCACCAGGGGGAAAAAGCACATCACGTACCGCATATGTTCCTTCGTCCAGTCCGTCCGCGGCACCAGCAGCCGGGAATACATGGAAAATGCAATGAGAAAACTACTCCACACATTCATAGTCTGCACTTCTCCTTTCTGCGCCTTTCCACACATCCGCGATCCCGGCAGTCACCTCAATGACCGTATCCGCCGCCGCGGCCATCCGGCAGTTCACCGTTCCCAGCACCTGTTTATACGCCTGCACCAGGGTTGTCTCCCCGTCCCGGTCCGCAAAAATGTCATTGGTCACCAACACCAGATGTCCGCAGTTTTCCCGCAGCCGGAACAAATCCGCCGTGATCTTATCCGCCGTTTTCTCTGTCAACGCGGCGGCATTTTCTTCTGTAAGCTCCACCGGGCCGCCAAACAGCTCGTTGGCCGCCAGATTGGAAAGACATTCCAGCAGTACTGCACTGTCGATTGGAAAAGAAAGCGTTCCCACGTCCCGGTATTTTTCCACGGTGGCAAAGCCTTTGCCCGCCCGGAGCGCCTGATGTCTGGCAATGGTTCTGGCTCCTTCCTCGCCATAGGGCTCCATGGACGCCACATAAAACCGCTGCCTTGCAGGAAGTCCGCACAAAATCTGCTCCGCAAAGGCGGACTTCCCACTGCCGCTGCCGCCAACCACCACTGTCAGCGTTTTTTTATCTTTCTGTTTGTTGTCCTTCCAAACTTTCATCTGCCTGTCCTTCCAAAACCATTGCACCAACGCATCCGACCATTCCCGTCAGCATCTTCCGATGGCATTCCGCGACCTGTTTTCCTGCGCATCTCTCTTGCCACTGAAAACAACCTTTCACGAAATTTCCGGCCAGCTCCGGGTTGGAACCATAGTATAAATGAGGAAATCCCGCCAGAATCTGCTGTTCCTGCCGCATGCAGGGCCAGTGGCCTTTTCCCGAGGCTTTCACTGCCTGAAACATATCGCCGTTGTCGTTGGTGTCCCAGTAGTGGAACTCATGGGCCCGGATGGACTGTCCCGCAGGCAGAAATGGTGTATCTTCCCGGGCAGTCACTTCCACATACCCGAAACGTACCAGCTTCCCTTTCGGAACAGCTTCTCCCGCCAACGCTCCCACCATGTTCCAGCGCTTTCCTTCTGCATCTGTCAGGCCGTCCAGCAGATACAGGAAACCGCCGCACTCCGCCAGACAGGGCATCCCCTCCAGAAGACGCTCCCGGATGGACTGCCGCATAGATATGTTGTTTTCCAGTTCTTTTCCGTGCAGCTCCGGGTAGCCGCCGCAAAGCAGCAGCCCCTGGATGTTTTCCGGTAGTTTATCATCCCGCAATGGAGAAAAATAGACCAGCTCTGCGCCAAAGCTTTCCAGAATCTGTAAATTTTCCGGGTACAGAAAACAGAACGCCTCATCCCGGGCCACACCAATACGGACATGCGCTTCCACCTTGCCCGACATTTCTCTTTTCTGTCGCACGCGATCTTCCTTTGGTACTGGTGTTCCTGCCGCTGGAGTCTTTGCCGCTGATATCTCCACCATTGGCCTCTCCACCACTGATGCCTCCACCTCCGGCGCCGTCTGTGCCAGCGCCAGCAGTCCCGGCAGATCTAGGGTTTCCGCAAGAAGCGCCCCCAGTTTTTCCATCTGCGTCTGCACCTCTGGGATCTCCTCCGGCAGCACCAGCCCCAGATGCCGCCCTGCCAGGAAGGGATCTGTCAGCTCCGGCACATAGCCCAACACCCGGATGCCCTTGCCGCCATTTGCCTCTGCCAGTTCTTCCTCCACCATCTGTTTCAGCAGCGGATACATCCCTTTGCTGATCCGGTTCAAGATCACACCGGCGATGTGGCTGTCCGGCCGGTATTGTACAAAACCTTTGATGAGGGGTACGAGAGATTTACTCATCCCCCGGCCTGGCACCACAAGCACCACCGGTGTGTCCGTGGCCGCCGCCACCTCGTAGGAGCTGGCCCGGTCGCTGGTGCCGCCAAGCCCGTCATAGTACCCCATGACGCCCTCCAACACCGCCACATCCTTCTCCCGGCAGCGAAAAGCCAGTAATTTTCTCAATGCCTGATGATCCAGGAACCAGGGATCCAGATTGCAGCTGTCCGTCTCCAGCACCGTCCGGTGAAACATGGGGTCGATGTAATCCGGGCCGCATTTAAAGGCCTGCACCCGATATCCCGCTTTTTTCCAGGCAGCCAGCAGGCCGCAGGTCACCAGCGTTTTCCCGCTGCCGCTGGAAATCCCGGCCAGCATCAGCCGCAGGGCCTTCATCGTTTTTCTCCATAAAATCTTCCGCCATTCCACGACTTTTCCTGCGCGTTTTCAGACACGTCCTCTACCCATCCCTGTTCATCTGTATGCCACATCTCATTTTCATTTTTCGTATCCGGTGATTCACCATCTCCATAGGCCTCTTCGGTCAGGTATTCTGGTTCTTCCGTTGTCTGCATTTTTGCCTGCCATCCGTCCTTCGCATCGCCCTGGCAGCTCATGATATACACGGGATTACCGCCGGTCATGAGATGGCTGGAACCCACAGCCCGGGAACGGGCCGTCTGCACCAGTGTGGCCGCAAAATCCTTCAGCGGCAGTTCCCGGCAGCACCGGGTCATCTCCGCCACGGTTTCCAGCGTGATCGCATTGACCACAATGTGGATCTTTGGATTTTTTTCCAGCAAAAGCGTCAGAATCTCTTTCAGCTGGCCGCTGCTGCCGCCGATAAAGGCATGGGTGGGCACCGGCAGCGCTTCCATGGCGGCAGGGGCTTTTCCGTACACCGTCTCCACGTTGGGCGTGCGGAATTTTTTCTTATTTTTGCGGATCAGCTCCACCGCGTCCGCTTTCTGCTCGATGGCATACACCGTTCCCCGGTGTGCCCGGCGGGCTGCCTCCACCGACACGGAGCCGGTTCCTGCGCCGATATCATACAGCACGCTGTCCTCGGTCAGCCGCAGCCGGGACAACGACAGGATCCGCACCTCTTCCTTCGTCATGGGTACCTCGCCCCGGATCCATGCTTCATCCGGAATGGAAGCTGCAGGATGGCGGTCGAAATCGTCATTTTCGATGAGTGCCGCACACAGATCTTTGAAATGATCCTTCACCAACTCCTCCGGCGTGCCCACGGTGATCTGCTCATCCGGGTAGGAAAGCCGCTGACCCACGGCGATCTTTACCCGGGACAGCCCGTATTCCATCAGTTCCTGGCACATGGCGTGCACGCTGTCCTGCCCGCTCAGCAGCACAAATACCGCCGGATGACTGTCCACGCAGGCCACCAGATTGCCCGTTCTTCCATGGAGGCTCACCGGGCACACCTGCTCGTAATCCACATGCAGCCGGGATGCCAGATAGGACAGGCTGGAAATGCCCGGCAAAATCGTCAGGTGCGCATCCAGCGGCAGCAATGCCTCCCGCAGCTTCGCCGCGCCGCTATAAAATCCCGTATCTCCAGACAGCAGGATGCAGATATGCTCAAATTCCGGGTGTTCCTCCAGATAAGCCTTCACCTTATCCGGCTGGTAGCCTGCCCACAGCTTGCAGGAATAGTCCCGGGCACATTCCAGCATCCGCTCCGCGCCGATGCACACGTCCGCCTGGACGATGGCCTCTTTTACCGCTCCGGTCATCATCTGCTCACTGCCCGTACCGATGCCCGCCAGCGTGATGTGGCGGCTGCCGCCGATGTGATAAAATTTTTTCAGATAGTCATAGATCTGGGGCAGGGAATACCCTTCCTCCCGGGAAGGTCGTCCCACCACAATGAGCTGCGCCCCCGCCTGTCTGGCAGCCCGCATTTTTTCATCGAAACCGCCCTCCCGGCCGCCCTCCTTGGTCACCATCCATTTGGCGCTGGTCTGGTGCAACATGGCCTCGTTCAGCTCCTGAGAAAAGGGCCCCTGCATACAGATCAGATTTTTCCGTTCAAAGCCCAACTCCATACAATCCATGATGGTCTGGGCGTCAGGCAGGATCCGCGGGTACACCCGGGTGCGGTAATCCGCCAGCTTCCGGTATTTGGAAAGCTCCTTGCTGCCGGTCACCGCCAGCACATTGCCCTTCGTATGGGAAAGAAAGTCCACCGCTTCCTCCACGCTGCCCACATGGACGCCGTCGGAGGCATCAGATTCCCGCCGACACACCCGTAAATAAGGCACCGACGTCTCTGCCGCCGCCCGCCGGATGTTGTCGCTGGCCTCTCTGGCATAAGGATGTGTGGCATCCAGCACCAGATCAAAGGCATTTTCCTGCATTTTCTGCACCATATGTGCCTCGTCCAGCCGCCCCGCAGACACCCGTATGCCGCCGGATTCCTCGATCAGCTCTTTCCCGTAGTCGGTGGCCACCACCACCTCCGCCATGATGCCTTCCTTCCGGCAATAATTTACCAGCTCTCTTCCCTCTGTCGTTCCCGCAAAAATCAAAACCTCTCCGGTCAAAACCAAATCTCCTGCCTTCCTTTTGCCAATGCCACTGTTACCCCGGAAAACACCTGCTTTTTTCAAAACAAGGGCTCCGCCTTCACTGCCTGTCACTGCCGCCCGCTCGCACACATTGTCCACACCGGTGATCTCCTGCACAAAAGGCGACGGGGTGAATTCCCCTTCTGCCTGCAAAAGCGCCTCCGCCGAAAAACACCGGAACGGCACTTCCATCTCCCGACAAACCTCCAGAAGCCCTGCCTCTTTTGCTTTCAGATCAATGGATGCCACAAGACGGATATCCATAAGCGAGCCCCCGACCTGGGCTGTGGCCTGCTGCAGGGCTTCCAGAATGGCTTCCTTTGATGTTCCTCTCCGGCAGCCCACTCCAGCTGTCAACTGGGCCGGATACAGGTGCAGCGTCTTTTCCCATCTATTCTGTCCGTCTTTTCCGATAGAAATACCCAGCGGAGATTTCTTTCCATCCGCTTGTGCATCCCCTGACACGTTTGGATTGTGCTGTTCCAGACGTGCCCTTTCAGACATCGCTCCTGTTTTTTCTTCTTTATACAACGCCCCGGGCCAGTCTCCGTACAGCGGCATCTCCGCCACCACCGGCAGCCGCTCCCCCTGTAAAACCCGGGCAGAAACCCTCCTTGGCCAGCGCCTTCTCCCGGATCTTCAATCCGTTTTTCCGGGCAAACACATCCACCGCGAACTGCCCGTTCACGTCCGTGGCCGTGGTCAGCACCGGGGTCGCTCCCAGAAGTGCCGCCACCTGCAGCGCCAGCGCATTGCCGCCTCCCGCATGACCGCTGAGCAGGGGAATCACCGCCTCCCCCCTTCTCATCCATGACCAGCACCGCCGGATCTTCCCACTTACTTTTCAGAAACGGGGCAATGCTGCGCACCGCGATGCCGCAGGCCCCGATGAACAGCAGCGCTTCCTTTTCCCGAAACATCTGCTGCACCCAGTTCCACATGCCGCCCTCTGCCGGAAGCAGACCTGACCGTCTGGCTGCCGCGGCGCCCGCGTAGCCCTCGGCCGTATATCCATTTTCCCGGAGCCGTCTGCACACCTGCAGCGCCAGCGCTCCGCCCTGTCCGGTAAAACCGATGACTGCAATTCTCTGCATCTGATCTGCCTCCTTTACTTCCCATTTTCCTGTAAATGCCGGAGAAGTACCTCCGCCTGTCCGGTCTGCCCCAGCACACCGTATACATTGGAAAAAACAATGGCGCCCACCTGGGTTTTCCCGGCGGCCCGGCGTGTCAGCTGCCCCTCGATATGCTCCATCAGATGCTGCATCACCGATTCCAGAAATCCCGCCTCCTGCAAAATCCGCAGCGCCTCATCGGTGGTCACGCTTTCCAGAATCCTGGGAAGCACCTCCCGGGGTGCCCCGGCCCGCACAGCCTCCGCGCACAGGATCGCCATGCGGCAGTCCCCGTAGGCAGAATGGGTATTCATCATCCCTTCGGCCAGCTTCACAAATTTTCCGATATGGGCCACAAAGAGCACGCCTTTGGCCCCCTCCCGGACGGCCATATCCAGGCTTTCTCCCACATAGTTGCTGCATTTCACCGGCTGCACATGGTCTGCCAGATGGTGTTCCTTCACAAAATCTTCCCCGTAATTGCCCGGCACCAGCAGCAGATACCCGCTGCCATTTTTCACTGCCATGCGGATTTCCAGACCGATGGACGCCACCAGCGCCTCCTCGCTCATGGGTTCCACAATGCCCGAGGTGCCCAGAATGGAAATACCGCCCACAATGCCCAGCCGTGGATTGAAGGTACGCGCCGCCAGCGCCTCACCCTCCGGCACAGAGATCTCCACCACCAGGCCGCCGGTATATCCGTACTCCCGACAAACAGTCTCTACCCCTTCCAGGATCATTTTCCGGGGCACCGGGTTGATGGCCGGTTCTCCTACCGGCACCGAAAGTCCCGGTTTTGTCACGCGTCCGACCCCCACGCCGCCGGTCAAAACAAGCCCGGGACTATGTGCAAAAGACACTTTGGCACAAACCATGGAACCGTTGGTGATATCCGGGTCATCCCCGCTGTCCTTCACCACCCCGCAGCTGCAGCTGGAAGCCGATAGGCTAGTTTCCACCAGAGAAAGGCACAGCGTGCTCCCCTCCGGCACCCGGAGCTTCACCTCGGACACCGGTTTGCCGGACAGCAGCATCCGGGCCGCCCCGGCCGCAGCTACCGCCGCGCACGTGCCTGTTGTATATCCTCTTCTTAATTTTTTCTGTCCCCGGTAAACGAAGGGGGCATCTGTCCAGTCTGCCATGGCTTCTCCTGTTTCTTTATCGCAAATGTTCATACGCTTTTACGCTGCCGCCCGCAAAGGTGGGCAGCTGGGTATATTCCGCAAATCCGGCCTGCAGCACCGGATAAGCCACAGCCGCGCCGGTTCCCTCTCCCATCCGCATGTCCGCGTAGAGAAACGGTTCCAGTCCCAGCGCCTCCAGCATCCATTTTCCCGCCGGTTCCCCGGAACAGTGGGTAGCGATCATGGCATCTCTTGCCGCCGGGCAAAGCTTCCAGGCACAGCAGGCAGCCACCGAAGAAATGAAGCCGTCGATGAGCACCGGCATCTGATATCTGGCACCGCCCAGAAAAAGTCCGGTAAGCCCGGCAATGTCCAGACCGCCCACTTTCGCCAGCACGTCCAGCGGATCTGCGGCATCCGGCTGATTGATCTTGAGCGCCCGGTCGATCACTGCGATCTTGCGACGCAGCCCTTCCCCGGACAACCCGGCGCCATACCCGGTCACCTCCTGGGGGGAACGTCCAAGAAATACCGCCGCCATGGCACTGCTGGTGGTGGTATTTCCGATGCCCATCTCCCCGGTGATCACCAGGTTACGACCCTCTTCTTTCAGTTCCTTCATGACAGAAAGTCCGGTGAGAATGGCTTTTGCCCCTTCCTCTCTCGTCATGGCCGGCTCTACAGCAATGTTTCCCGTTCCCGGCCGCACCCGGCAGTTGCGGATCCGCGGATGCTTCCCTTCCGTTTTCATGCCAATGTTGACGGGATAGACCGGTGCCCCAAACTGGCGGGCCAGAATGCACACTGCCGAAATGCCCGCGCCCATATTTTCCAGCACCTGGGCCGTCACCTCGCTGCCGCTCTGGGAAACCCCCCTCTTCCACCACGCCGTTGTCCGCGCCCATGATGACCACCGTCGGACGGCTGATGTCAGGCTGTATGGTGCCCTGGATCCCGGCCACCCGCACCACCGCTTCCTCCAGCTTTCCAAAACTGCGCAGCGGTTTGCAAAGGGTATCCCACCGGTTCCAGGTGTCTGTCATCATCTGTCGGTCGGCACCGGAAATCCGGGTAATTTCCTTATCAAGAGTATCTTCCCAGGAACTGTTCCGTGCCGCTTTTTCCATTTTCAAAAGCATCTGTTCCCATTTTTTCTTCCTCTGGCTTCCTCGATCCTTCCAACCCTTTCTGCATTTTGGGCTGCACCGATTCTTCCGTCTGCCATGGTGCCTCCGTCTGTATCTTTCCCCACTGGTTCTGCTTTTTCATCAGACGTTCTCCTTTTTTGGCGCATACAACAGCGCGTTGCAGATCGCCGCCGCAATGTTGCTGCCGCCCTTTCGGCCTCTGGCCACAATATAGGGCACTTCTGTCTGCATGATCAGTTCCTTTGCCTCCACCACATGGACAAATCCCACCGGCACGCCGATGATCAGCGCCGGGGAAAAGCCGTTTTCCCGGATCAGGTCATACAGACGGATCAATGCGGTCGGTGCGTTGCCTATGGCAAAGATCAGCGGCCCCGGAAGCGCTGCCGCCCGCTCCATGGAAACCGCAGACCGGGTGATGCCCCGCGCCTTCGCTTCCCTTGCCACGTCCGCATCCTGAATAAAACAGTGGACGCTGCCGCCGTATTCCGCCAGCTTCCGCTTGTTGATCCCGGCCATGGCCATGGTGGTATCCGTGACGATATGGGCACCGTTTTGCAGGGCGCGGATGCCCGTTTCCACGGCTCCCGGACTGAAACAGAGGTTGTCCGCGTAATCAAAATCCGCCGACGTGTGAATGCATCTGCGGATCACAGAAAACTCCGGCTCCGGGAAGGTGCGTTCCCCCAGCTCCTGACAGATGATCTCCATGCTGCGCTTTTCGATATCCTCCGGCCGCACCGGATCCGGCTTTTTAATGATCTCACTCATGCGTCTATCCCCTTTTCCAGTATCATATAAATGGCTTCCATATCCACCGACCGTCGAAGCAGATCTGCCAGCCGGTCGTATTCCTGTTCCTTGATCTGCGTCCGGGAAAGCTCCGGCGCTTCCAGACGAATGCCCTTCTTCTGCCGCAGCCAGGTCAGCAGCCGCTCCGCCGTCTCTCCCTCGTCAAAAATGCCATGGAGATACGTGCCGCAGGCCAGCCCGTCGTCGCTGACACAGCCGTCCTCCCGTCCATCGGAAAGCCGCAGAAAAGGCGCCGCGCCCTCTGCCAGAACGGAAGTACCCATGTGGATCTCATAGCCGGATACCTCGGGCAGCGCCTCTGCAGCTGCTCCGTCTTCCGTATGCCCAGACAGTACCTCCGGCAGATGCAGCACCCTTCCCCGCATCCGGGTTCTTGTCTTCTCCGCCGAAAAAACTGTGGACACCGGCAGCAGTCCCATACCCCGCAGGGTGCCTCCCGCCTCCACGCCGTCGGGATCGCTGACCTGCTCACCCATCATCTGATACCCGCCGCAGATGCCAAACACCGGCACGCCTTCCCCGTGCAGCCGACAGATGGCAGCTTCCAGGCCGCACTCCCGCAGCCATTTCAGATCCTCCAGCGTATTTTTCGTTCCCGGCAGAAAAATCAGATCCGGCCTGCCCAGTTTTTCTACGGAAGAGACATAGCGCACATGGACGCCTGCCCGGTGTTCCAGTGCAAAAAAATCCGTAAAATTGGAAATTTTCGGCAGACGGATCACCGCCACGTCGGCCTGTCCCGCCACCGGCCGGTCTTCTGTCAGCCGCTCGGACAGGCTGTCCTCCTCGTCCAGGTCAAAGGGCTCCATGGGAATGACGCCCAGCACGGGAATGCCCGTCAGCTCCCGGATTTTATTCAGGCCCGGCCGCAGGATCTCCACATCCCCCCGGAATTTGTTGATGAGAATGCCCTTGATATACGCCCGTTGCTCCGGCGGCAGCAGCATCACCGTGCCGTACACGGAGGCAAACACGCCGCCCCGGTCGATATCCGCCACCAGCAGCACCGGCGCCCCGGCCATCCGGGCCATGCCCATATTGACGATATCATTTTCCATCAGGTTGATCTCCGCCGGACTGCCCGCACCCTCCAGCACGATCACGTCATAATCAGATGCCAGCTTCTCATAGGCCTGCTTCACCGCAGGGATAAACTCCGGTTTCCGCCGGTAATAGTCCATGGCCCGCATGTTTTCCAGCACCTCGCCGTTGACGATGACCTGACTGCCCATATTGCTGGTGGGTTTTAACAGGATGGGATTCATCTCCACCCGGGGCTCCACACCTGCGGCCTCCGCCTGCATCACCTGTGCCCGGCCCATTTCCAGCCCATCCTTCGTGATGTAGGAATTCAGCGCCATGTTCTGGGATTTAAACGGTGCCGTCCGATAGCCGTCCTGATGAAAAATCCGGCAAAAACCGGCCGCCACAAAGCTTTTTCCCGCATTGGACATGGTTCCCTGTATCATGATCGATTTTGCGCTCATCTGTGTTCCTCTCCTGTGATCTCTTTCAGTGCCTGCAGCAGACGGGCATTTTCGGTGTCTGTCCGCACCGCCGTCCGGTAATCCTCCGGCCCCAGCCCTTCATAGTTGCCGCAGCTGCGCAGAAGGATCTGTTTTTGCAGCAGCCGCTGTTCCAGATCCAGGTAACCCGGCGCATGAAAGCATAGGAAATTGGCCTGCCCGTTTTTCACCGAAAAGCCAAGGGCCTCCAGACCGGTTTTCAGCTTCTCCCGCAGCGGTCGGATCGCCCGGGACGTCTGTGCCGCCCAGTCGTCATGTGCTTTTGCCGCTGCGATTCCGGCACTCTCCGCCACACAGCTCATCCCCCAGGCCTGCCCTGCCTGCTCTGCCTGACAAATCAATGCCTCATTGGCCGTCAGAAGATACCCCAGGCGGATGCCCGGCATGGCAAACAGCTTTGTAAAGGACTTTAACAGCACCAGATTCGGATACTCGTTCAGGTAAGGCTTCCAGGAACGCGCCTTCTCCTGCCCGGTGAAATCCAAAAAGCACTCATCCATCACCACGGTAATGCCCCGCTCCCGGCACTTTGCCAGAAACGCAAGCCCCCAGTCCGGCTCCACGAAAAGACCGGTGGGGTTGTTGGGATTGCAGAGAAATGCCACATCGCCGGACTGCAGTTCATCAAACAGGCGGGATTTTCTCAGGCGATATGCACAATCTTTATCCGTCCGGCTGCTTTTCCGATCATCCAATACGATCCTTTTCCCTGAAAACTTCTCCTGATTGCCTGCTGCCATCTGTCCGACAGCATCCGTTACTTTCACAGGTGTTTCTTCTGCCGCTGCGTACAAAATTTTTGCTCCTGCCGCCGTCAGCGCCCGCCCATATTCCAGGAACGAGGGCGCACACACCAGTCCCCTGGCAGGCCGAAGCCCGTAACAGAGCCGAAAAATCACATCCGCCGCCCCGGCACCGGCCATCACCCATGCGGGAGACACCTGCTCTGCTTCTGCAATGGCTGCACGCAGCGCCCGCTGGGAAGGATCGGGATAAAAAGCCGCCCGGGAAAGTCCTTCCTGCATGGCCGCCTGTACACTTGACGGGCAGCCGAAGGGATTCAGGTTCGCAGAAAAATCCAGCAGCTCCCGGTAGTCTGTCCCCAGCAGCTGCGCCGCCTCAAACACCCGGCCACCGTGACCGTTATGGCCTGCCATATCCTTTTTCTCCACCTGTTTTCTCATACCCTCTGGCCGTCACCATCCGCCCATCCAGCACCCGGGTAGCGGAATTTCCGACGATCATCACACAGAACATATCCACCTGCTCCGGCTCCACCGTCTCCAGCGTGCCGATCCACCGGCTCTGCCCGTCCCGTCCGGCGTTTCGCACGATGCCCACCACCGTGTCCGGGGAAAGGAGGCTTCGCAGGATTGCCAGCGCATCATCCAGCGGCTTCGTCCGGGTATGGCTTCTGGGATTGTACAGACAGATGACGAAATCTCCCGCCGCTGCCGCTGCCAGCCTCTTGCGGATCACCGCCGCCGGGGTCAGCAAATCACTGAGGCTGATGATACAGAAATCATTCATCAGCGGCGCCCCCAGCACGGACGCTGCCATGACTGCTGCAGTGATGCCCGGGACGATCTCCACTTCCACACCATCTGTTTTCCCTGCCGCCAGCAGCTCCAGCACCAGCCCTGCCATACCGTAGATGCCCGCATCTCCGCTGCACACCAGCGCCACGCACTGCCCCTGTCCGGCCCTTTCGATGGCCTGCATGCAGCGCTCCCGCTCGGTGCGCATGGGCGTCTGCACATATTCCTTCTCCGAAAACAGATCCCGCACCAGGGCAATGTAGGTCGTATAGCCGATGACCACATCCGCTTCTTCCACAGCCGCCCGGGCTTTTTCACTCATATACTGCTGTCCGCCGGGGCCCAGCCCCACCACATAAAGCTTTCCCATACTGCCTCCTTATTTCTCTGAAATGCCCTTCCGGTATCCGTGGGTAAATGTCTTATCATACAGCTTCGACAGCTCATGATCGCTGCCCAGAAAACCGCCCACCAGGATCAGCGCCGTCTTTGTGATGCCTGCGGCCTCCACCTCTGCCGCCAGCGTGCCCAGGGTGGCCCGGACGATTTTCTCATCCTGCCAGGTGGCCTTGTATACCGCCGCTGCCGGGGTATTTTCTCCATAGGCGGGGATCAGCTGCTCACAGAGCTTCCGAATCTGTCCCACGCTCAGGAAAATCACCATGGTTGCCTGATGCGCTGCCAGCGCCCGGATGCCTTCCCGCTCCGGCACCGGGGTGCGTCCCTCCATCCGGGTCAGGATCACTGTCTGGCTCACGCCGGGCAGAGTATACTCCGCATGCAGCGCCGCTGCCGCCCCGAGAAAAGAGCTGACACCCGGAACGATCTCATAGGGAATGCCCAGCGCCTCCAGCCGGTCCATCTGCTCCCGGTGGGCGCCGTAGATCGCCGGATCTCCCGTGTGTACCCGGGCCGTGGTAAGGCCCTCTTTTTCCGCCTGCTCCATCACCGCGATGACCTGATCCAGATGCATCCCGGCACTGTCATACACCACCGCCTCCGGTTTCCGGTCCGCCAGCACCTGGGGATTCACCAGCGAACCCGCATAAATGATCACATCCGCCCGGTCAATGATCTTTTTTCCCTTGATTGTCAGAAGCTCGGGATCTCCCGGCCCTGCACCGATAAAATATACCATATTCTGTATCTGTTCCCTTCCTCTGTTCCCATCCGGTCTTTTTACAGGATAAAAAATCACGTCCTGTCATACTTTTTATTCACAATGACTGTCGTAAAATATCCGTAATCCCGGTCTGCCTCCAGTTCGCCCACGTATTCTCCGGGCAACCCCAGGTCTGCAAACACCACCGCCACGCTCTCCTGATCCCGGGCCAGACTGATGCCTGCCAGCGCCGCCCCTGCGGAAGCCGCCGAAATGCCCGGCACCAGCTCTGCCGCAAATCCCCGCCTTTTCAATAATTGAAACACGTACATGCACGTGCTGTACAGTGTCACATCCCCCAGCGTCACCAGCGTCACCTGTCTGCCTTCCTCCAGCAGTGCCCCGATGGCCTCCGCCGCCTGTACGGCGCAGGTTTTCCACGCCTGCCGGTCACCCGACATGGAAAATTCCAGCTCCAGCACCGGTTTTTCCTTCAGATCCACCGCCTGCTTTACGATAGAAAACGCGGTTGCCGCCTTTCCATTCACCGGCACCGCCAGCACATCCGCCGCTTTTATACATCTTTTTGCCTTTTCCGTCAGCAGCGCAGGATCTCCCGGCCCCACGCCGATACCATAAAAAATTCCAGCCATATCATCTTTCTCCAACCCTGAAACCGATTCGTGCAGACCGATTTTTCATCTTTTCTATCATACACCAACCGCCCCGTCTTTCCAATAGTTTTGCACAAGTTCTTTCTGCAGCCGCATATCGCATAATATAAATAGAGAGAAAAAAGCACCCGTCATTTCTGACAGGTGCTTTCCGGATAGCATGATACAAATCATGTACATGTTGCTTACAGCTTCGGCGGCTCTTCGCCGATCACATCCAGCACAGATGTGCAGTGCGGGCAGCGGGTTGCCTCGATGGCGATCTCGGATCTGCAGTACGGGCACTTTTTCGTGGTCGGTGCTGCCGGTGCCGGTTTGCCCTTGGGCTCTCTGATCTTATTGATCATTTTTACGATCATGAATACCACAAAGGCCATGATGATGAAATTGATCACGCCGGAGATGAACACGCCGATGTTGACGGTGGCAACGCCCTCGGGCACTGCAGACAGAGTGTCATAGTGCTTGCCGTCCATGGCGAAGAAAATATTGGAAAAATCGATTTTTCCGGTGAGGACAGAAAGCAGCGGCATGATCACATCATTCACCAGCGTGCTGACCAGAGAATTGAACGCACCGCCGATGATAATGCCGACTGCCATATCAATCATGTTGCCTTTGATCGCAAATTCTTTAAATTCTTTGAGCATCTTTCATTTCCTCCTCTTTTGTTTTCAGAATGGTTTTACAGGAAAATGTATTTCAGGATGAAAAGCACGGTCAGTACATACATCACCCAGCTTAACTTCTTCTCCTTTGCTTTTCCTGTCATCACTGTGATGATGGTGTAGGAAATCACACCGATGGTGATACCCTCGGAAATACTGTAAGCCAGCGGCATGAACAGGATGGTCAGGAAGGCCGGGATGGCTTCTGTCATGTCGTCGAAATTGATCTTTACCACGTTGCCGATCATGTAGAAGCCTACGATGATCAGGGCTGGTGCCGTCGCAAAGGACGGAATGGACAGGAACAGCGGGGACAGCAGAATGGACAGCAGGAACAGCACACCGGTCGTCAGGGAGGTCAGTCCGGTACGGCCGCCCTCGGTCACGCCGGAAGCACTCTCCACGAAGGTGGTGGTGGTGGATGTACCGAAAACAGCGCCTGCGCAGGTGGCAACGGCGTCTGCCATCAGCGCACCCTTGATGTGCGGCAGCTTGCCATCCTCATCCAGCATGTCAGCCTTGGTTGCCACACCGATGAGAGTACCCAGGGTGTCAAACACATCCACGAACAGGAACGCAAACATGATAACGATGAAATCCAGCAGATTGATGCCGGACATATCCGCGCGGAATACAGCGCCAAAAGTCTTGCCGAAGGATGCCAGGTTGATGCCTGCGGAAAAATTCGGGTACAGGGAGTACATACCTGCCTCTGCATCCGGCACATACAGGCCGATGGCCTGACAGATCATGCCCAGCACCCAGGTGATCAGGATACCGAACAGGATGCCGCCCTTTACATTTTTGATCAGCAGATAGCCGGTGATGATCACGCCAATGATGGCCAGCAGCGCGGTAATACCGATGCTGTGGAAGGTGCCGCCCTTGAAATTCTGGTAGGTCAGCAGCGTGGAATCGGAATTGACAATGATCTTGGCATTCTGCAGGCCGATGAAGGCGATGAACAGACCGATGCCGACGCTGACAGCGCTTTTCAGTGTCATGGGGATGGCATCAAAAATAGCTTCCCGCACGTTGGCAAAGGACATGATGATAAATACGATACCTTCCGCAAATACAGCCATCAGTGCCACTTCCCAGGAAATGCCTCTGCCCAGGCAGACCGTGTATGCAAAGTAGGCATTCAGGCCCATGCCCGGTGCCAGTGCGAAGGGATAGTTGGCAAACAGTGCCATGCAGACCGTTCCCACAAAGGATGCCAGCGCAGTGGCAATGAGCACGGCAGACGCATCCATGCCGGCAGCTGACAGCATCGACGGGTTGACAGCCAGAATATACGCCATCGTCATGAAGGTGGTGATACCGGCCATGATCTCCGTCTTCACCGTCGTGCGATTCTCTTTCAGCTTAAAAATAGATTCAAGCATTTTGTTTCCTCCTACATCTCTCTCTTTTTCGTATTTTATAAAATATTTATAAAATCCCATCGGCTCCTATTATAGCATGTCCTTTCCGTTCCTTCCATCGTTTTATCAATTAATTTTATTTCAGACATGTTTTTCTGTAAAACGCAAAAAGAACGCCCGGCCTGACAAAACCGGACATTCTCTTTCCATATATTTTTTCTTTCTTAAATGATGATGCACACCATGCCGCCGCTGAGATCGTTGACCACCTTCTGCATCGTATCCTGCAGCTTTTCCTGGCACTCGTCGCCGATGCGGGTGAGTTTTCCGCGGATGCCGTCCTCCACCAGCTGTTCCACGGATTTTCCGAAGATGTTCGTATTCCAGATGCCGTCCTCGGTCTGCTGGTTTTCCCTGATGTAGGCGATCAGGTCGTTGGCCTGCTGCTCGCTGCCCACAATGGGGGCGATCTCCGTCTCGATGTTGGCGCGGATCAGATGGATGGACGGGGCTTCCGAGCGGATCTTGACGCCGTACTTGTTGCCCTGGCGGATGACCACCGGCTCCTCCAGCGTGATCTCTCCCTTCACCGGGCTGATGACGCCATAGCCCTTCATCCGCACCGCCTGCAGGGCATCCTGTACCTGCTCATATTCCTTTTTCATTTTGGACAGCTCCCGCACCGCCGCAATGAGCTGATACTCTCCGTCGATGGCCGCGCCGGTGAGCTCGCTGAGTGTCCGGTAATAGTAGGCCGGATCAAAGTCCACCTGCACCTTCAGGGTACCCGAGGACAGATCCATGGCCTCCTGCTTCATGGCGCGGATGAAGCTGCTCTGGGCCGTGAATTCCCGGTTCCGGACATCCCGCACCTTCTCAATGCCATCCATGTAGGCCCGGACATTTTCCAGCAGATCCTGCTTGATCTCATGGCTCTCCTCCAGCATTTCCACCCATTTGGGGATGTAATACTCGATCTGCTGCACCGGGAATTCATAGAGCACCTGCTCCAGCAGCCGGTAAATATCCTCTTTTTTCATCTGCTCGCAGTTCATGCATAAGGTGCTGACCGCATACTTTTTTCTCCAGCTCCCGCGCCAGCCCCTGCGCCTCCTCGCTGTAGGGCTTCTGGGAATTCACCAGCAGCACGAAGGGCCTGCCGATGCGTTTCAGCTCTCCCACCGTCTTCTCCTCTGCCGGAACGAAGGCTTCCCGGGGCAGCTCCCCGAAGGAGCCGTCGCCCGTCACCGCAATGCCGATGGTGGAATGGTCGCAGATCACCTTCTGGGTGCCGATCTCCGCCGCCTGGGCAAAGGGGATCTCGTGGTCGAACCAGGGCGTTTTCACCATCCGCTCTCCGTCGTCCTCGATATGCCCGGCAGCGCCCTCCACGAGAAAGCCCACACAGTCAATAAGCCGTACTTTTACCTCGATGTCCTCCCCCAGGCGGATGACAGCCGCCTCTTTGGGAATGAACTTCGGCTCCGTCGTCATGATCGTGCGGCCCGCCGCACTCTGGGGCAGTTCATCCCGGGCCTGCAGCCTGGCCCGCTCATCCTCCATCCCCGGCAGCACCAGAAGATCCATAAACCGCTTGATGAACGTGGATTTTCCGGTGCGCACCGGCCCCACGACCCCTATGTAAATCTCTCCCTTTGTCCGGGCTTGTATATCTTTATACACATCGTAATGTTCCATGACTGGCCCCCTTCACTTATCCTGCTATCATCGTATGCGGCCGTTTGATCTTCCATGCAGAAAAAGTGAAGTTTCTTAGTGTTTCCTGCGGAACAGCTTGTTGGCTGCCACGCACAGCACGATGGTAACCACCATATCCGGCAGGGTGTTGCCCACCGGGATGTCCACCTTCATGAGCTGCCGGTACAGTACAAAGCCCACAAACCACACAACCAGGTTCAGCACGTCCGCACTTTGCTCCTGGTGATCCTGCTTCAACAGGAAAAAGTCTGCGATCTGAATGGCGATCATGGGAGCGAATACCGAGCCGATGAAATAGAGGAAATCGGTGATGTCGTCCATGGGGAAGAGGCAGGCGCCCACAATGCCGATGACGGTCACCGCCACAGCCATCCATTTGCCGCTGAGTTTTTCAGACAGGGACTCGCTGGAAATCCCGGCGGAGTAAGCATCCAGGAAGGTGGTTGTCACCGTGGAAAAAACGATGATCAGAAGGCCTGCAATGCCAAGGCCCGCTTTTACCATGATCTGAGCAATATCCGATTCTCCGGTAAAAATGGCCGCACCCATGCCGATAACGTACATCCAGCAGCTGACGATGCCGTAGATGATGGTGCTGACCGCCGTGGCTTTCACCGGCTCCTTGGCTTCCCGGGTGTAGTCGCTGATGAGGGGCAGCCAGGACAGGGGCATGGCCACAGACAGCTCCACCGCTGCCCCGAAGGACATCATGTCGCCGCCTGCGCTGGCCATCGTGTCTTTTCCGAAAATGGTGAAGCTTAAGATGACCGTGAGGATGAGCAGCGCCGCCATGGCCACGGTATTGATCTTTCCCAGATTTTCAATGCCAATGACGATCCACACAATGATGAGGCCGCCGATGAGCAGGCACCAGATCCATTTGCCTGCGGCAATCACGCCGTCTGCTGCCAGCGCCCCGTCGTAGATCATGATGGCGGTCCAGCCCACCAGCTGGACAATGTTCAGCACGGAGAACAGCAGGCCACCCTTGCTGCCAAAGCTCATTTTCGCCGTTTCCATGGCACTTTTGCGCACACTGCCGCCGATGACACCGGCGCAGAACAGCATGAGGCAGCCGATGACATGGCCCACGAGGATAGCCAGCAGGCCCCTGGAAAAGCCCAGCGGTGCAAAATAGGTGCCGGTGAGGATCTCTGCCAGGGACACCGCCGCCCCAAACCAGATCAAACCGTTTTCAAAAAGGGAAGTATATTTTTCTTTCATGGATTTATGCCTCCTTCGCAAATTCCCCGGTCAGGGCAAAGCCGTGGTTCATGGGGCCGGAACCTGCCCCCAGATCCAGCATGTCAGCCAGTGCACCGGAAATGTAGGCTTTCGCCCGTTTCACCGATTCCTCCAGAGAAAATCCCTTGGCCAGGTTGGAGGCAATGGCGCTGGACAGGGTACAGCCGGTGCCGTGGGTGTTGGGATTGTGGATCCGTTTGCCCAGGAACCACCGGCTCCTGCCGCCCATATACAGCAGATCGTTGGCATCGTTGATGCTGTGTCCGCCCTTTAACAGCACGGCACAGCCAAAGGTATCGCCGATGATCTTTGCTGCTGCTTCCATGTCCTTTTCATCATGGATATCCATGCCGGACAGCATCTGGGCCTCAGGAATGTTGGGTGTCACCAGCTCCGCCAGAGGCAGCAGCCGGTCCATCAGCGTCTGGATGGCATCGGTCTTCAAAAGGGAAGAACCGCTGGTGGCCACCATCACCGGATCCACCACGATATGCCGGGCCTTCCATTGGGTCAGCCCATCGGCAATGACGTGGATCAGTTCACTGGAAGACACCATGCCGATCTTCACCGCATCCGGGAAAATGTCAGAAAATACCGCATCCATCTGTTCCTTTAAAAATGCCGGGGAAGCTTCCTCAATGGCCGTGACGCCGGTGGTGTTCTGGGCCGTCAGCGCGGTCACCGCACTCATGGCAAACACACCGTTCATGGTCATGGTTTTTAAATCCGCCTGGATGCCGGCGCCGCCGCTGCTGTCGCTGCCTGCGATGGTCAGTGCCATCTTCATTTTTTTCGGCGGCTTTTCTTCGCCTGCATGGGCCTGGGTCTTCAGCTCTTCCGCCGCAGCCTTTAACTCTTCTGCCGCTTTTCTGGGATCCGTTGCCTTCATGATAGCGGATACCACACAGATGCCCGCAATGGGAATGCCCTGTAACACATCAAGATTTCCCATGTTCAGGCCGCCGATGGCGTTGACCGGAATGGGCACAGCCTGACAGATGTCCCGCAGGGTGTCCGGGGAAGTGAGCACGGTTTTTACCTTGGTGGTGGTGGGATAAATGGCCCCCACACCCAGATAATCTGCCCCCTGTTCGTAAGCCTCCTGTGCCTGGGCCACTGTTTTTGTCGTGGCACCCACGATCTTATCCTCTCCCATCAGGGAGCGGGCCAGGGACACCGGCAGGTCGGACTGTCCCACATGGACACCCTCCGCGTCCACCGCCAGCGCCACGTCCACCCGGTCATCAATGATGAGAGGCACCTGATATTTTTTCGCCAGCGTATGTACTTTTTCCGCCAGCGCCATATACTCTCTCGTCGTCCGGTTTTTCTCCCGCAGCTGCATGATGGTGGCGCCGCCCATGAGGGCCAGCTCCACCCGGCGCAGGAATTCGTCCTCGTCCCAGCCGGTGCTGTCGGTGATAAAATAAAGGGTCGTATCTATTCTTCTCATTTTGTTATCCTCACACATACAAATAGTCGTTCAGTACCGGCTGCAGCCCTTCGTCCGCAATGTCCTGATACATGGTTTCCAGGCTGCGGGCATCGTCGATCTCAAACTGCTCGTCGCCCTGCTCCCCGTCGGCCTCTTTGCCGCTGTACTTGCTCTCATGATCCCCGATACCGGTGGAAACCCCGGCAGACACCTTGGTGGCCGCGATCTTCACGATGCCGTCCCGGAAGGAAGCGCTCTCCCTGGAAGACACGGTGATGCCCACAAAGGGCAGGAAGATCCGGTACGCGCAGATGACCTGACAGAGCTGGCTTTCATGCACATCCAGCGGATTGATCTTGTCATTGTTGATGATGGGACGAAGCCGCGGGCAGGACAGGGACATTTCCGCATACGGGTATTTCCGCTGCAGATAGTACACGTGCAGAGCGCTGGCCAGTGCATCCTTGCGGAAATCCGACAGTCCCAGCAGTGCCGAGAACGCCACGCCTCGCATGCCGCCCATGAGGGCACGTTCCTGGGCCTCGAACCGGTACGGCCATACCCGCTTATGTCCCATCAGATGCAGGGTTTCATATTTATCCGCATCATACGTTTCCTGAAAAACGGTCACATAGTCAGCGCCGCATTCGTGGAGATATCGGTACTCATCGGTGTTCACCGGATAAATCTCCAGCCCCACCATGCGAAAATATTTCCGGGCCAGCTTGCAGGCCTCCCCGATATAATGGACGTCACTCTGGCTGCGGCTCTCGCCGGTGAGAATGAGGATTTCCTCCATTCCGCTGTCGGCGATGACCTTCATCTCTTTTTCAATCTGCTCCATGGACAGCTTCATGCGGTTGATGTGGTTATAGCAGTTAAACCCACAGTACACGCAGTAGTTTTCACAGTAATTGGCAATGTACAAAGGGGTAAACAGATACACCGTGTTGCCGAAATGCTTGCCCGTCTCCCGTCTGGCCCGCTGGGCCATCTGCTCCAGAAACGGTTCCGCCGCCGGGGAAAGCAGTGCCTTAAAGTCCTCGATGGAACACGTCTCATGCTCCAGCGCCGCCAGCACATCCCTGGCCGTATATTTGCTGTAATCGTAGGACTGCATCTGCGCCATCACCTGGTCGCGCACATCGGACCGGATCTGCTCCATGCCCGGCAGATATTCCATATGGTTCTTTCTGCTGGACGGATCGGTTTCCAGCCGGTGCTTTTTCTCCAGCGCTTCCGGGGAAAGGTAAGAGGAATCTACAAAAAACTGATTTTCCATTCCCATCGCCCCCTAATTGCGCAGAAATCCGGTGAGCGGATCGGATGCGGATGCGCCCCGGGTCAGCACGCGGCCCAGGCCTGCCAGATATGCCTGTCGTCCGGCTTCGATAGCTTTCTTGAAAGCGGAAGCCATCAGCGGCAGATCCCCGGCGGTTGCCAGCGCCGTGTTTGCCATGATGGCCGCAGCGCCCATCTCCATGGCCTCGCACGCCTGGGACGGTCTGCCGATGCCCGCATCCACAATGATGGGCAGGTCGATCTCATCAATGAGGATCTGGATAAATTCTCTGGTAGCCAGTCCCTTGTTGGAACCGATGGGGGATGCCAGCGGCATGACAGCAGCTGCACCGGCGTCCACCAGATCTCTGGCCACGTTCAGATCCGGGTACATATAAGGCATGACCACAAAGCCCTCCTTGGCCAGCACCTCTGTGGCCTTGATGGTTTCCTGATTGTCCGGCAGCAGGTATTTGCTGTCCCGCATGATCTCTATTTTTACAAAATCACCGCAGCCCAGCTCTCTGGCAAGCCGTGCGATGCGGATGGCCTCCTGGGCATTTCTCGCACCGCTGGTGTTGGGCAGCAGCGTCACATTCTTCGGGATATAGTCCAGGATGTTCTCCTGTTCCTTTGTGTTTGCCCGGCGCACCGCCAGGGTAATGATCTGGGCACCGGCATCCTGCACCGCTGCCTCGATGAGTTTCATGGAATATTTTCCTGAGCCCAGAATAAAACGCGAGTCAAACGTATGACCGCCAATAACCAATTTGTCGTCTTTCATGTAATCTTCCTTCTTTCTATGCTTCCAGTTCTCCTGACAGAATCCGCAGGATCATATGTGCCTCATGGGCTGCGCAGGCCATCACCCGGGGTGCCACCAGTCCCATGCCGTCGTTCACATCACTGACGCCGTCCCCGCACAGATAAAAATGGTCGGTGATCCTTCTCGTGCGGATGAGATTGGTACTCTTCATGCCCGCCATGCCGGAGCCCGCCACCAGATATTTTTCTGGCATCTGCTCCAGCACCACGTTCACCAGCATGGCCTTACATACCGGGTTGTCAAAGGCTTCGCACACCACATCCGCCTCTGCCAGCAGTGCCGGGGCATTCTCCTCTGTGATCTTCACATTGTGCAGCTCCAGCTCCGTATAGGGTGCGATCTCCCTTAAGTTTTCCGCCAGCGCCTCCACCTTGGGACGCCCCAGCTGTGCTGCCTTGTACTGCTGCCGGTGCAGATTGGTGATATCCACCCGGTCAAAATCCATAAGGATCAGCTTGCCGATCCCTGCCCGGGCCAGGGAAACAGCCACGTTGGATCCTAAGCCTCCCAGCCCGCATACCGCAACCGTGGCGTTGGAAAACGCCCGTTGCCGCTCCTTCCCATGCCGCAATTCCAACACCTGCATCCACTCTTCCTTTGATGGGATCATTCAGCCACCTCCCACAAAGCTTACCACTTCAATACAATCCTCATCCTGCAGTACGGTACTGCCGTACCGGGCTTTCGGAACGATCTCTCCGTTTTTCTCCACCGCGATCCGGGTGAGATCATAGCTGGTCGTCTTCAGGTAATCCTGCAGTGTAAGTCCTGCGATGGATCGTGCTTCTCCATTTACGGTTACCATTTCAATCCCTCCTTTTTCCCAATTTGAAGATTCAGATACACCCTTCATAAGACCGCGCAAAAAGGGGCCGCCGATCTGGCAGCCCCTTCTGTGCTTTATTGCTCCCTCTGCTTCGCAGCGGGTGTCCCTCCGTTGGCATTATCCAAATCAGGTTCTCGGTCGAAGGTCACACCTTCCTCTCAGCCTGTCTTACAAGCTCCCGTTTTTCCATATCCAATTATCAGTTCTGTATCCGAATGGATCCAATTACTGGTTGATATACTGATCGATCATTGCCTTGATCTCATCCTGCGGTTTGCCGATCGCACCCTCAACCTTCAGTGTACCGTCAGACATCTCGGATTTTGCTTTTTCGATGGCTGCTTTACCGGCATCGGATACGATGGAGCTGTACAGATCGTTCTCTACAATACCTGCAGCATCATCAGCAACGCCCTTTACCTGGTACTCACCGAAAGGAAGGGTACCTTTGTCCAGGTACTCCTGGATCGTAGCGTAAATCACATTTCCGCCCTGTTTGATAGCGGAAGTAACGAATCTGCTCTGGATATCGGGATCCTCTGTGTACATTAAGGACTGGTCGGAATCAACACCGATGACATATTTGCCAACCTCGGCTGCTGCTGTATGTACACCGTTGCCGGATCCGCCTGCGCAAGCAAAGATCACATCGGCACCGGCATCATTGTACTGTGTCAGAGCCTGTGTTCTTGCCGTGTCAGGATCGTTCCATGCACCAACATAGTTATAAACGATCTTTGTATCAGGATCGAAATATTTCGCACCCTGAATGTAACCAACGAAGAACTCCTGGATGGGAACAGTCTCGTCCATACCGCCGATAAAGCCCACAGTCTTTGCACCGCTTGTGCCCTCTACACCGGAGGATGCAACATCAGCTGCAGCGATACCGGCGAGGAAAGAAGCCTCAGATACGGAGAAATCAACACCATACATGTTGCCGTTCTCAGCCTGGTCTAGCACGTTCTCGTTCAGAATAACAGTTGCCAGATCCGGATACTCGTTAGCAATCTCTACCAGGTTATCCTTAAAGTCAGATGCTGTGATGATCAGATCTGCGCCGGCATCTGCCGCCTCATACATGGCAGTCAGATTTGCCTGCAGATCCGCAGTTGTCTCGATGACATGTATGTTGGCCTTGTCAGCCAGCTCTGTTGCTGCTCTGTCTCCACCCTCAGCCATGCTGTCCCAGTAGGAAAGGTCTCCTCTGTTTTTGATGAACACATAGATCTCAGCCTTCTCGCCATCATCAGCTGCAGCCTCATCTGTGCTGTCTGCTGCCTCTGTGGAATCCTCTGCCTTGTCTGTGCTGCTGTCAGAAGAACCGCAGCCTGCAAGCATACCTACTGCCATTGCACCGGTCAGTAATAATGCCAGTAACTTTTTCATTTCTTTTTCCTCCTGTTTACTCTTCTTCTTTTTTCTTAGCTTCTTCTTCGCACATCTTGTACAGGGTCTGACGATAAGAATCATCATAATCCTCCCATAACGGCTCTACCTTGCTCGCCTCGTTCAGGAAGTAGAAAACATCTCTGCCCATTGCTCTTCCCTTGATGGTGTGCATGTCCATGGCATAATCCGGAATCTCCGGCACATAACCTGCCTCAAATTCCTTCATGATGATATTTTTAATATGGTCGGTAGAACGCTCCTTCTTACATTTGCACAGATAACGGATCGCGTGCATGAAGAAAATCGGGCGGTCCCCATCGCCATATGCGAATTCTTTTCTCAAATCATTCATGGTCTTGACAAACATCGGTGCATCGGTATTGCCGAAGCCGATATCCTCCACGGAAATAACCAGAAGCCGGTTCCACATTTTCTCTTCGTGGAAGGTAGATGTAATGTACAGCTCATACGCCATGCGCAGAGCCAGCTCCTCTTCTCCACGGCGGATACATTTCTGCAGCGCGGAAATCACAAGATCTGCATCCAGTCCGCTCTTTGTTTTTGTATTTGACCAGGGATCATAATAAACACTGTTTGCCATTTGGTCTTTGTCCTCCTTTGATTTATGAAAAACACCAGTTATCCGGGACTTATGCAGCCTTGGCACGGCGTTCCTCTGCTTTTGACTTGCTCACCTGCAAAATGGTAAGCACAACAATGATAAACACATACGGGAATGCATCGATCAGCTTCAGATCCAGATTACTATAAAGCTGCAGATACACCGTGATCGTGTCCGAAAATCCATAGAGCATGGAGCTTAAGAAGCCCACTACCGGATTGCCCTGACTGATGGCCTGCATCGCCAGAGACAGGTATCCTCTTCCTGCCACCATACCGGCGGTAAAGGATTTGAGGGAACCCATAGAAAGATACATGCCGCCCAGTGCACAGAACACGCCGCAGAACAGCAGCGAAATGAACCGGGTCTTGAGCACGTTGATGCCTGCAGACCGGGCAGCCTCCTCGTTCTCTCCCACGGCCCGGATGTTCAGCCCCAGCTTCGTCTTATACAGTAAAAACCAGGTCACTGCCACCAGGATCCATCCCACATAGGTTAAAAAATTGTGTCCGGAAAGCACCTTACCGATAAACGGAATGGCGGAAAGTCCGGGAATTTTAACATTCGGAAAGGTTTTGCTTACCAGAGAACTGCTGGTGATCTTACTGCCTGCAGTCAGTACAAGGACAAATACCGTGCCACCTGTCGCTACCAGATTGATGGCCACGCCACAGGCATTCATGGGACCGCGCATCACCAGGGTAAAATATCCCAGGATAAAGGACACCAGAATACCGAAAAACAGACCTGCCACGGCTCCCACCAGAAGATTGCCGGTCCAGGCACTGCCCAGAACACCGGCCAGGGCACAGATGAGCATGGTCCCCTCAATAGCCAGATTGAAGATTCCCGCCTGGCTGACGATATTGGCTGCCAGTGTGGCAAGCATCACCGGCGTTGTGCTGGCAAGCACAGAAAACCAGAAACTGGATGATAAAAGGAATCCCATTATGCATTGCCTCCTTCCTGTGCTGCTGCAAGCTCTGCCTGCTCCAGGGCAAGCTTCTGCTCATGCTTTTGTTTGAATTTATACAGGAACCGGTCGGATGCTACCAAAAGGATGATGATGCCCTGCAGAAGGGTAACCACCTCCGGATCCAGATCCGTAGAACGGGACATGATCTCTGCCCCGATCCGCAGGTACGCAATGAAAAATGCGGTCAGCGGAATAAATACCGGATTCTCATTTGCCAGCATATGGACAAGAAGGCCGTCCCACACATAGTTTACCTGGCTCTGCCAGTAGAAACGTTTGTACATACCGACCATCTCAATGGCACCACCCATACCGGCGAAAATGCCGCCCATGAACTGTGCCAGCAGAATGACCTTCCCGGTCTTGATGCCGGCTGCCCTGGCAAATTCCGGGTTGATACCGGTGACACGCACTTTATAACCAAAGGAAGTCTTCTCCATCAGCACCACAACGAAAATAACTGCTGCGATGAGGATGAGGAAGCCATAGTTCATGCTCGTCCCCTTGATCAGATTGCCCAGCTTGGCATCCTTGGGAAATTTGGCGCTGCCCCAGGTTCCGGTCCCCTCCAGAAAGAAAGCGCTGATGATAGACAGCCCCAGATAGTAAAACACAGAGTTGAACATAATGGAAAGCACCGTCGGGTCTACCTTCGTATATTTATTGATCAGCACCGGCAGCATGGAAATAAATCCACCTGCGATGGCTGCTGCCACAATGAGCACAAACTGATGTAAAATATTGGGCAGCGGCACCCGAATGGCAATGGCGGTGGCGATGACAGCTCCCATATAAAATGCTCCGTCTGCACCAATATTAAAAATACCGCTCCGCAGCACAATGTTCAGGGACAGGCCTGTAAAGATCAGCGGCACTGCACGCTCAATGACATTGAAAAAGCTCCGCTTTGTCTGCAGGGGGCCCAGCATCAGCTTCTGTATGGCAAATACCGGCTCCTCACTGACGAAAAAGATAATCGCAAACACGATCAGCAATGCGATCACCATGGCGATCACGGTACGGATGACATTGAAATAGTTCATGATGTCAAATTTCTTTTTGGTATTCATGTTATGCCTCCGCTCCTTCCTGATGTTTGATACCGAGCATGTAAAGCCCCAGCTCCTGCTCACTGACCTTCGGCCGGTTGCTTAAGGATGCCACAACCCTGCCTTTATGCATGACAAGGATCCGGTCACTCAGAGCAATGAGTTCATTCAGATCCGCCGATGCCAGAATGATCCCCTTGCCCGCGCTTCGCATCTCCAGGATCTTCTGATGGATGAAGTTCATGGCGCCCACGTCTACGCCCCGGGTTGGCTGATCCAGCACGAGCAGATCGCTGCCAGCGCAGAACTCCCTTGCTACGATAGCTTTCTGGATATTACCGCCGGACAGGCTCTTGATCGGCTGATTCTCGTCCTTTGTCTTTACGTTATATTCTCTGATCAGTGCCTGGCAGTGTTCCCTGACCTTCTTAAAATCAATGAGCTTGCTCTTCTTTGCGAAGGAATCGATATTGGACACGACCATGTTCTCCTGTACGCTCATGATGGCTGCGCAGCCGTTATACAGACGATCCTCCGGCACATAGGACATACCAAGCTTGCGCACATGGGCAATGGATGCCTTCGTGATATCCTCATTTTTAAACAGCACCTGGCCGGAACGTGCTCTTAAGTTTGCTGTAATGATCCTGATGAGTTCACTCTGTCCGTTGCCTTCCACGCCGGCAATACCCACGATTTCCTTATTGCGCACGGTAAAGCTGACGCCGTCCAGCTTCATGACGTCAAACCGATCCTTGTACGTCAGGTTTTCCACTTTGAGGAGATCCTCATCCGGCTCCAGCACTTCTTTCTCATAATCAAAGGAAACGACACGCCCCACCATCTTATTGGAAATCTCTTCCTCTGTGACATCAGCGGTATCGAATGTGCCTTTCGTCTTGCCGCCCTTTAAAACGGTGATCCGGTCACTGATCCGTTTCACCTCGTTGAGTTTATGGGAAATAAAGATAATGGTCATTCCCTGTTTTTTCAGGTCGATGAGCCGTTCAAACAATTCCTCCGTCTCCTGAGGTGTCAGCACCGCAGTAGGCTCGTCCAGAATGATGAGTTTTGCACCTCTGTACAGGATCTTCAGGATTTCCAGCTTCTGCTTCATGCCGACGCTCATATCCCGGACCCTTCGCTGGGGATCAATGTCAAAATTATATTTTGCCGCAATGGCACGGGTCTTCTCCACGTCTTCCTTCCGGTTGCTGATAAATTTCTCTTCCTTGATGCCCAGCATCAGGTTTTCCGCTCCGGTCAGGGAATCCACCAGCATAAAATGCTGATGTACCATACCGATTCCTGCTGCGATGGCATCGCTGCTGGAATTAAAATGCACTTCTTCTCCTCTTAAAAACACCTGGCCGGAGGTGATGGGGATCAGGCCGAACAGTATCTTCATCAGCGTACTCTTTCCCGCACCGTTTTCCCCTACCAGTGCGTGGATCTCGCCCTCCCGGACGTCAAAGCATATATTGTGGTTGGCCAGTACACCGCCCTCATATATCTTCGTTACATTCTTTAATTCCAACAGCGTTCCCATTGGCAGCCCACTCCTTTTATCTTATGCACCAGCCTGACCGGCAAGCACGTTTTCCACAGTCGCAAAGAAATTCTCCTCAAACGCTGCACTGTCCACAAACAGGGCACCGCATGTATGATAATCGGTATCATCGCATTTTTCCAGATTCTCGCAGGTACGGCCGTCCGCTTCTCCTTCGGTCACACAGGTCAGATGCATGGGGATGGTGGTGATCCACTCCGGATGCAGCGCCGCACCCACAGCCAGCGGGTCATGCAGCGCACAGCCCTTCAGATACGGATGCATCACACGGTACGCATCCAGATAATATTCCACCAGTTTCGCCAGAAAATCTGCCCGTCCGGTACCGATCGTCTGCCAGCGCTGCAGATCTGCAAAGCTCATCAGTGTTTTTCTCGTCACATCCAGACCGATGACTGTCAGCGGAGGTTCTGTCTCCAGCACCAGCTTCACAGCTTCCGGATCCATGCCCGCATTGGCCTCCTTATATGGATTCACATTCCCGGGTGCTGCCAGCGCCCCCACCATGGAATACACTGCACCGATCTGATCAAGGATACCCGGCTCCTTTGTGATCACCCGGGCCAGATCGGTCATGGGGCCTGTGGTTACCAGCACCAGATCTTTGCCGTAGGTATGGATGCTGTCAATGATGTAATCCACCGACTCCTCCACCACTGCGCCGGCCACATCCTCCGGCTCATAATCTCCAAACTGATTCGCCATACCGTCCTGCCCATGGATCTTACTGCCCGCCAGCTTATAATCCCGTCCCGGACGGACGATAGGTACCGCACTTCCCATGTATACAGGCACCTGCGCCCCCAAAAGTTCCACCAGCTTTTTTGTATTCCGGTATGTATTCTCCACAATGGACATACCATAGGAAACCGTGATGCCGATCAGCTCCATCTCCTGCTGCCCGATGGCATAGGCGATGGCCAGCGCATCATCAATTCCCGTGTCCACACTCAGTATCATTTTCTTCTTCATCTGTCTGTCAGTTCCTTTTATTTCTGTCTTTTTTACTTTTTATAGCACTTCTGTCCTCAGGTGTCCGGTAAATGAGCCCGAAACACGAAAAATGGGCAAAACGCCCTTCCTTCCTATGATTATACAACATCAGCAGAATGGTTTCAATTTATTTTTCACGCCAATCAGTTATAAGTTTTACTTATAACTATTCCTGTCGGCCTCACATGCGGCAAGCAAATGAAAATTCTCACCCGCAACACCCCTCTACGGAATCTCCAGTGTCTGTTCATGGGTATCATCCTTATACCCGGCACTATAAGATACCTTCACCTGCTTCACACCGTCCCGAACGTAAATCCGATCCTTAAGCACAGTCTGTCTTCCTGCCGGGATCATTGCTGTCCCCGCATACTTGAGGCTGCTGTACCGCCCAGGATCATCGGTCTGTATGTCATCATAAGATTTCCCGTCATACCCCCGCCAGACAGCAGTCTCCTCCGTGCCGAACCGACTGTCATTGCGCACTGTAATGTGCACCTCATAAGCCGAATAGCCCAGGGCACAATCTGCTTCCACAGGCATCACGTTGAAATCCTCCACAGTCAGAATGCTGTCCCGGTAATACTCCCGGTTCTCCCTCATCTCAGTCAGCATAGAAACAACCCCGAGCAACGCCAGACCGGTCACCAGACCCAGCGCTCCTTTGGCGATCACGGAAATCAGTCTCATTCCTCCACCTCCTCTGGCAGCTCCACCGGCAGCTCATACACCGCTTTTAACACCTGCATCCGGTTATCCGGTCGATACCGGTCTTCCAGACAGATCCGGGGCTTCGAAAAACCAGGCTCCGCAAAGAAGATCACATCTCCTTCCACATCGCTCTCATAACCAAAATCATAGGATTCCAGCAGGCGAAGGCCATAATATATCTCATAGCTGGAAAAATCGTAGGAAGACACCGCCTCCTTGAAAATCTCTTCACCATCCGTATCTGTATAAGCCAGATAGGGTGCATCCAGAGATGTCTCGTAGGTCGGATATTCCTCAGAATTCCTGATCCGCAGATGCACCGCCACACACATCTGCCCTGCCGGAAATTCCGGGCGGACATCTACCTTTTCCAACACCTTCGCCCCCAGAACCGTCACTGTGCGGGTGCCGATCTGTGCCGGTTCCCCGACGGGCACTTCCACGATGGAAAGATCCGATAATGCCGCCTCCTTCGCCAGCTGTTTCTCCTGCACAATGGTGCAAAGGCCGTTCAGCAGACCGGACAGGAACAAAAGTGCGATACAGCAGACCACATAAATCACCGAGCCCTTATGACTGCCCGTCTGTGTCTTTGCCTTTGTCCCGCCTGCGGCGGCGTTTCCATCCTCCACATACGTATAAATATCCCGGTCTGTACCTGCAGCATCAAATCCCAGATCTACCCGTTCCTCTGTTTCCGGCTCCTGCTGCGGGTTGTCCTGTTTCTGAAAGGTTCCGCATTTGGGACAGATTCCATAGTATTTCTCATAATCAAAAAGTTTTCCGCAGTTTTTACATTTCATCGGTTTTCCTGGTTACTCCCATGCCAGTACACTGGTCTCGATCTTCTTATCCCGCAACATCAGTTCACGCACGGCCTCTCCCGGTGCTTTATTTTCAAACAGCACCCGATTGACCTGTTCAATGATGGGCATCTCCACCTGATATTTTTCTGCCAGCTCTCTGGCAGCCTTGGCGGAATACACCCCTTCCACAACCATTTTCACCTGATCCATGGCTTCCTGCATGGTGCAGCCCTGGCCGATCAGATACCCGGCCCGCCGGTTCCTGCTGTGCACACTGGCACAGGTTACGATCAGATCCCCGATACCGGACAATCCGTAAAAGGTCTCAATCTTGCCGCCCATGGCAATGCCCAGCCGGGAAATCTCTGCCATGCCCCGGGTGATGAGGGCTGCCTTTGTGTTGTCCCCGTATCCCAGACCATCCGCAATGCCCGCCGCCAGTGCCACCACGTTTTTCAGGGCAGCGCCCAGCTCAATGCCCAGCATATCCGGGCTCGTATAGACGCGGAACGTCTCGCTCATGAACAGATTCTGAATATGTTCTGCCGTCTGCCGGGTATGGGCGCCTGCCACACAGGTGGTGGGAATGCCCTTGCCTGCCTCCTCCGCATGGCTGGGCCCGGAAAGCACCGCCGCATCCACCATCGGCAGCTCCTGCTCGATAATGTCCGTCATGGTCATGAGCGTATCTTCCTCCACACCCTTTGCCACACAGACGATGAGCTGTCCCTCCGGCACCAGACCGGAAAGCTGTCTCGCCGTTCCCCGGACGAACACCGACGGCACAGCCAGCACCAGCATTTCCCGATCCTTCACCGCTTCCTCCAGACAGTCTGTAATGTTAATATCCTCCGGTATATGTACTCCCGGCAATTTGCCTTTCTGCTCCCGGTCTCTGCGAAGCTGTGCCACCTCATCTGACAATGCCGACCAGAGTGTCACCTGATGATGGTTGCCGTGCAGCATGACTGCCAGCGCCGTTCCCCAGCTTCCTGCTCCCAATACACTGACCTTGGCCATCAGTTCTCCCCCTTTGTTTTCTTTTTTAATAGGTAAGTCTTATTTTCCGTTCCGTGGATGAGCCGCCCGATGTTTGTCCGGTGCTGCCAGAACGCCAGCGCCGTCAGGCAGGCCGCCACGATATAAAGCTCTGTCAGGTGTCCCTGGCTCATGCCAAATTCACCCCGCTGTCCCAGAAAGATCACCTGCACCAGAAAACAGAGGTACAGCACCATGGAACCCAGCGACACATAATTCGTGATGGTAAACACGAGAATAAAGGCCAGCGCGGACACGGCAAAAATCGGGAAATGGCCGAAGGCCAGCATCATGCCCGCAGAGGCAGCAATGCCCTTGCCGCCCTTGAAGCCCAGATAAAACGGAAAGTTATGTCCCAATACCACACCTGCCCCGGCATAAATGGCCAGCAGCGGACGGATATCCCCGTGGGAGGCGCCAAACAGCGCCTGCACCAGCAGCACAGCCGCCACGCATTTCAGCGCGTCTCCCAGAAAGGTAATGGCACCGGCCTTTTTGCCCAGCACCCGCAGGGCGTTGGTGGTACCCGCGTTGCCGCTGCCCTGGGTACGGATATCAATACCGTGCATTTTTCCGTAAATATAAGAGGTCTGAAACAGGCCAAACACGTAACCGATGGCCACACAGATCAGACGGATCATCATTGCTCCTTCTCCTTTCGCTCCCGGATGATGAATTTCAGCGAGGTGCCGCCAAAGCCGAAGGCATCCCGGATCCGGTTCTCCAGATATCTCGTGTAGGAGAAATGCATCAGTTCTTTATCGTTGACGAAGATCACGAAGGTCGGCGGCTTCACCGCAACCTGGGTGATATAGTACAGCTTCAGGCGGTGGCCTCTGTCAGACGGCGGCTGCTGCATGGCAACGGCCTCGGACATGATCTCGTTGAGCACACCGGTGGCGATCCGCAGGGTGCAGTTCTCCAGCACCGCATCGATGGTGTCAAACAGCTTGTTCAGCCGCTGACCGGTCTGGGCGGAAATGTAAAGGATTTCCGCGTAAGGCATAAAGGAAAGCACTTCCCGGATCTTGTTGGCGTACTGATAAACGGTCTTGTCATTTTTTCTCAATGGCATCCCACTTGTTCACGGCAATGATAATGCCCTTGCCCCGCTCATGTGCAATGCCTGCGATCTTGGCATCCTGCTCGGTGACACCCTCCACCGCATCGATGACGATAACCACCACGTCCGCCCGCTCCACCGCGGTCACGGTGCGGATGATGCTGTAGCGCTCCAGCTCTTCCTTGATCTTGTTTTTCCGGCGTAAGCCCGCGGTATCAATGAACACGTAATCCTTGCCGTTGCGGCGGATGTTGGTGTCGATGGCATCCCTCGTCGTTCCTGCCACGGAAGAGACGATGACCCGGTTCTCTCCCGTCAGCTTGTTGATGATGGAGGATTTGCCCACATTGGGTTTTCCCACGATGGCAATTCTCGGCCGCTCGTCCTCCTCCTCTTCCAGCATGTGCTGATCAAAATGGGCGGTGACAGCGTCCAGAAGCTCGCCGATACCCAGACGGGAAGCGGCAGATACCGGAATGGGATCCCCAATGCCCAGATTATAAAATTCATACACATCTGTCATAAATTTCTGGAAGCTGTCCACCTTATTGACGGCCAGCACCACCGGCTTCCGGGAGCGGCGCAGCATGTCCGCCACCTTGGAATCCGCATCCACCAGCCCCTGGCGCACATCCACCAGGAAAACGATGACATCTGCTGTATCAATGGCGATCTGTGCCTGCTCCCTCATCTGGGAAAGGATGACATCCTTGCTCTCCGGCTCAATACCGCCTGTATCGATCATGGTAAAATTCTTATCCAGCCAGGTCACATCCGCGTAAATACGGTCACGGGTCACCCCCGGCGTATCCTTTACGATGGAAATGTTGTCCCCAGCCAGTGCATTGAAAAGCGTGGATTTTTCCCACGTTTGGTCTTCCGACAATCGCAACTACCGGTTTACTCATATCTGTTCTCCTTCTATATTTATAATGGCATCCACCAGATCCTGTCCCCCTGATTCTACGACAGTGACCGGGATGTGTAAAGCCTCTGAAAATGCATCCAGCGACATATCATCCAGAAAAATCGGCTCATCATTTTTCAGCATCACCGACGGAATGAGCAGCCGCTCGGCGCCGTCCAGCGTGCCTGAAAGCTGGGCAATGAGATCCTGAGCCGTGAGAAGCCCCGCCACGGTGATCTTCTCCCCGAAGAAATCATTGCGGATCACCCGCACATCCACATGGATGCCGGGAAATTTCTGCTGTACCTGCGCCACGATCCGCTTCATGAACGGCCCGGCCAGCACACCGGTGGCCAGCACCAGATGGCATTCTCTGTCATCCCCGGTCTCCTCCGCCAGCGCGTCATCCACCTCGTCCAGCAAAAGTCTCGTCATGCCCACCCCGTTTTCCAGCTGCAAGTAGCCATCGTATGTCTCTGCCGGAGGCATGTCCTCCTCCGACAAAATGTACCATTCATCACCGCAGTGGATGAAATGGGTTCCCCATCTGGCATACAGCTTCTCCTGCCAGTCGTGCACCAGCGCCGTCACTGCCCTGGCCTCCTCTTTGGTAAAGGGCACCATGGGGTATAAACCTTCCCGGTATTTGGTCAGGCCCACCGGTACAATGGACACACTTTGCAGATGGGGTAGATACGCCGACAGATCCCGGATGGACCGTTCCAACTCCGGGCCGTCGTTCAGCCCCTTGCAGAGCACGATCTGGCCATTCATCTCGATCCCGGCCTCATACAGCTTCTGTACCTTTTTCAGCGCTTCCCCGGCAAACCGGTTGTGCAGCATCTTGCAGCGCAGCTCCGGGTTTGTGGTCTGAAAGGAAATATTGATGGGTGCCAGATGATACCGGACGATCCGGTCAATATCCTTGTCACTCATATTGGTCAGTGTCACATAGTTGCCCTGTAAAAAAGAAAGACGGGAGTCGTCATCCTTGAAATACAGCGTTTCCCGCATGCCCGGCGGCATCTGGTCAATGAAACAGAAGACACATTTGTTCCGGCAGGAGCGGTATTCATCCATCAGACCATTCTCGAAAATGAGCCCCAGATCTTCCTCGAATTCCTTCTCGATCTCCAGCTCCCATTCCTCGCCGTCCGCCTTGCGGATGAGGATCTCCAGATATTCCTCATTGGTCAGATACTGGTAGTCAAAGACATCCGTGATCGGACTGCCATTGACACTGACCAGGGTATCTCCCGGTTCAATCTCCAGCTCCTCCGCGATACTGCCCGGTTCAATGCCGTCAATGACATGCCCCGTCAGCTGTCCGTCCTGTTTCTTCATTGTGTGACACCTCGTTATTTATCATACTAAATACCGTCTGAAATTGCAAGGAAAGCCGCCAGATTCCCCCGCTTTCCCTGGCTGGCCCGGTGAGAAAACAGCCGGGTCGGGTTGCAGCACGTACAGATGTCCGTCACCGCCAGATGTTCCGGCAAAATCCCCGCCGCCAGCAGGACGTGCCGGTTGGCCTCCCACAGATTCAGCTGATATTTTCCATTTTCTTTTCGATAGCAGATCTCTTTCATCACTGCCCGGTCATAGTTTTTCGCAAACGCCTGGATCACATCCTCGCTGACCTCATAACAGTCCACGCAGATGGAAGGCCCGATGGCTGCCCGGATATCCGCCGGGTCGCTGCCAAAGGTCTCCGTCATGGCCTCCACCGTCCTTGCGCCCATCCTTGCCGCCGTTCCCTTCCAGCCGGAATGGGACAGGCCGATGCAGCGCCGCACCGGATCCACGAAAAACAGCGGCACACAGTCCGCAAAAAAGGTGGCCAGCACCAGCCCCGGCGTATCGGTGATGAGGCCGTCCACATCCCGGTAATCCTTCTCCCGGAACACGCCTTTTCCCCGGTCGTCCATGGTCACATGCCGCACATTTGTCGTGTGGGTCTGATCCGAACAGACGATATGCTCTGCCGGTACCCCCAGCGCCGCCGCTGCCCGCCGGTAATTTTCTTTTACCCGTGCCGGGTCGTCCCCTCTGGTGAAGCTTAAATTCATGGAAGAAAAGATGCCCTCACTGACGCCGCCCTCCCGGGTGGTAAAGCCGTGCACCACCATCTTCGTCTCCCGCAGCAGCGGGAATTCCAGAAACGGCACATCCCCGTGCCGTACTTCCTCGATCTGTCTGTCCTGCTCCTTTGCTTTTCGTATCCAGTCTCTTCGCATGATTCTGTCCTTTTCCGATTCTACTCTTCTATTTTCCAATGTCATGATATCATGTCTTCTCTTTCGCGATTACCCTATCCTATGTTATTTCCAACCATCAGGCAGCGCACGCAACAGGCGCCTTCTCATCTTTAGTACGCAGACGCCCCAAGATAAGGAAACGCGTTCTCCAGATGCACCAGTTCGTCTCCCAGCACCGCCACCACATCATAGCGCACCGGTTCATCCGTGCCGATATGATTGTGATACCGGTACACATCCGACACCTTACAGATCCGGCGCTGTTTCCGCGTGTCCACTGTCTCCAGCGGATGCCCTTTTTCCGGTGTCCGTCCGGTAGCGCACCTCCACGAACACCAGACATTCCCCGTCCCGGGCAATGAGATCGATCTCTCCCGAACGGCACCGGTAATTCCGGGCCACAATCCGGTAGCCCTTTTCTTTCAGAAAAGTTTCTGCCTGCCGCTCATGGGCCGTGCCGATACGGCGGGTGTTAATTTTATACGAAGTGTCCAATAAAACTCCTCCTGTGGATGGGGCACGGCCCCACGGTTTTCAGCGCCTGGATATGCTCCGCCGATCCATACCCTTTGTTGGAAGCGAAATCATAGGCCGGGAACAGCTGGTCGTACTCCAGCATGAGCCGGTCCCTGGTCACCTTGGCGATGATGCTGGCCGCCGCAATGGAAATGCTTCTAGCATCCCCGTGGATGATGGGCACCTGCCGCACCGGCACCTGGGGGATCGTCACCGCGTCGTTGAGCAGCAGATCCGGCTGCACCGACAGCTTGCCGATGGCCTCCCGCATGGCCTCATAAGTAGCCTGTAAAATATTGATCTCGTCGATGCGCTCCGGCGTGGAAAATCCCACGCCCACTGCCACTGCCTGTTCCATGATCACATCATAGAGCTCTTCCCGTTTTTTTGCGGAAAGCTTTTTTGGAGTCGTTGACATAGGGAATCTTACATCCCTTCGGCAGGATCACTGCACCGGCCACCACCGGCCCTGCCAGCGGCCCTCTTCCAGCCTCGTCAATGCCGCAGATAGCCGAATAGGCGCTATACTCCTTTTCAAAGCTGCTCATCTGCTCCAGCCGCGCCATCTCCTGTGCCATTTTTTCCTGAGACTTCAAAAATGCCTCACAGACTTTGCGCACCCCGGCCCGCTGATCTTCCCTGTATTCTTCCACCAGCTTTGCCCCGGTCACGGCATCTGCCTGCCGGAACAGCTCCCGGATTTCCCCTATTGTTTTTCCCATAAATACCTCCGTGTAAAAACAGCCCCCCGAAACGGGGAGCTGCCGTCTGCTTTCCTTCTGTCACATGCCTTTATCTCATTACTGATGTTTCAAAATACCGAACTTGTTCAGCGGCCAGATGCGCAGCCACGCTCTGCCCACGATATCCTTACCGGAAATGACACCTACGCTGGGATCCCGGCTGTCTGCGCTGGCGTTTCGGTTATCTCCCAGCACAAAATATTCATCTTCTCCGAGAATGATGGGATCCGCCGCAATACCCGGGCTCTTCATAACCTCCCGGCCGTAGGATTCCTCCAGGATCTCCCCGTTGATGAGGATATTCCCCTCCTCGGTGATCTGTACCATCTCCCCGGGAAGCCCGATGATCCGCTTGATATAGTACGTGTCTTCTTTATATTTATACGGAAAAACAATAATGTCGTACCGCACCGGATCCCTGAACCGGTAAGTCAGCTTATCCACGATCAGATTGTCGCCGTCATCCAGCGTATCCTCCATGGAATGGCCACTGACCTCTGTCCGCTGTCCCACAAACCGGATGATCAGCAGCGTTGCCGCCACAACAAAAATCAGGTAAAACATCATGCTGAAAATCTCCCGGTACACCCCGTCAGTCCGTTTTTCCTTCTTTGAATCCGTCATCTGTTTCATGCTTTAGTCCTTTTTCCTGGCCGACGCGATCCGGGAATTCCAGTGTGATTCTTCCCAGCCGTCCGCTTCTGAAGTCATCGATCACAATGTCTGATGCCTTTTTTAAGTCTAACATATTTCCCTTTAAACGGCAAAGTCTATTTTCCGCGATCCGGTTCAAATTTTCCAGTGCATCGTCGGACTCTTCGATCTCATAGCGCTGCTGCAGCAGTCCCGGATAATTTGCCCGCAAAAACTGCAAAAACGTAAAGGCCATTTCCTCTGTGTTCAGCACCTCATCCCGGATGGAACCGATGAGTGCCAGACGGAAACCCACCTCCTGATTTTCAAACCGGGGCCAGAGGATACCCGGCGTATCCAGAAGCTCCAGCTGCCGGTTCAGCTTGATCCACTGCGCGCCTCTGGTGACACCCGGCTTATTGCCCGTCTTTGCGCAGGCTTTTCCCGCATAGCTGTTGATAAACGTGGATTTTCCCACGTTGGGGATCCCCGCCACCATGGCACGTACCGGCCGGTTCTTGATGCCCCGTCTTCTGTCCCGCTCGATCTTTTTCCTTACATGCCTCCGCCACAGCGCCCTGGACGGCTTTCAAGCCCGCACCGGAGCGGGAATTGGCCTTCACCACCACTGCCCCCGTTGCCTCCAGCGCTTTCGTCCACGCCGCATTGGCTGCCTCATCGGCCAGATCTGCCTTGTTCAGCAGGATCAGCCGCGCTTTATTTCTGCCCAGCTCATCAATGTCCGGATTCCGGCTGCTGTACGGGATCCGGGCATCCACCAGCTCGATAATCAGGTCCACCAGCTTGATATTCTCCTGCATCATGCGCTTTGCCTTCGTCATGTGCCCCGGATACCACTGATACTGCATATTTTTCCACTCCTGTCCTGGATCTAAAGCTTCCCTCTGCGTGTCCGCGGTGAAAGGACATACCACGCCTTTCCCTCGATATCGGACAGCTTCACATTGCCGATATCCGTGTATCTGCTGTCCTCACTGCTGTCGGGGTTGTCTCCGATCACAAAATATTCCTCACTTCCGACCGTTACGGTGTCCTCCGCCATACCGGCGTTGGAGATCCGTCCGAAGGGCAGGTCTGTCATCAGTTCGTCATTGACATAGAGAAAACCGTCCCTGATCTGTACGGTGTCCCCCGGCCCGGCCACCACCCGCTTGATATAAAAATGGGCATTCACGTTGCCGTTGGGCCGAAATACGACCAGGTCGCCCTGCTTCGGGGAGGTCACTTTATATACAAAACGGTTCACCAGCACCACATCCCCGTTCTCCAGGGTGGGTGACATGGAATCTCCGATGTTGCTGATCTGTTCGCCCGCATAAAATACGAGCACAAACGCCATGAGAAGAACCACTGCGATCTGAAAAATCCACAGTAGGATATTTCCCAGCATGTTCATGTTCCATTTGCTCTCTTTTTTTCCCCTGGTGTATCTTCTCCGTCTTCTTCGCATATTTCCCCTGCCTGTAGAAAAAAAGGGACAAGATACATTATGTATTTGTCCCTCTTCCAGATCATTATTTTACTAACTCTTTAACCCTTGCCTTCTTACCAACACGGTCTCTTAAGTAGTTCAGTTTCGCACGTCTTACCTTACCTCTGCGGATCACTTCTACCTTCTCTACATTAGGAGAATGCAGCGGCCATGTCTTCTCTACGCCGATGCCGTTGGAAGTCTTTCTCACAGTAAAGGTCTCTCTTGCGCCGCCGCCCTGCTTTTTCAGGACTGTGCCCTCGAATACCTGGATTCTCTCACGGTTACCCTCTTTGATCTTACCGTATACTTTTACGGTGTCACCGACATTAAACTGCGGTGCTTCTGCTTTTAACTGAGCGTCTTCAATGCTCTTGATGATTTCGTTCATCTGTGTGCCTCCTTATTATTTGGATGTTCTTAATACATAAACGTAACAGAGGACCATCTATTCTTCGCAACTATTGAATGATAGCATATATCTGTCAAATATGCAAGGTTTTTATAAACAAATATCGTAATTTATCTCTTCATAAAACCGTCTCGCCAGCTCCTGACGGTTCTTCGTACACGCCAGTAACCACATCAGCTTGGTCACAATGGCTTCCAGTGTCATATTATAGGCTTCCAGTACCCGTTCATCCTTCCGGAACAGTCTTCCCACCTCATACACACTCAGGTCGCTGCCTTCCAGCGGTACCTGCGTGGTAATAACCAGTGTCCTGCCCTTATCAAGGAAAGTGGTAATCTTCTCACAGAATTTCTGTCGTTCTGTGCTGGGCACTCCACCGATACCAAACCCTTCGATGACCACGGCTTCATAACGTTCCGCCAGATAGTCCAGAATGTCTGCCGACAGTCCCGGAATCAGCTTCAGCACAAATACCTTATCATTCAATGCATCATACCAGGTCACCGGTGCATTCATGGAACGGGTAATATAATGGATGATATGATTTTCCCGGATAACTGCCAGGTGCGGATAATCCACACTGGAAAAAGCATTGAAGCTCTTCGTCCGGATCTTTCTTCCTCTTGTTCCGGCAATTACTTCCCCGTTGAATACAAAATTTACATCCGATGCCCTGTCATCACATACATAACGTACACTCTGCAGCACATTACTTCTGGCATCGGTAATATCCTGGTCAATGGGCTTCTGCGCACCCGTCAGCACAATCGGTTTCCTGCTGTTCTGGATCAGATATGACAAAGCGGCCGCCGTATAAGCCATCGTATCAGTTCCGTGCAGGATCACAAAGCCATCATACTTTTCATACACATTCCTGATCAGCTTTGCCAGACAAAGCCAGTCAGACGGCTGCATGTTCGTGCTGTCCAGATTCATGGGCTGTACTGCTCTGATCCGGCAAAGCTCCCGGATCTGCGGCACATACTGTAAAAGCTGCTCCAGGGAAAGCTCCGGTGTCAGACCATTCTTCCCTTCCCTGGAAGCAATGGTTCCTCCTGTGGCAATCAAAAAAATCTTCTTCACGTTTTATCCTCCAGGCTGCGCAGCCGTTCCAGGAATTTCCAGTCCTGCTCGGACAGATCCGCCTGTTCCAGAAGCTCCGGACGGCGTTGGAATGTGCGGAGCAGCGACTGTTCCCTCCTCCAGGCATCCACCTTACCGTGATGGCCGGACAGCAATACCGGCGGCACCTGTTTGTCATGCCACACCTCCGGACGGCTGTACTGGGGATATTCCAGCAGCTGGTTGCTGAAGGAGTCCTCCCCGGCAGAATCCTCATTGTTCAGAACCCCGGGCACATGCCGGGAAATAGCATCGATCATGACCATGGCAGGCAGCTCCCCGCCGGTGAGCACATAGTCGCCGATGGACACGTTATCCGTCACGATCTCTTCCAGCACCCGCTCGTCAATGCCTTCATAGTGGCCGCAGAGGAACACCAGGTCTTCCTCCTGTGCCAGCTCCTCCGCCAGCTTCTGATGGAACACCTGCCCCTGGGGCGTCATATAGATGACCCGGGGCGCCTTTCCGATCTTCTCCTTTACCGACAGATAGGCCTGATACACCGGCTCCGCCTGCATGAGGAGGCCCGCGCCGCCGCCGTAAATATAATCATCCACCCGTTTGTGCTTGTCCGTGGAAAAATCCCGGATGTTGACGGCATCCAGAGAAAGCAGTCCCTTCTCCATGGCTCTGCCGATGATACTCGTATGCAGCCCCTGCTCGATCATTTCCGGAAACAGCGTTAATACGTGATAATTCATTGTTTTCTCCTTACTCCATCAGACCCGGCAGCAGATGGATCTCCATTCTGCCCGCTTCCGGATCCACCGACAGGATACAGTCCTTGATGGCCGGAACGAGGATCTCCCGCCTGTCGGCAATGGTGATCACATACACATCGTTGGCGCCGGTGGTCATCACATCCGTCAGCTTTCCAAAAGCACTGCCGTCCTCCAGAAACACCTCCATGCCGATGAGGTCTGCCACAAAGTATTCATCCTTTCGCAGCCGCACCGCATCCTCTCTTGTCACATACAGGCTGCAGCCCTTATATTTCTCTATATCATTGATGGAATCATATCCCTTGAACTTCAGGAGCACCAGATTTTTCATAAATCTGGCTCCCTCCACCTCCAGGATCTTCTCTTCTTTTCCTGTATCAAGGATGACCTTTTTCAGCCGTTTGAACCGCTTCACATCATCCGTTGTGGGGAACACTTTCACTTCTCCCCGTACTCCGTGGGTCGTGGTAATGACCCCTACCTGAAATCTGTCTTCCAAATGCTTCTCTCCTGTGATCCAATATAAGAAAAAAGAGCGCTCCAACGAACCGGGCATAATCGTATACCCTGCCCGCCGGAACACCCTCCATGTTCAGGTTTCCCGTCTGCGTGCTACTGTAATATCTCCACGACAACTTTCTTGTCTTCCGAGGAAGACGCTGCCTTGACGACTGCACGGATTGCCTTTGCAATACGCCCCTGCTTGCCAATGACTTTGCCCATATCAGACTGGGCCACATGCAGTTCTACCACAATGCCTTTGTCTGTCTCGGTTTCATTGACTACGACCTCATCCGGGTTATCTACCAGCGACTTTGCAATTACTTCTACTAATTCTTTCACGCTGACACCTCCGACAGGTCTTATTTTTCGATACCGGCCATCTTGAAGATCTTGCTTACTGTCTCGGTCGGCTGAGCGCCGTTAGCGAGCCACTTCTTTGCAAGCTCCTCGTTTACCTTGTATACACTCGGATCTCTGGTCGGATCATAAGTACCGATCTCCTCGATGAATCTGCCATCTCTCGGGGATCTGGAATCTGCTACGATGATTCTATAGAAAGGAGCCTTCTTCTGACCCATTCTTCTTAATCTGATCTTTACTGCCATCTTGAAATTCACCTCCTTCAAAAAATATCTACCTTAAAATGGAAACTTCATTCTTCCACGTCGGCCGCCTCTGCCTCCCATAAGCCCCGGCAGCTGCTTCATCATCTTACGGCTCTGCTCGAACTGTTTGACCAGCCGGTTCACCTCGCTGATGTCCACGCCTGCCCCGGCGGCAATTCTGCGCTTACGGGAAGGATTTAATATATCCGGATTCGAGCGTTCCTGCGGTGTCATGGAAAGGATGATCGCTTCTACGCGGGCCATCTTCTTCTCATCCATGACCGACTCCAGATTCTTCATCTGGCTGCCCATACCCGGCATCATGCCCAAAACACTGGACAGGCCTCCCATCTTCTTCATCTGGTTCATGCTCTCCAGATAATCGTCAAAGCCAAGCTTGTTCTTCTTCAGCTTCTGCTGCATTTCCTTCGCTTTGTCTTCGTCGATATCTGCCTGCGCCTTCTCAATCAGCGTCAGCACATCTCCCATGCCGAGAATTCTGGAAGCCATACGGTCGGGATAAAACTGTTCCAGATCGGAAAGCTTCTCTCCCATACCAATGTATAGAATCGGTTTGCCGGTAACAGCCTTGATGGACAGAGCGGCTCCGCCTCTCGTATCGCCATCCAGCTTTGTCAGAATGACACCGTCAATTCCGATTTTATCGTTAAAAGTTCCGGCCACGTTCACTGCATCCTGACCGGTCATGGCATCGACCACAAGGAGTGTCTCATCTACAGATACTGCCTCTTTGATCTCCACCAGTTCATCCATCATGTCCTCATCAATATGAAGACGTCCGGCGGTATCGAGGATGACCACATTCAGGCCGTTCTTCTTCGCATGTTCCACAGCCGCCTTCGCAATGTCCGCCGGTCTGTGGCCGTCGCCCATGGAGAACACTTCAACGCCCTGCTTCTCTCCGTTCACCTGCAGCTGCTTGATCGCTGCCGGACGGTACACATCACAGGCCACCAGAAGGGGCTTCCTGCGCTTCGCCAGAAGCTTGCCTGCGATCTTCGCTGTCGTTGTCGTCTTACCGGCACCCTGAAGACCAACCATCATCAGTACCGTGATCTCATTCTGGGGCCGCAGTGCGATCTCCGTCGTCTCCGATCCCATGAGGGAGATCATCTCCTCATGAACGATCTTGATGACCATCTGTCCCGGATTCAGACCGTTCAGGACATCCTGTCCCACAGCCCGCTCCTGCACAGATTTCATGAACTGCTTCACGACCTTAAAGCTTACATCTGCTTCGAGAAGCGCCATCTTGACTTCCTTCAGGGCAGCCTTGACATCGGCCTCCGTCAGTCGTCCCTTGCTTCTCAGATTCTTGAATATGTTCTGAAGTCTATCCGATAAACTTTCAAATGCCATTCGTTATAACTCCTCTAAAATCTCATTCGAAATCGCTTCCAGTCTGCCAAGCAGCTCTTCCTGGTCGATCGTATCCTTCTCCCGGACGAGCTCGTGAATCTGGCTGACCTTCTCCCGGATCACCACGAACTTCTCTACAAGATGAAGCTTCGCCTCGTAGTCATTCAGGATCTTATTGCAGCGCCTGACAAGATCATGCACACCCTGCCTGCTGATGCCGCGATCCTCCGCAACTTCGCTGAAGGACAGGTCACCAAGCACGACATCCTCATATATCTGCTTCTGATGCTCCGTAAGCAGTTCGCCGTAAAAATCATACAGAAGTGTCTGCTCTACAATCTTCTCCATTTCAACCACCTTAGGTAGGATACACTATTTCCGTTTCACTGTCAAGTACTTTTTATTGACAGTTCACTCGTATATTCGTGCGGGAAGATTTTATGCTCGCATAAAAATCTGACCTCAGGAATATACGAAGGGAGCGCCTTGTAATGAGCAAAAATAAGCTGCGCAGCAGCGGAAAGCATCGAAGATGCGATTTTGCGAATGGCGCGGGTGAACTGTATTGCATTTATATTTTCTTATTTCTTCTCATCGATGGCCCGTGCCGCCTCACAGATAAGCTTCACGCAGGTGTCATAACCCAGCAGACCGCTGTCCACACACAGATGATAATTCCGGCTATCTCCCCATTTTCTGCCTGTCATATGGCTATAGAAATAATGGCGGTTCTCGTCTTTGCGGTTCATGGCTTTCTGGATCTCATCCACATCGGTGGTACCGATGAGCTCGCCGACTCTGGCTGCCCGGTGTACATCATCCCCGTAAATAAACACGTTCAGGCAGTCGATGCCCTCGCTCTTTAAGATCACATCCGCGCATCTGCCCAGAATGACACAGGGGCCTTCGTGGGCCAGCTTGGCAATGACTGCGCTCTGGATCTCATGGATCGTCTCCTGGGTATCATGGAAATTGCCTGCACCGCCGGAGAAGGAAGAAAGGAACTTCCAGATGCCCTCTGCACGGCTCTCATCCTCTTCCTCTTCCAGAACTAAGTCCTTGTCAAAACCACTCTTTTTTACGGTTTCTTTTACAATGTCTCTGTCGTAAAACGGAATCCCCAGTTCCTCTGCTACCTTTCTTCCGATGGAATGTCCGCCTGCGCCGTACTCACGGCTGATGGTAATTACCCGTTTCATCGTTGTTTCCCCCTTTTTATTTTTTGCTTTTTCTTTTTTTATTTTACTTCTTTAGTTTTTAATGATTACACGAATTGCTCCACACTTCGCACTCCCGCAATTCTGTAATTACAGGATTGTCTGTTTAAATACCGGATCATAACCGGCTTTGACCAGCGCCTCCATGATCTGATTCTTATGTTCCGTACCGAAGGCCTCCAGCGTGATGCGCAGCTCCACCGCCGCATTGCGGTTGATGCTGACGAACTGGTTGTGCTCCAGCCGGATGACATTGCCCTGATTTTCGGCAATGACCTGAGCCACGCTCACCAGCGCGCCCGGCTTATCGGGCAGCAGTACGGATACGGTAAAGATCCGATCCCGCTGGATAAGGCCATGCTGTACCACAGAGGACATGGTGATCACGTCCATGTTGCCGCCGCTTAAGATGGATACCACCTTTTTCCCTTTCAGATCCAGGTGTTTTAAGGCCGCCACGGTCAGCAGGCCGGAATTTTCCACCACCATCTTGTGATTTTCCATGATGTCCAGGAACGCCACAATGAGTTCCTCGTCCTCCACGGTGATGATCTCGTCCACATTTTTCTGAATATACGGGAAGATCACACTGCCCGGCGTCTTCACTGCCGTACCGTCCGCAATGGTGTTTACCGACGGCAGCGTTGTGACTTTGCCGTTTTTCAGCGATTCCTGCATACAGTTGGCTCCTGCCGGTTCCACACCGATGACCTTGATGTTGGGATTGAGCAGCTTTACCAGAGTGGACACGCCGGTGGCCAGTCCGCCACCCCCGATGGGTACGAGGATGTAATCGACCAGCGGCAGCTCCTTGATGATCTCCATGGCAATGGTTCCCTGGCCGGTGGCCACCACCTCATCGTCAAAGGGATGAATGAACGTGTAGCCGTGTTCCTCTGCCAGCTGATAAGCATGGGCACATGCCTCGTCGTACACATCCCCGTAAAGCACCACTTCCGCACCGTAGCTCTTCGTCCGGTTCACCTTCATGAGCGGTGTAGACGTCGGCATAACGATGACCGCCTTGGCTCCAAACCGGGATGCTGCATAGGCAACGCCCTGGGCGTGATTGCCTGCGGAAGCGGTGATCAGTCCTTTCTTCCGTTCTTCCTCCGAGAGGGTACTGATCTTATAATAGGCGCCCCGCACCTTGTAAGCGCCGGTGAACTGCATGTTCTCCGGCTTCAAATAAACCTTTGCTCCTGTCTGGCGGCTCAGATATTCGCTGTACATCAGCTTCGTCTCCAGCGTGACGTTTTTGACGATCTCCGAAGCCTCCTCAAATTTTTCCAGTGTCAGCATTTTTTGTCTCCTCTGTGCTGCGCTCTTCCCTTTCTGATCCTGGCTGATCATGACCGGGGCTACCTGCACATCCGTCTTTTTGGGTTGGCTGTTGCTTTTATTCTGCTTCCGTCTCCTGCTCCTGGTCGTTTCTGCAGAACAGGGCATTGACGAAATCGTCCGCGTCGAACTTGTGCAGATCCTCGATCTTCTCGCCCACGCCGATGTATTTCACCGGAATGCCCAGCTCCGAATGGATGGCCACAGCAATGCCGCCCTTGGCCGTTCCATCCAGCTTCGTCAGGATGATGCCGGTGATATCCGCCACTTCTGCAAACTGCCTTGCCTGCACCAGCGCATTCTGGCCGGTGGTGCCGTCCAGTACCACCAGTGTCTCCCGGTAAGCCTCCGGGTATTCTTTTTCCAGAATCCGGTTGATCTTTTTCAGCTCTTCCATGAGATTCTTCTTATTATGAAGTCTGCCTGCGGTGTCGCACAGCAGCACATCCGCATGCCGCGCCTTGGCCGCCTGTACGGCGTCATACACCACGGCTGCCGGATCAGAGCCCTCCTGGCCGCTGACGATCTCCACCCCGGCCCGGTTGGCCCACTCGGTGAGCTGCTCGGTGGCTGCCGCACGGAAGGTGTCCGCTGCTGCCAGAATGACCCGCTTGCCCTGATCCTTTAATTTGCCGGCCAGTTTTCCAACCGAAGTAGTCTTGCCTACGCCGTTGACGCCGATGACCAGCACCACCGAGGTGCGGTTTTCAAACTCATAGGCCAGCTCGCCCACGCTCATCTGCTCCCGGATGCTGTCAATGAGCAGCTGCTTGCACGCCTCCGGCTCCTTGATGCCCCGTTCCTTTACCTTCTGTTTCAGATCGCTGATGATGGCGTTGGTGGCATTAATGCCGATATCACCCATGATCAGGATCTCTTCTATCTCTTCGTAAAAATCTTCGTCAATGCTGGAAAATCCGCTGAAAATAGAGTCGATGCCGGACACAATGTTGTCTCTCGTCTTCGACAGTCCTGCCACCAGCCGGTGAAAGAACCCTTTCTTCTCTTCTTTTTCCTCTGCCATGACTATCCTCCGTTCCGGGTCCGAAAACCCTTCCGTATTTCTTATTTATCCAGATCTTTTTCAATCAGATCCACAGATACCAGGACGGACACGCCCTTCTCCTGCATGGTGATGCCGTACAGACGGTCTGCCGCTGCCATGGTACCTCTTCTATGTGTAATGATAATAAACTGCGTATTTTTTGTCAACTTATGCAGGTAGCCTGCAAACCGTCCCACGTTGGAATCGTCCAGCGCCGCCTCGATCTCGTCCAGCAGACAGAAAGGCGACGGTTTCAGGTTCTGGATGGCAAATAAAAGTGCAATGGCCGTCAGCGCCTTTTCTCCACCGGACAGCTGCATCATGTTCTGCAGCTTCTTGCCCGGGGGCTGGGCGTTGATCATAATGCCCGCTTCCAGAAGATCCTCATCCTCCATAAGCGCCAGGCTGGCCTTGCCGCCGCCGAACAGCTCTCTGAACGCTTTTTCAAACTCCCGGCAAATGGCTTCGAACTGCTCTGCAAACTGTTTGCGCATGCCCTCATCCAGCTCGCTGATGATGCCCACCAGTGTCTGCTCTGCCTCGCACAGGTCATCCCGCTGGCCGCTCAAGAAGGTGTAGCGCTCCATCAGCTCCTTGAAATCCTCGATGGCGTTGACGTTCACATCTCCCAGCTTGCGGATGGCATCCTTGAGCACCGCGATCTGTTTCCGTACCACCGGCAGTTCTCCCAGATCCTCCCGGAACAGCTCCCTGGCCGCCGAGTAGGTCAGGCCGTATTCCTCCCACATGTAGTTGATCTGGGCATCCATGGCTTCTTCCAGCTTTTCATACTGGCTGTTCAGACGGAACACTTCTTTATCCAGGCGGCTTCTCTCATCAGAAAGCTTTTCCCGCTCTGCAAAAAAGCTCTTGTGCTGTCTGGATTTCTCCTCTTTCTCCTGCGAAAGCCGGGCCATGGCCTCTTCCTGGACCTGGGTCTCCTGCAGGGACGCCTCGATGGTCTGCCGGATCTGGGAAATCTGTTCCTGTCTGGCAACGATCTCGTCCGCCGTCACATCCAGGCTCTCGTCCAGCTGATGATATTCTTCCTCCAGACGGGTCTGCTCCTGATGGAGACGCTGTTCCTCCTGCACCAGGAACTGCATCCGCTGTTTTAAGCCCGCCATGCGAAGATGGGTCTTCTCCGTCTCCTGCTGAGCAGTCTCTTCCTTTTCCCGGAAACCGTCCAGCACCGCCTGACAGCTTTCCACCTGTGCTTCCAGTGCTTTCTCCGTCTGTTCGGATTCCGACAACTCTGTGCCGATCCGGGAACGGCTCTCCCCGATGTCCGTCATCTGGGACTCGATCTCCCGGTTTTCCCGCATCAGGCTCTCATATTCCCCCTGCACGCTGCCTGCTTTTTCCTGCAGCTGCTTCTTCTCCAGCTGGAGGGTGTTCTGCTGTAAATACTGCTGCTGCAGCTGCTCCTTCAGGCTGGTGATCTGTGCCCGGCACGTCTCCCGCTGTCTGCGCAGGTCGCTCATCTGAGCCTGGGCGTCTGCCAACTCTTTTTTCACAGCTTCCACGGCAGCTTCCAGCTCCTCGATCTCCCGGCGTCTGCCCAGCAGATTGCTCGTATTCTTGAAAGCACCACCGGTCATGGAACCGCCGGGGCTTAAGGACTCGCCCTCCAGGGTGACGATCCGCAGGCTGTAGTGATATTTTCTCGCCAGTGGAATGGCCGCGTCCATGGACTCTGCCACCACCACCCGGCCCAGCAGATAGCCGATGAGGTCTTCATACCGGACATCCGTATGTACCAGCCGGTTGGCCAGGCCGATGACACCCGGCTCCTTTAATACCTGTTCCTGTTTGAACTCACTGCGGTTCTTCACGCTGGTGAGGGGCAGGAAGGTGGCTCTTCCGGCCTTGTTCCGTTTCAGGAATTCGATCATCCGCTTGGCGGTCTGCTCATTGTCTGTGACGATGTTCTGGATGCTGCCGCCCAGCGCCGTCTCCACAGCGATCTCATATTTCTTCTCCACCTTGATCAGGTCTGCCACCACACCGACGATGCCCGGCTCCCGGCTTTTCTGATCCATCACCCGGCGAATGCTGTTGCCGTAACCGTCATACCGTTCCGTCAGGTTTTTCAGCGATTCCAGACGGGACTGTTCCCGGTGAAATGCCGTCTGGCCCTGTTCCAGCAGACCGTTCACTTCCCGGATCTGCGTCTGTAATTTCTCATGGGTGTCGTTCTCCTGCTGACTCTGTTCGGACAGCTCCCGGATCTTCTCCGACACAGCCCGCAGCTTCTCATCAAAGACATCTGTCTCTTCCTTCTGCTGGGCTTCCTCGCTCTTTAACTGCAGCAGACGGGAAGACAGCTGGGCTTTGCGGATCTGCACCTGCTCCAGCATCGTGTCGTACCGCTGGATATTTCCCTTGGTGGATGCCCGGTGGTTCAGAAGGTCAATGATATCTGCCTTGGCCTGATCCATCTGTGCATTCAGCGCATCCATCTGCCCACGGATATCGGCCAGATGTTCCTCTGCCTTCGTCTGTTCCTCTATGGCCTGCCCCAGCTCTTCCTGTAAGGAACGCTTCTGCAGGGCATTGCCGGCCAGCAGCTCCTTTCGCTGCGCCTGCTCTCCCCGGATGGCCTCCATCCGGTTCTGGATATGCTCATCGTTGGCTTTCGCCGTGTTGATCTGTTCTTTTAAAAGCTCGATCTGGCTTTCCAGACGCTGTTTCGCCAGCGCCGCTTCGGATGCCTTGCTTCTAGCCTCCTCCATCTGCCCGGACAGCGCTTCGATCTGGGCCTCCAGCACCTCATAGTTCTGCTTTGCCTTTTCCAGCGACTGCTCCGTTTCCGCCAGCTGTCCGGACGCGGTGTCCCGCTTTTCCTCCAGATCCTTTAACTGTCCCCGGTTCTCCTGGGTTTCCATAAGAAATCCGTTGACATCGTACAGCTTTAACTCTTCTTTTTTCTGTAAATAAACCTTCGCCGTCTCCGACTGTTTCTCCAGCGGGCCTTTCTGTTTTTCCAGCTCCGCAATGATATCATTGACGCGCACCAGGCTCTGGCGCTCCTCCTCCAGCTGCTTCTGGGCAGCAGACTTGCGCCGCTTGAATTTTACAATACCGGCCGCCTCGTCAAACAGCTCCCGACGATCCTCGGGCTTCCCGCTTAAGATCTTGTCGATCTGGCCCTGTCCGATGATGGAATAGCCCTCTTTGCCGATACCGGTATCATAAAACAGTTCGTTGATGTCTTTCAGACGGCAGGATGCGCCATTGATCAGATATTCGCTCTCGCCGGAACGGTACACCCGCCGCGTCACCGTCACCTCGTCGAAATCCACGGCCAGCTTGTGGTCGGAATTGTCCAGGGTGATGGCTACGGAGGCATAGCTCAGCGCCCGCCGAAGCTCCGTGCCGGAAAAAATGACATCCTGCATACTGGCGCCTCGCAGCTGCTTCGCCCGCTGTTCGCCCAGCACCCAGCGCACCGCATCCGCCACGTTGCTCTTGCCGCTTCCGTTGGGGCCCACGATGCCGGTGATGCCGTTGTGGAATTCCAGCAGCGTCCGATTGGCGAACGACTTAAATCCCTGTATCTCAATGCTTTTTAAATACATACCCCACCTGCCATCACTTTTTCAGCTTCAGAAGTGCCGCGTAAGCCGCCTCCTGCTCTGCCGCCTTCTTTGTCCGGCCGCTTCCCGTTCCGTACACCTGCTCCCGGATCAGCACCTGCACGGTAAACTTCTTATTATGATTCGGGCCTTCCTCGCCGGTCAGCTCATACACCGGCTCGCACTCCATCTCTCCCTGCACAATCTCCTGCAGGATAGTCTTGCTATCGAAAAAGAGCTGTTTATTCTCGATGTCGTTCAGAATAAACCGGTCAATGTACTCTTTCGCATTAGCAAAACCACCATCCAGATAAATCGCCCCGATCATCGCCTCCATGGCATCCGAGGTCACACTGGCCCGCTCTCTTCCGCCGGTCATGTCCTCGCCTCTGCCCAGCAGCAGATAAGAACCCAGCTCCAGATCTCTGGCACAGAGCGCCAGCGTCTGCTCACACACCATGCTCGCACGCTGCTTCGTCAGCTCTCCCCTCCGGCCGCTCCGGATATTTTTTGTAAAGGAACTCACTGGACACCACTTCCAGCACCGCATCCCCCAGGAATTCCAGCCGCTCATTGTTGTTCAGTTTTCCCAGACGGTGCTCATTGGAATAGGAGCTGTGGGTCAGCGCCTTCTCCAGCAGGGCCGGATTGTGGAATGTATATCCAATCCGGTGTTCAATCTCTTTGCGTCTCTTTGCATCAAGCATTCTACTTTCTCCTTATTAAAAGAAGGAGCCTCAAAACTCCTCACATCGGAACGGTTTTGAGGCACCCTTTTCTCTATTTTTAGTTCAATGCGTTCTTGATCTCTTCTACCGCATCTCCCACGGATACGATCTTCTCTGCATCCTCGTTGGAGATCTCAATATCGAACTCTTCCTCAATGCCCATGATAATCTGAAAAATGTCCAGGGAGTCTGCTCCCAGGTCATCCACGAACGTTGTGTCCATGGTAATCTCCTCTGCATCTACATTTAATACCTCTGAAATGATCTGCTGTAATTTTTCAAATTCCATTTCTAACTTCCTTCCCTCTCATCAATGATTTTCCGGTTTTACTTCCGGTGTGATTTTCTCCATAATCCTCTCATTCATCTTCTGTTCCGTAAATGTTACACACTGAAGAATGGCATTCTTGATCTCGCCGTGGGTGGAGCTTCCATGCCCCTTCACCACCAGGCCTTTCAGTCCCAGCATCGGTGCCCCGCCATATTCTTCCACATCAAAGCTCTTCAACGTCTCCTTCAGCGCCGGCTTCGCCAGTGCGCCGCCGATCTTGCCTCTCGTGGAGCTCATCATGCCCTTCTTGATCACCTTCACCAGGGTTGAAGAAAGCCCCTCGTAAAGCTTCAGGATGACATTACCCACAAAACCGTCACAGACGATCACGTCCGCTGCGCCGGCCGGGATATCTCTGGCTTCAATGCTTCCGGTAAAATTGATATCCCCGCATTCCTTCAGAAGCGGAAATGTCTCCTTCACCAGTGCGTTGCCCTTCTCCTCCTCGGCGCCGTTGTTCACGATCGCCACCTTCGGATTGGAAACGCCCACAAAATGCTCCATATATACAGAACCCATCTTGGCAAACTGTACCAGATGGGAGGATCTCACATCCACGTTGGCACCACAGTCAACCAGCAGCGATACGCCTTTCTCCGTAGGGAAAAGAGTGGCCAGCGGGGATCTCTCCACGCCCTTGATCCGGCCCACCACCAGCTGTCCTCCCACGAGAACCGCGCCGGTGCTTCCTGCTGACACAAAAGCATCTGCCTGTCCATTCTTTACCAGATTCAGCCCCACCACAATGGACGAATCCTTCTTCCGGCGGATCGCCATCACCGGCGGCTCAGCCATCTCGATCACTTCCGAGGCAGCCACCACCTCAATCCGGTCTTTATCATAGGTATATTTGGAAAGCTCCGCTTCAATGGCATCGGGAAGTCCCACAAGGAATACCTTCACGTTGTCCTTCTGCTGTACTGCCTCCACTGCGCCCTGCACCGTCACCTGTGGGGCAAAATCCCCGCCCATGGCGTCCAGGGAAACTCTGACTAATTCCTGCATGCAATTTTCCTCCTTGCATTACTAAAACTACTATACAAGACATCATTCTAAAAATCAATATAATTTTGTAACTGTTCCCGACCGGGCTTTCGTCAGGCAAACAGCGCAGAAAAAAAGACGGCATTCGCCGGATGGCAAACTGACCGTCTTCCTTTCTTCAATCCACTGATTAAGCCTCTGTGGAAATGATCTCCTTCTTATTGTAAGAGCCGCAAGCCTTGCATACTCTGTGAGGCATCATTAATTCTCCACATTTGCTGCATTTTACCAGATTCATGGTTTTCATTTTCCAGTTAGCTCTTCTCTGGTCTCTTCTTCCTTTGGAAGATTTATTCTTCGGGCAGATAGACATGACTACACCTCCTCTTTCCTGTTCATGTTTTACTTATCAAACTTTCGTTTCCTTAATTGCCTGAATTCCGAAAAATATCACGGATCGCAGCCATTCTGGGATCCAGCACTGTTCTGTCACAGCCGCAATCCCCCTCATTCAGGTTCTTGCCGCATTTCATGCAGATGCCCTTGCAGTCCTCCCGACAAAGTACCTTCATCGGCCAGACTGTCAGCAGCTCATCATAGACAAGCCCATCCACATCCAGTGTATAATCCGCAATATAACTGTTCTCATCCAACGCCTTAATCCTGTCATCCTCCGACAGCTTCATATCCAGCTTCCGGAAAATGTCCAGATGAATCGTTGTTCTTACATCCTCCAGACACCGGCTGCACGGAATTATCGCATCCAACTCCATCTTTCCGCTGATCTCCAGCACCTTGTTTCCCGTATTGCGGATGCAAAGGGAAAGCGGTGTCTTTCGCACAATCGGAAAAGTGCCAAGTCCTGATGTGAACGCATCAAGTGCAATCTCGGCCTCCATGGAAACAACCTTTTCATCTCTGGATAAAACATCTGATAAGTTCATTTGCATAATAGTCTCCTATTCATACCTAAACAATTATAACCATGTCCCCCATGTTTGTCAACCATTTTTTCTTGACAGACGTAATTTTGCGAATGGCACTCGCTGAACGTCATCTATATCTTCCCTATCTCTTTCGCATACGCATACAGTTCCCGTATCCCCGCCGCCAGCTTCCCCTCTGGCAGCGTTTCGAATCCACACAATACCTGCCTGCACCGGTCGATCTCCTCCCTTGCCCCGGCAAGCACCTCCCCATCCAGTTCTTCGTAGGCAGGCACCGCATACACCTTTGATGCCAGTGCCCGGGCTGCGGGATAATCCACATCGTTTTCCCACAAAACGCCCGCGGCAAAGGGAATGCCCTCCCGCTGCAGCCGCCGAAAGATGGGCGTTCCCGTGCCGTTTCCCGCCAACACGAACACCCGGGGGTCTCCCTTCACTGCTTCCAGCTCCACACTGCCGGTAAGCTCCGCAAAGGAACCACACCGGAGTTCGTACAATTCCTGCACCGCACCGGGTGCGAAAATCTCCTCCGGCGTCCCTTCCCGGTCATGGCCCTCCCGGTCTATACACACAATCCGGTCAGAAACCCGCTGGGCCAGATCCAGCTCATGCAAGGACAATAGCACCGTCAGCCCGTTCTGTCTCGTCAGCTTCTGCAAAATCGACAGAAATTCCAGCTTATAGCGGATATCCAGAAAGGAAGTGGGCTCATCCAGCACCAGAATGTCCGGCTCCTGGGCAATGGCCCGGGCCAGCAGTACCCGCTGCCGTTGACCGTCACTGATCCTAGTGAATTCCCGGTCAGCAAGGGAAGTGACCCCTACCTGCTCCATAGCGCGTTCCACCGCCTGCTTATCCTCCCGGGACAGCACCCCCAGCATACCCGTATAGGGATAGCGCCCGGTGCCGATGACTTCCCGGCAGGTCATCCGCTCGGGCCGGATCCGCTCCGTCAGCACCACCGACAGCCGGGAGGCCAGCTCTTTTCCATGATATTCCGCCAGATTCCGTCCTTCCAGTACCGCCACGCCTCCCAGCGGCTCCAGTTGGCGGATGATGCTTTTCAGCAGCGTTGTCTTTCCGGCACCATTGGGGCCGATGAGGGTAACGATCTCTCCCTTCTGCAAATGCAGGTTGGCGCCCTTCACCACCGGCTCCTTCCCGTATCCGGCGGCCAGCTCTTTCGTATAAAAATAATCCACTAGTATTCCTCTTTTCTGCGGCGAATCATGACAAACAGCACCACCGGCGCGCCAAATACCGCGGTAACGGTGCTGATGGAAAGCTCTGTGGGAGAAAAGACTGTCCGCGCCGCCAGGTCACAGGCCAGGCAGAACACCGCGCCCCCCAGGAAACAGGACGGGATCATCCAGTGAGGATCACCGTTTTTCAAAAGCGCTTTGGCCAGATGGGGCACCGCAATGCCCACAAAGGAAACCGGCCCGGCAAATGCTGTCACACAGGCGGCCAGCAGACTGGACAGGATCACCAGCAGCGCCCGGAAAATTTTCAAATTGACCCCCATGTTCCGGGCATAGGCTTCTCCCAGCCGATACGCCTGCAAAGGTTTCGACAGGAGAAATGTCCCCACAGACACCGCCACCACCAGCACCGTGATCCAGCCCACCGAATGCCAGCCGATGCCGGAAAAACTGCCCCGGGACCAGTTGTGCAGGTTCACAATGTTGGCGTCATCCGCAAAGGTAACGACAAAATCCGTCACTGCGGAACAGATATAACCGATCATAACACCACCCACCACCAGCATGGACATCTGCTCCACCTTTCTCGCCAGAAGCAGCACAAATCCCATGGAAGCCAGCGCCCCCACGAAAGCCGCCAGGATCAGTGCCATGGAGCCGGCGGTTTTCCGGAAGTTCAGAAGCGCCACCATCACCAGTGCCACACAGAGTTTTGCCCCGGAAGAAATTCCTAAGACAAAGGGCCCCGCAATGGGATTGTGAAAAAAGGACTGCAAAAGATACCCGGACAGTGCCAGCGCCCCGCCCAGGAACAGCGCCGCCAGCGCCCGGGGCAGACGGATGGAAAGCACGATATCCCTGGCCGTATCCAGACCGGCCTTCCCCTGTAATACCGCCAGCACCTCCTGAGGAGACACGGACACACTGCCGATGCAGATGCTCAAAAGGAGGAAAACTGCCAGCAGTCCCAGCAAAATTGCAAGCCCCATCACACAGCGGTTCCGCATTTTTTTCTCCATATCTGTCTGCACGATTGTCCCCTCCTTCTTTCCTTGTATTTCCTTTTCATTCTTCTGTTTTTCCCTTTATTCAAGTACTTCTCCGCAGATTTTCCAACAATGCCTGCTCTATAAACCTTTTCATGACCATTCACAGGCCACCTCTGCATCATTGGCTTCTACACATGCCCAGCTTGCGTCTTGTCCATTATTGCAGCGGATAAAGATAGGTAAATCCTTCTGTCTCTCCATTCAGCATCCGCCGAATATCCGCCGTGATAGCTCCCAGCTCCATAGATGCCTGATACAGGTTCTTGGAAGTACAGAACACATGCCCCTCCTGCACTGCCCGGAACTTGCCCAGCAGTTCATCCTTTCCCTTCAGTTCCTGCAGATCGGCCACCTCGCCGTCGATGGAGCTGTTATAAATGAGATAATCCGCATCCTTCGCCGCCGCATAGAAGGCTTCCATCTGCACATTGGCACTGGAGGAAGCCGAAGTCTCATCCTTTTTCAGCTGTGGACACACATAGGTACCTCCCGCCAGTTCGATCATCTTTGGCAGGTAATCGCTGGATTTGCGCACATTGACCGCACCGCTGGAGGTCATATAGAAGAAAGCCACCGTTTTCTCCCCGGAAGCTGTGCCTGTCCCCGCAGTTTCTGACACAGCAGCTTTCCCTGAACCAGACACAGCCGATGCATTTTCTCCGTCCGTTACAGACGTCGCTGCAGTTCCTTCCATAGCCGCCACCTGGGCTTCAAACACCTCCCGGGCCTGTTCTTCTTTTCCCAGCAAAATGCCATAAAAACAGATCCACTCCATCCGGCCCTGGGGCGTGGTCTCGTAGCTGGAATAGTCAATGAGAACCGGAATGCCCAGCCGTTCCAGCTGCTCCTTCACCTCCGGTGTGTGCAGCACCATGGTGTTTTCCACCGCAAGATCACAGCCCTCAGACAAGATTTTCTCATAATCCGGGGCGGAATATTTTCCCGCATAAAGAATATCCCCGCTCTCCATGGCAGCCTTCGCCTCGGGAATCGTCCAGCCGTCTGCTGCTATCCCCGAAAAACGGATGGCATCCAGGGCATCCAGCTTGACAAACATATCCATGGCAGCCGAAGCCACCAGATAAATATGGGAGATCGGCTGACAAAGCGGCACCACATCCCCCGGCAGATCCTCTGGGATTTCTTTTCCCTCCGGGATCACCAGGTACCTGGCATCCTCCGCGATGGTCAGCAGCACATAGCCGTCCTCATAGCGATCCACCGTAAACTGCTCCGCATAGGAAAGGGTGTCCCGGCCTTCATAGGAAAGAGAATCGCAAAGATTACTGCCATTTTGCGTATCCTGAGCCGTGCTGCTCTGCCCACCGACACAGCCCACCGTATTTGCCAGCAGCCCCACCAGTAACGCCAGCACCAGCAGGCGCCGACACAGCCCACCGTTCTTTTTCTTCCTTCTGCTCTGCATTTGTTTCATCTGTCGCAATTTTCTCCCGTTCTTCTACTGCTTTTTCCAGAAAGCGTTCTGCTTCTGTCCGCCTGTCCCATCAGGCCCCGGTCTTTTCTGTCTGATGCAGTATCATCCAAATTTTCCTGTCAGGCTTTCTGTCAGACAGCACTCGTGATCACCTTTTTTCTGCTGCCGTCTATTTCCTGCGCGTTTTTACAAATGCCACCGCGCAGATGCAAACGGCCAGCACCAGAAGGATCCAGTTGCCGGTGGTATCTGCCTGTTCCTCCAGTGGGATCAGACTGCCGCCGTCGAAGGTCAGGGTGTAGGCGATCTCATGGGGCACACTCATGGCCGTGGTGTCAGCCACCACTTCCAGCGACTCTCCCAGTTTTTCCACCGGGATCAGGAATGCCGACTGATCATAGCCATCCAGGGGAAGATACCGCTCACCGCCCACGATCATGTAATCGTAGTTGCTGCTGCTCCACTCCACCAGCGCCTTTGCCGCACCGTCCGCAACAAAAAGCTGGGTCGGGGAAGTCACGGTCGCTCTGCCGCTGCCGCCTTCCAGAGAAACCTCCACGCTGTAAATGCCATCAGAAAGATCCAGCGCCGTCAAGTCTTCCATACCAGACGCACTTCCACCGGCACCGTCCACAGCTGTTCCATCCACATGTTCCGCTGCCAGTCCAGTACTCTGCGCGTTCGCCTCTGCCTCCTGTGCCTCTTCTGTGGCTTTTTCATCCTTCATTTCCTGGATTCTGGCATCCCGGGCTGCTTTTTCCAAGGCATCATAGTCCGGCAGTTCTGTCAGGACAGCCTCTGCCGGTAAGCTTTTTGCCTCAAAAAGGATCTGGCGGTCGTACCATTTTTTCTTTCTTTTTGCTGAAAGCCGCACAGTCCACAGGCATATCCAGCGCCTCCACCGGTACCAGATACGTATACTGGCCCTCCGCATTTTCCTCATAATCAATATAATCCGCCGGATCTGCTGCCGCCGCTTCCGCCCCGGTTCCCATATAAAGCTTCAGATAACCGGTGCCGCCCAGCGTCAGGACAGCGCTCATCTGCCCGTCCTGTACGGTCAGCTCAGCTTTTTCAATGCGAAACATGGAGGAGCTGGATTCCACCGTCACCTCATAAGTACCATCCGCCACGTCATCTGCCGTAATGGGTGTCATGCCGGGGATTCCCACCTCCTGGGGCGTCACTTTTTCACTGTCCGATGCCACCTGGCTGTAGTCACCGGCAGCCGCCTGTGCGTTATCCGTCTGGTCATCGGAAACAGCAGCATCAGGTGCAGCGGCACACACCGGCGCAAGCGGCAGCATAGATGCAGTCAACACCGCCAGCCCCAGCAGTTTTCCGGTCCGGCTGCCCCTGCGGACAAACCTTTTTCCGTCGGCGTTCGACTCCATCCGCACATTCTCTGTTTCCTGTTCCCACAACCTTCTTTTTTCCATAGAAATCCCCTTTCCTGCGACACATTTTCCTATCATATAAAAAGCCCGCCGAAAAACACAGCCACCGGCAGTACACCGGGGTGCATGTTCCGGCAGGCCCCATGTATCTTATTTATTCATGTGCAGACGATTATTTGTTCAGGCCGTCTACTGCTGCCTGTGTATGCTCTACGTAAATCTGCTGGATGGCTTCGTTCTCGCCCAGGCCGTGGATCAGGCACTCTACCTCGTAGCCCTCTGCGGTCAGCTGAGATTTCCAGGAATCATCCTCGTCGCCGGCCATGTCGTTATTGGCGTGATCGCCTGCAACAACCATCAGCGGCTCCAGAACAACCTTCTTGTAGGTGCCGGCTTCTTTCAGGGCAGCCTTGATATCGTCCAGAGACGGGGTTGCCTCTACGGTACCGATGTAGTAATGCTCGAATCCGTCAGCAGTCAGCTTCTCCTGTAATTTTGCATATACTTCATTAGAGTCTGCATCTGTACCATGTCCCATGAATACAACAGCGGTCTCGCCGTCATCGTAGGAAGCAGTTGCGTCTGTGATGGCTTTGATCACTGCCTCAAAGTCCTCATCGCTGGTCAGCAGAGGCGCGCCAAGAGAAATGTTCTCAAAGCTATCCTTGTATCCTTCCAGTTCATCCTTCAGATCGGTGTACTCATGGCCGTCCATCAGGTGGGTCGGCTGTACGATCAGGTTCTTGATCCCGTCTGCAGCTGCGCGATCCAGGGCTTCCTGTACATTGTCGATCTCCAGTCCGTCACGCTCTTTCAGCTTGTCGATGATGATCTGGCTGGTAAATGCACGGCGTACCTCGTACTGGGGGAAAGCATCCGCAATGGCATTCTCGATGGCGCCGATGGTGATGTCGCGGCTGTCGTTATAGCTTGTACCAAAGCTCACGACCATAATGGCAGTATCTGTGGACTTCTCCGCGTCTGCGGTCTCAGTCGTCGCAGCGTCTGTCTCCTCTGCCTGCTCTTCATCTGCAGTCTCCTCAGCGCTGGTATCCGCAGGCTCTGCTGTCTGGGCGTTGTTGTTTCCGCAGCCGGTAAGGCAGATTGCCGCTACCGCCAGCATAGTTACGATTGTTGACATTCTCTTTTTCATGTCGTTCCTCCTTCTTTTTTGTCGCAGCGTACAGATTGATTCGCCTGCCGCTCTGCGAAAAAATACCCTCACATTCGGAGGGCATTCGTAAGAGGGCGCAATGATGTCGTAAAAACAGCATCCATATACGACCAATTACTCGTGGCCCGGGGAATCCCCCGACTTCCTTCCAGGCAGGTCTCCTGACTTATAGGTATCTCACGCAAAGCCGCCTTCCCAATCGCTCAGTGGCATACTGGCCTTGCGCTCCCCAAATACAGTGACGAGTTCGCACAGGATTCACACCTGTTTCCCTTTTCACCGGACCGCAGAAAATCTGTTCCGGCACCTGAAAGTATCTGATGCGAACCAACGCAGCATATCCCGGCGTCAGTTCTTTCCTACTATAGCATATCTTTTCCGGAAATACAACCGGCAGAAACACATGTCATTTCCTTTGTACAAAAAAGGGATCTCACCCGACGGTTACAGTCCAAAACTGTAACGGCAGGTGAAACCCCACTTTTGTTTTTTATAATAGGATCCTATCGAAGCGATTAAGCCTGTACCAGTCTTAAGGTCTCTCTTGCGATGGCAAGCTCCTCATCGGTCGGGATAACGCATACAGTCACCTTGGAATCCTTGGTGGAAATGATGTTGTCAGCGCCTCTCTTGCCGTTTGCCTCGTCGTCGATCTCTACGCCCAGGTATCCCAGGTATGCGCAGATGTTCTTTCTTGTATCAGGGCCGTTCTCACCCACACCTGCGGTGAAAGCGATGGCATCCACACCGTTCATGGCTGCGGTATAAGCGCCGATGTATTTTGCAACACGGTACTCATAGGTACGCAGTGCACGGATGGCAGCCGGATCACCCTTTGCCTCTGCATCTTCCAGATCACGGAAATCGCTGGAGATACCGGACAGACCCTGTACGCCGGACTTCTTGTTCAGTACATTCATGACGCCTGCAATGTCCAGGTTCTCTTTCTTGGCAATGAACTCCATGATGGCGGGATCGATATCGCCGCATCTGGTACCCATGATCAGGCCTTCCAGAGGAGTCAGGCCCATGGAGGTATCTACACACTTGCCACCCTGTACAGCGCTGACACTTGCGCCGTTGCCCAGGTGGCAGACGATGATCTTCATATCCTCAATGTTCTTGCCAAGGAACTCAGCCATGTGGTGAGATACAAAGTTGTGGGAGGTTCCGTGGAAACCATATCTGCGGACACCGTATTTCTCATAGTACTCATAAGGCAGACCGTACATATATGCCTTCTCCGGCATGGTCTGATGGAAAGCGGTATCAAATACAGCTACCATCGGTGTACCGGGCATCAGCTTCTGGCAGGCACGGATACCGATCAGGTTTGCCGGATTGTGCAGCGGTGCCAGATCGTTGCATGCCTCGATGGCCTTCATTACCTCGTCATCAATGATGGTAGACTCGGAGAACTTCTCGCCGCCATGCACGATACGATGTCCAACTGCGCCAATCTCGCTTAAGGACTTGATGACGCCGCTCTTCTCGTTCATGAGTGCGTTCAGAACAAGGCTGATTGCCTCCTCGTGGGTCGGCATCGGTGCAAGGGTCTTCTCCTTCTCGCAGCCCTCTTTCTGGTATACCAGCTGGCTTCCATCGATACCGATTCTCTCGCAGAGTCCTTTTGCAAGCACTTCCTCAGCAGCAGAATCAATGAGCTGATACTTTAAGGAAGAACTTCCGCAGTTTACTACTAAAATATTCATAATTTCAAAACCTCCTGAAACTTTCCTCTACAAACAATACGCTTCTCTAATAAACTTTTTCAAAAACAAATGCTTTCCTCTTATACCATCTGTGCCTGTACTGCTGTCAGAGCAACAACGCCTGCGATGTCCTCAGCGGAGCATCCACGGGACAGGTCATTAACCGGTCTTGCGATACCCTGAAGCATCGGGCCGTAAGCATCAGCCTTGCCCAGTCTCTGTACCAGCTTGTAGCCGATGTTACCACAGTCAAGGTTCGGGAAGATCAGCACGTTGGCATGTCCTGCAACCTCACTGCCTTTTGCTTTGCTCTTTGCGATAGAAGGAACAAGAGCTGCGTCAGCCTGCAGTTCGCCGTCGATCATCAGCTGCGGGTATCTCTCTTTTGCGATGTTGGTTGCCTCAACGACCTTGTCAACAAGTGCATGCTTTGCGCTGCCCTTGGTGGAGTGGGAAAGCATGGCGATGATAGGCTTCTCCTCTACGAGAGCACGGAAGCTCTTTGCGCTGCTGTCTGCGATGGAAGCAAGCTCGGATGCGTTGGGATCCTGGTTCAGGCCGCAGTCTGCGAACAGGAAAGTACCGTTTGCGCCGTACTCGCAATCCGGTACATCGATGATGAAGAAACCGGATACTAGGTCAGTTCCCGGAGCAGTCTTCAGGATCTGCAGAGCCGGACGAAGGGTATCAGCGGTGGAATGGCAGGCACCGGCTACCATGCCGTCAGCGTCTTTCTGTTTTACCATCATAACGCCGTAGGTCAGCCAGTCTGTGGTCAGGATCTCTCTTGCCTTCTCCTCGGTCATTCCTTTATGTTTTCTCAGCTCATACAGAACCTTTACATACTCGTCCAGCTTCGGATCTGTATCAGGGTCAACAACCTTTACGCCTGTCAGATCTACATCCAGCCAGTTAGCACCATCCATGATCTTCTCTTCCTTACCAACCATGATGATGTCTGCGGTTCCCTCTTTCAGAACCTGTGCTGCTGCGATCAGTGTTCTCTTGTCCTTGGTCTCCGGCAGTACGATTGCCTGCTTGTCCTGTTTTGCTTTTGCTTTAATGTGATCAATAAATGCCATTGTGAAATACTCTCCTCTCGTATTCTCGTATCATTACCGGACTTCTGCCGTCCGGCCCTCGATACGGTTATTATATACGATTTATTTTTTTCCTACAAGATGTCTGACCCCTTGAAAGTGTACTTTCAGGCGAACAATCGCTCTCCTTTTTTTCCGTAAAATTATGAATTTTTTTTCCTGATTCATTTTTTTCTCAGAAAACAGTCCGCAAAATCATGGAAACGTGGTACACTCTTCCTATCAAATATGTACCAGCAAGGAGTCTGACCATGAACGTTACCGGTGTAATCGCAGAATACAACCCGTTTCACAACGGCCACCGCCATCATTTATCCGAAAGCCGTGAAAAAACCGGCGCCGACTATGTCATTGCCGTCATGAGCGGTGATTTCGTCCAGCGCGGCACCCCGGCCATCCTCAACAAATACGAACGCACCCGCATGGCCCTCTCCTGCGGCGCCGATCTGGTGCTGGAGCTGCCTGCGGCCTACGCCACCGCCAGCGCCGAGCATTTTGCCCTGGGCGGCGTCGCACTGCTGGACAGCCTAGGGGCTATGGACGCGCTGGCTTTCGGAGCAGAGGTGCCCGTTTCTGAAAAAGAGACAGCAAACCCGGAAGATTGTATCGTAAATGCAGCACCGGTTCCGCATCCGGTACCCGGTAAGAGGAACGATATTCTCTTAGAAATGTTCCAAAGGGCCGCCGACTGCCTGCTGGAAGAACCGCCTGTTTTTCAGGAAGCGCTGCGCCAGTCATTAAAGGAGGGCCTATCCTTTCCCAAAGCCCGGATGCAGGCGCTGCAAAAAACGTTGGCTTCGTTCCCCGCAGCATCTGCCGCAGAAGTGCTCTCCTCCCCCAACAACATTCTGGGGTTGGAATATGTGAAAGCATTGAAAGCCTGCAAAAGCTCCATCACCCCGTGCATCATCCCCCGGTCGGGAAGCGGCTACCACGACACCGGCCTTTCCCCGGATCAATTTGCCTCGGCCACCGGCATCCGCGCCGCCATTGCCAGACAGTTGCCCACGGAACAGTTGAAAACCGCGGTGCCCGATGCTGTTCTTTCTATATTAAAAGAGAACGAGGGCAAAAGCTTTCCCGTGGAGGAAAACGATTTTTCCGCCCTGCTGCGCTACCGGCTGTTGATGCTGCTGCACGGCGACAGGTACAACCGTTTCCAGGCACCACTGCATAGCGACAGCTGCATAGATTCCCAGGCACCGTTATTTGCGGCAGATACCGCATCCCAAAGCGCGTCCCCTCTGTCCATACGGAACACCTCTGGTCAAACTGCATTGACATGTGCACCAGCTCAGCTTCTATCAAAATTTGCCGACATGACCCCCGATCTGGCCGCCCGCATCGCAGACAAGCTGCCTGCTTTTGTGGATGCGGCCCAGTTCACCGATCTTCTGAAAGCCAAAAACCTGACCCGTACGCGCATCGCCCGGTGCCTCACCCATATCCTGCTGGATGTAGAAGAATATCCCTTCCGGCAGCTGCGCACCAGTGCTTTCCCCGTGCCTTACGCCCGGATTCTGGGATTCCGAAAGGAAGCTGCGCCCCTTCTTTCTGTCTTAAAGAAGACTTCCCGGATCCCGCTGATCACCAAGACGGCAGATGCCACACGGATCCTGCAGGACACCTGGGGCAGCGACGCTGCCGGCGCCCTGTGGCTCTGGAACCATGACCTGCTGGCGGTGGATATCTACGAGACTGCGGCGGGTGCACGTTTTCACCGGCTTCCTGTGAACGAATACACCCGAGGGCTGATTCTTCTTCCCTGACAATGCCACCCGGATGCGCCTGCCCATGTATATTTGTAAAGCCTGCTACCACCAGCAAAAGTAACAACGGATATCAAAATCTCCAACTGTTTCGTAAGCATCTACCAACATGAATATCCATCCAAGTCAAACTGCACCGGTTCTCTTGGATATCATACGATGCGAAAGAACCCCGAAAGTCTCATCCGACCTTCGGGGTTCTCTTTTCTTTTACCGATATTGAAACTTTTTCTCGCTCTCATGACGCAAGTACGCGCCCATGCCAATGCGCTTATCTTCCGTGGCATTGCACAGGGCAAAAGCCTGCTGTTCAAATTCCAGACCAGCGCTTTCTCCTGCCGCCAGCCCCATATTGACGCACCGTTTGATCTCCTGCACTGCGATCTGCCCATTGGCACAGATCTGCACAGCCAGCGCCATAGCGGTATCTGTAAGCGCTTCCGGCGCCACCACCTGATTGGCCGGGCCCGTCTCCTCCACCGTTTCCGATGCCATGCAGATATCACACGCTTTCACCAGATCACAGCTGCCATCCAGTGAAAATCCATTCATGGCCGCAATCACCGGCACCCGAAGGCTGCGCACGGCCGCGCATAGTTCTTCCAGCTGCCGGGACTGCTCTGCGTTATTTTGTTTATCCGGCGCAGCCATCTCTTTGCTGCACGCTCCGGCATCTGTGAAAAGCAGCACATACACATCCAGATCCCGCTCCACCTGTTTCACCGCCGCCTGGACTTCTGCGATCCATTCCGGTTCTGACCAATGCCGTTTTCCGGCATTTTTCAGTGTGACCACCGCCACATGATCTTTCTTTTCATACGCCACCGCAGCCATCTTTTTCCCCTTTTACAGATATTATATCATGATTCGCACGTTCCGTGCTTGACACTGCTACGCAGCTATCATGATCACATTCGCCGTTCGTCACTCATGCCAGCATGGTGACTCACTTGCGCTCATTATATCCCTAATTCTTGAAGCTGTGTACCGGTGCCGGGATTCTGCCGCCCCGGTTGACGAACGCATCACAGTGGAACGGATTCACCGGCATGATGGGTGCATAGCCCAGCAGGCCGCCGAATTCCACCGTCTCGCCCACGCCCTTACCGATCACCGGGATGACGCGGACTGCCGTGGTTTTCTGATTGATCATGCCGATGGCCATCTCGTCTGCGATGATACCGGAAATGGTCTCCGGTGTGGTGTCTCCTGGAATGGCGATCATATCCAGACCGACGGAGCACACACAGGTCATGGCTTCCAGCTTCTCCAGCGTCAGCGCCCCTGCGTTCACCGCGTCGATCATGCCCTGATCCTCGCTCACCGGAATGAAAGCGCCGCTTAAGCCGCCCACATAGGAGGACGCCATGATGCCGCCCTTCTTCACCTGATCGTTCAACAGCGCCAGCGCTGCCGTTGTGCCCGGGGCACCTGGATGCTCCAGACCGATCTCCTTCAGGATATCTGCCACGCTGTCGCCCACCGCCGGGGTCGGCGCCAGGGACAGATCGATGATGCCAAAGGGAATATGCAGCTTGGCGCTGGCTTCCTTTGCCACCAGCTGTCCCACACGGGTAATCTTGAAGGCCGTCTTCTTGATGGTCTCGCACAGCACCTCGAAGCTCTCGCCGCGCACCTTTTCCAGGGCCGTCTTTACCACGCCCGGGCCGCTGACGCCCACATTGATCACCGCATCTGCCTCGGTGACGCCGTGGAAAGCGCCCGCCATGAACGGGTTGTCATCCGGCGCATTGCAGAACACCACCAGCTTGGCACAGCCCAGGGAATCCTGCTCCTTCGTGTGCTCTGCCGTGTCGTGTACCACCTGTCCTAAGAGACGGACTGCATCCATATCAATACCGCACTTGGTGGAGCCCACATTGATGGAGCTGCACACCCGCTCGGTGCAGGCCAGTGCCTCCGGGATAGAAAGAATCAGATTCTCATCCCCCGTGGTCATGCCCTTAGACACCAGCGCCGAGTAGCCGCCGATGAAATTCACGCCCACGGTCTTGGCTGCCTCATCCAGGGTCTTTGCGATGGTGACGAAATCCGCCGGGGATTTGCAGGCAGCCCCGCCCACCAGCGCGATGGGAGTCACGGAGATCCGCTTATTTACAATGGGAATACCATAATTATTTTCTATCTCTTTGCCCACAGTCACCAGATCTTTGGCCACTGTAGTGATTTTTTCATAGATTTTTCTGTTCAGAGTAGAAAGATCCGCGTCAATACAGTCCAGAAGGCTGATGCCCAGGGTAATGGTACGCACATCCAGATTTTCCTGCTCAATCATCTTGTTGGTCTCATTGACCTCAAACATATTTATCATATTCGTACCCTTTCTGCCGATCCATCAGATTCTGTGCATTTTTTCAAAAATATCCTCATGCTGACATTTGATCTTCACACCGATCTCTTCCCCCAGCTGCTCCAGCTCTCTGGAGAAATCACCGAAAGGCTTGGTAGAATCATTGGCGTCCACGATCATCATCATGTTAAAATATCCGGAAACGATGGTCTGGGAAATGTCCAGAATGTTGATGCGGTTGTTGGCCAGGTAGGTGCATACCTTTGCAATGATGCCCACAGTGTCTTTTCCGACTACGGTAATAATTGTTTTTTTCATCTCTTTACTCCTCGCAGTATGTAAAATCCATCAGAAAGCAATGACCGGAGAAAGCTTTTCCCGGCTTGCCACCTCGATCCGAAAATCGTCTGCGTGATAATCGGTATCGCCCAGATCGATCTCCAGCTTCACCGTGGCATAGGCCAGCTCCTCGTAATTGTTTTCCTTACTCAAGTGTCCCAGGAACACCGCCTTCGTCTGATCGCCCAGCACCTGGCATAAAAGCTTGCCGGACAGCTCGTTGGACAGATGCCCCTTTTCCCCGAGAATCCGCTGTTTCAGCGGGTATGGGTAAGCCCCCACCTCCAGCATGTGGATGTCGTGGTTTGCTTCCAATAATAATACATCCAAATTCTGTATTTTGTCTACAATATAATCATCATAAATGCCAAGGTCCGTCACCACCGCCGCCGACTTGTCCCCGCAGTCCAGCCGGTAGGCCACCGGATCCGCCGCGTCGTGGGAAATGTGCATGGGGCTCACCTGGATATCTCCCAGAGAAAATCGCTCGTCCGCGCAGATGGGATGAAACAGCTCCTCCGGAATTTTCCCCAGAGAGGACATATATTTCACTTCTTCGATGGTGGGCGCCGTGGCATAAATGGGAATGCCGTATTTTCGCGCCAGAACCCCCAGCCCCTTCACATGATCCACATGCTCATGGGTCACCAGAATGCCGTCCATATCCTTTGTGGAAAGCTCCAGCTCATTTAAGCCCTGCTCGATCCGCTTGCCGCTGATCCCGGCATCCACCAGAAGATGGGTATCCTCCGTGCCCACATAAATACAGTTTCCGCTGCTGCCGCTGGCAATGCTGCAAAATCTCATGTTATTTCGTGATCCTTTCCTGTAAAAATCTGTCCACCTGCTCTTTGGTGCAGTCCAGACTGATGCCCGTGTCGATGGTCACCGCGCAGTTGGCCCGAAAAACCGCCTCCGGACACTGGCTCTTGAAAATTCCGTCGATCCGTGCGTCGGAATAGCCCCGGGTCGCCTTCAGACGTTCCCGCCGGATGTCCTCGCTGGCATAAATATACCAGAGCTCGTCACAGATGGCACCATAGCCCTCCTCGATGAGCAGGGCCGCCTCAATGGCCATTACCCGACAGCTGCCTTTCTTCCGTTCTTCCCCGATTCGATCCAGAATATACTGCTTCACCGCCGGATGGACGATACCGTTTAACTTTTCCAGCAACGCCTGGTCGGCAAATACCACTGCTGCCATCTTCGTCCGGTCCAGCTGGCCGTCAGCGCCCGCAATGTCTGTGCCAAAGGTCTCCACGATTTTATCATAGCAGTCTGCGCCCTTCTGCATGAGATCATGGGCCGCCAGATCTGCCTGCAGGATCACTGCCTGGTATTTTTCCTTCATATAATCAAGAACCGTACTTTTCCCGGCGCCCACGCCACCGGTAATGCCCAGAACCATCATCTCTCGTTCCTCCCGTTTCTTTTTCTCTCGTTTTTCCTATATTTATTTATCTGCTGTTTTCATCTGTCACATCTTTGCGTCAGATTTCGCATGGCTTTATTTCGCTTCGTACCAGCTGTTTCCCTCATGCATATCGATCTCCAGCGATACCCGAAGATCCGCCGCCCGGTGCATCTCTTCCGTCAGGATCTGTCTGACCTGCTCTGCCTCTTCCTTCCAGGCTTCGATGAGCAGTTCATCGTGCACCTGCAATACCAGCCGGGACTTCATCTGCTGCCGCTTCAGCCGCTCGTTCACCCGGATCATGGCGATCTTGATGATATCCGCCGCCGTGCCCTGAATGGGGGAGTTCATGGCCACCCGTTCCCCGAAGGAGCGCTGCATAAAATTGCTGGATTTCAGTTCCGGCACCGGCCGCCTGCGGCCAAACATGGTGGTCACATAGCCCTTTTCTTTCGCTTCCTCCACCAGATGATCCAGAAATGCCTTGACCCCCGGATAGGTTTCAAAATATTTTTCGATATATTCTGCTGCTTCTTTTCTCGTAATGCTCAGGTCCTGGCTCAGGCCAAAGGAACTGATGCCGTACACGATGCCGAAGTTCACGGCCTTGGCGTTGCGCCGCTGCAGATCCGTCACCTGGTCAAAGGGCGTGTGGAACACCTGGGACGCCGTCATCCGGTGGATGTCCTGGGCTTCTTTGTACGCCTGAATGAGCATCTCATCCCCGGACATATGGGCCAGCACCCGCAGCTCGATCTGGGAATAGTCCGCGTCAATGAACACGTATCCGTCCTCCGGCACAAACACCTTGCGGATCATGCGGCCCAGCTCCATCCGCACCGGGATGTTCTGCAGGTTCGGCTCCGTGCTGCTGATGCGGCCGGTGGCCGTGATGGTCTGGTTGAACGTACTGTGAATACGCTGATCCGGCCCGATGTAAGCCGACAGGCCATCCGCATAGGTGGATTTTAATTTCGTCAGCTGCCGGTATTCCAGAATGTCCGCCACCAGCGGATAGTCCGGGGCCAGCTTGTCTAGAATGTCCGCGGATGTGGAATATCCTGTCTTCGTCTTCTTGCCGCCGGGCAGCCCCAGCTTTTCAAATAAGATCACACTCAGCTGCTTGGGAGAATTGATGTTGAATTTCTCTCCGGCCTCCTCATAGATCTGCTTTTCCAATACCTCAATGCGCACCTGCAGCTGCTCCCCGTAGGTTTTCAGCTCCTCCGCCTGCACCCGCATGCCTGCCCGCTCCATGTCATGCAGGGTAAAGACCAGGGGCATCTCGATCTGTCGGAACAGCTGCTCCATGCCGGTCTCTTTTAACTGCGCCTCCAGAATAGGCTGCAGCTTCCAGGCCCCTGCCGCCAGATTGCCGGCATAAACCACCAGCTTCTCTTCTTCCTCTTCCCGGGCTTTGGCAAAAGTGTGCTTGCCAAGCAGCTCCTCTCTGGCAGGCATCAGCTCCCCGGTGTACTCCCTCACCAGTTCGTCACAGGGGTATGCGCTTTTCAGCGGATTCAAAAGATACGCCGCCACCGCACAGTCATACAGCCGTCCCTGACAGACCGGCTCCAGGAAATCCAGCATGGGCTTCACATCCACAGCTGCACAAAGGGCCGCCTGTTGGCACACCTGACTCATCTGATCCTGCAAATAGCTTTCCGTCAGAAATCCCTCCGGCAAAAATACGGAAACCTTTGTCTCTTCTTCACAGAGTGCCACGCCCACAAAAGTATGGTCTTCCGTGAGAATGGCAAATCCCACCCGCTCTGCTTTCTTGGCACGGTCAAAAATCTCCTGCGCCTCCGCCAGATCCGTGATCCTTTCAATCTCCCGTCTGGCCGTCTCTTCCTTCTCCTCCTCGGAAAAACGGCTGATCAGATTGCGGAAGCCCAGACGTTTGAACAGCTCATAGGCTTCCTTTGTATAGAGATTATGAAGCCTTGCTTTCTCATAATCGTAATCCAGTTCGCAGTCCGTCTTGATGGTGGCCAGCTTCAGGCTGAGTTCTGCCAGATCATAATGCTCTTCAAAAGCCAGCCTTGCCTTGTTGGGCTTGATCTCACTTTCATGGGCCTTGGCATTTTCCACCGAACCGTACTCCACGATGATCTTGGTGGCCGTCTTCTCCCCCACTCCCGGCAGTCCCGGAATGTTGTCTGCCGTATCGCCCATGAGCGCTTTCAGCTCAATGAACTGCTTCGGCGTCACCTGATACTGGGCCAGCACATCTTTGGCGTAATAGTCCTCGATCTCCGTGCCGTTCCGTTTCGTCTTGGGGATACGGATCAGTACCTTGTCCGTGGCCAGCTGCAGCAGATCCCGGTCGCCGGACAGCACCGTTACCGAGAGCCCCTGCTCCTCGCTTCGTCTCGCCAGCGTCCCGATGATGTCGTCCGCCTCGTACCCGGCCCGCTCCACGATGGGCACGCCCATGGCTGTCAGCACTTCCTTCATCAGCGGCACCTGCTGGCGCAGCTCCTCCGGCATGGGTTTTCTCGTCCCCTTGTACGCCTCATACATCTCATGACGGAAGGTGGGCTCCTTCCGGTCAAAGGCTACCGTCAGGTAATCCGCCTGTTCCTCCTCCAGGATCTTGAACAGGATATTTAAAAAACCGTACACCGCGTTGGTGTGCAATCCTTCCGCATTGGTCAGATCCGGCAGCCCGTAAAAGGCCCGGTTCAAAATACTGTGTCCATCAATCAAAACGATTTTTCCGTCCATCTTCTGCTCCTTTATCTATCCGGCCGCTATACCGTATCCATTTCGGCCGCACACATCAGTCCGCGATCTGTTCTCAGACCGTTTTACTCACGTTCCTTCGCGTCAGGCAGCAACTCATTCCTGTCCGCCGCTGTCGCCGGTATCGTCCCCGCCTCCGCCGGGCCTTTCGTCTGCTCTGCCCCTTCGGTTGTCGTCTGCATTGCCTCGGCGCTTCCCACCAGGCCGATCTGAATCCCGGCGCAGATCACCAGCGCTGCCAGCGCCGCGCCGATGACCGTCGTGCGGAACATCCCGAAGAGGTGGTGCCGGTGCAGCACCCGCTCCTTGTCTTTTAACTCTTCCTTCAACCGCTCGGTGGGGTTGGTGGCTCCTTTTTTTCCATTGTCCAGATATCCCAGGGCGTACTCTATCGTATAATAAATCTCCAGCTCCTCATAACAGGAAGGGCATTCCCTGACATGGTCAAGGAATGCCTGCAATTCACTTTCTTCCAGATTATTTTTTAAATAGCGATCGATCATCTGCTGTGTTTCACGACAATTCATTGGATGGCCCTCTCACAAACATGATATCCTTCTGTCATACAGAGTATACCATTTCCTTTCCGTGAATTCAATGAAATTCTCTTCCGCGGCTCCGTCACGGGAGCGCGATTTCCTCCGTTTCTATGATAAACCGCACACTGCCGGTGCTGCCGTCTGCGATCCCGGCGTAGTTGTCGTACTGGCCATCTGCCTCCCGCAGCGCTTTCATCCGGGTCAGCACCTCTTTGAGATCACTGCCAGCCAGCTTGCCCAGCTCCTGAATGCCGTCCTCGTTATACGTCTTCATGCCGTCAGCCAGCTCCTCGGTGCCATCCGTCAGCTCTCCGAAACCGTCATAGAGCTGATCGCCGGCCTCCACCAACATGCCGGTGCCCTTGGTCAGCGCCTCCGTCCCCCTGGGACAGCTGACCGATGCCCTCGCCGAAAGCGGTTACCCCCTGAGACAGCGCTTCACTGCCCGCTGCCAGCTGGGAAACGCTCTGTTTGAGCGCCGCCAGCTGCTCTGTCAGGCCGCTGTCGCCGCCCATACTCTCCTGGAGCTGCTGCACATAGGCGCTGATGGTCGCAAGGGACGTCTGGATCCCTGCAGATGCCTGGGCAATGCCATCTGCATCCCAGCTGCCGCCTACCGAAAGGCCGTCAATGGAAATGTTGGATACGGAAGCCTCCAATGCGCCCTGCACCGCAGCCAGGTCTTCCTCGGAAAGCCCGCTGTCTGCCAGCGCACCGGCGAAGGCCTCTCTTGCCGCCGCCTGGGCTTTTTCTGTGGCCTGGGCATTTAAGGATGCCTCGTCCGGCAGGGTGATCTCATTTAACAGCGTAGTCAGGGTGGACGTGTTTGCAGAAAGAGCGCCCAGCGCTGCGGTCAGGGCCTCCTTGGCCTGTGCCGCCTCCGATGCCCCGGCATTTTCCCCACCGGTTTCCCCGGAAAGATCCAGCCCCTGCAGGGCGGTATCCAACGCTTTCAGCCCTTCCGCCAGCCCTTTGGCGCCATTTACCAGATCTGTTTTCTTTTCATTTAATAAGGAAACGCCCTGCTGTAGCTGCGCCGTGCCGTCGTTCAGCTGCCGGATGCCATCCAGGTACTGTCCCATATAATCCTGAAACGTCTGGGCCCCCTCGTGGAGAGCGTCGGTGCCGTCCACCAGCTCGTCGGTGGCATCCATCAGCTCCTTCATGGAATCCGTCAGGTCATCCGCATCGGAAAGATCACTGTCCTCGATCTCCGAAAACAGCCCCGGCGTCACAATGGTTGCCGTAAAGGACAGCTCAAAGTCCTTCACATCCGCGCTGATCTCCACGTAGTCCGGTAGATCCACATCCTCCGTGGGTTCGTAGTCGGCAAGCTTCAGGCTCTCCTCCAGTCCCGGGAACGCCGTGCCCACCGCCAGATTCTGGTCACCCATGGAAATCAGCTTACCGTTGGTGACCTCCACATGAGAAAACACATCCGCGGGCAGCAGACAGGTAGACATGGCCGCAAAAGGCACGCACACCTCCCGCTGCTTTCCATCCACCGTCACCGTCCGTTTTTCCTGATTGTCATAGGTAAACCGCATCCGCAGATGGCCGCTTTTGCCCGCCAGCTCCTCCGGCGCGATCTCTTTCTCATCGAGAAAATACTGGATATGCACCTGCACCGGCAGTGCCGCCTGGGCTGCGCCCTTATATTGGATGTCCTCGCCCTTGTTCTCCCACCAGAGAACGCCGTCCGCATCCTTCGTAAATTCCTCGTCGCCTTCCGTATTGCGGATATCGGAAAGCGTAGAAACATCAGCAATCTTTTCCCCGTTCTCCGGCGCACGCAACACCGTCTCCACCGTGATCTTGTTTGGCGTGCCGTCCGCATCCGCCTTTACATAAACCGTTTCCTCTTTGTCCTTTTTGTCTGTCTCTTCGGTGGATGTCTTTTTCTCCTGCGTATTCTTCGACTTTGCCGCGTCGTTTTTCGCCACATCTGCTACGGCCTTTGCCGCTATATTTTCTTCCGTATCTGCTGTATTTTTCGCCTGTCTTGCGGGCTGTTCCTTCTCTGTCTCCACACGTTCCGTCGGCAACACAGGACTTCCGGGCAGGATCTGGCCCAACGCCAGCGTACCCGTCAGTGCCGCCACCGCAAGTACCTGCAATGCTTTCTTTCTCTTCATCTTGATCTCCTCCTGCCTTTACTCTGCGTTTTTCAGCGCTTCATTCATCGGGATCTTCCGGATCTTGCGCAGCTCTGTAGCCGCCACCACACCGTAGGCCAGAAGGCCCAGCGCCAGCATTTTCACATATACCATGGGATCGATATACAGTGGGATCCAGCCGCTCATGCTCTGGAGCATCACTTCCCGGAACAGCCACACCATGATCTCATATTCAATGGGAAGGCTCAGAACCAGGAAAAGCACCGTCATGATGGACGTGGGAATGATATAAAGCCCCGCGATCTCCCCGCCGGTGTAGCCCAAAATCTTCGTCATGGAAATGGACTGAGCGTTTTTCTCAATGATGATCTTGGAAAGCAGATAAATGAGCACGAAGAAAATGCCCACGGCAAATCCGTCGATCAGTGTCATCATACCGCCCATGGACACCGTCAGCTGCCGGGAAATCTTCGTCATGGCATCCAGATCAATGACAGACCCGATATACGCCTCGTCGATGTCCGTGATCTCTGTATCCGAAAAATACCCGGAAAAATAATCCGATCCCAGGTCAAACACCTCATTGAGTCGATCCTGGTTCATGAACACTGCCATGCCGCCGTCATAGTCATAGATGCCCGTCACCGTAAATTCGTAGGTGGTATCCTCATAGGCCTCCTTCAGTCGGATCGTATCTCCCGGCTGAATCAGAAATTTATCCGCGTAGGCTGAGGACAGATACACATCCTCCGTCCCCAGAGACAGGGGCACATACCGGCTGTCCTCCTGTACGCCGTACAGCAAAATTTCTTCACTCTTGTATTTGCCATCCACGGTTTTCAGCGAATAGGCGCTGAACTTCTCCGCATCCTCGTTGTCCGTCTCCACCTCCCGCTGAAACAGCATCATGGAAAACAGGCTTTCCAGCTTCCGATCCTCATTCATGGCGTCCAGCGGCACCTGCAGAATATACTGGTAACTGCACAGCATCTGATCCGGGATCGTCTCCTGATAATGCGCCAGCACCGCCGGGAAAAGCAGGCCGAACATGAGCAGCAGATTGGCAAACAAAATGCCCACCAGCAAGATCAGGTAATTGCTCATATTCTGGAAGATCACCCGGATCCGGAAACGCCCCAGAAACGGGATATATTTGCTCAGATACAGCGCCCGGCGCTGTTTTCTCCTGCGCAGATCCCGCCGCAAAAAGTTCAGCGGTGGCAGAGACAGCTTATCAGCCAGCACGCAGATATTGATGACCAACATCAAAAGTACCGGCACCACCGTCGTCAGCAAAAATGCCTGGGCATTCCATCTGGTCACATACACCGGCAGGCTATAGCTTCCATAATACATGCCTGCGCACACATTCTTCATCACCGTGTAGCCGCCAATGTTGCCAATCACGGCGCCAATCAGTGTCACCGCCACAGGCATTGCCAGATAATGGCGGATCAGCTCTCCTTTCGTATAGCCCGAAGCCCGCAGGGTGCCGATGACGTTGGCCTCCTTGGCAATGGTATTGGCCGTGGTAATACCGAACACAAACGCCATAATGGCAATGACGATGTACAGAAGGGCAGTGACCATGGCCCGGTCGCCGCCCATATCATCACCGGTAAACGTGATCGCCTGGTTCTGATACTGAGGCACAAAGGTTTCCAGCTTTGTCTCCGCGGAGATCAGCTTCATCAGATCCTCCGCCCGGTCCTTCTCTTCCGTTTCATCCACCGGTTTCTCGTCATAAATCCAGGAATAGTCAAAGTTCAGCTGTTTTTCCCGGTACCTGGAAAACGCCTCCGGCGTCACCACCGCCACACCAAACTTCACCGAGTCAAACATGGAATCGTTATTATCTGCAAACAGACAGCTGTAATCCGGCAGCGCCACCAGGCCAGTCACCGCCCACTGTCCGCCGTCCGTATTTTCCAGCACATCCCCCACCCGGAGGCTGTTGTTGTCCGCATACATCCGGTCGATAGCCACCTCATCCGCCGCCTCCGGAAATGCCCCTTCCATCAGGCACACCGTGTTCACAACGTCCCGGTTCTGATAAATCCGCAGGGTACTGCCGTTGGTCAGTGCCTCCTCCGCATAAAAATTATCGTACAGGGTAACGGCACCTTCCTCCTGGATATACTTCACCTGCGCCTTATTCGCCTTCTCCGACAGGCGGAAATTGCCGTCCTCAATGTTATATTTTTCAAAGCCCTCGTTATATGCCGCGATCAGGCTGCCGTCCGACACCAGAAATCCCGACACAAAGCCGATGGTCGCCGTCAGCAGGATAAAAATTACCAGATATTTTCCAAACTCACTTTTCAGCTCTCTGGGAAGCCGCTTGGACAATGGATTTCTCATCTTGTCTCCCAAAGCCTCCTTACCAGTCCAGATCCTCAGCCGCAACCCGCTGCTCGTTCTGATAGTCCTTGCGGATCATGCCGTCCCGCAGCTGCACCACCCGATCCGCCATGTATTTGATGGCATCGTTGTGGGTAACCATGATCACCGTGTTGCCGTATTTTTCATTCACCGTCTCAATGAGCTTCAAAATCTCCTTGGACGTGTGATAGTCCAGGGCGCCCGTGGGCTCGTCACAGAGCAGAATGTCCGGGTTCTTCACAATGGCCCGGCCAATGGCCGTCCGCTGCTGCTGACCGCCGGACAACTGGTTCGGCAACTTGTTCCGGTGCTCATAAAGTCCCAGCGTCTGCAGCAGCTCATCCACATCCAGCGGGCTACTGCTCAAATAAGCGCCAACCTCCACATTTTCCCGCACCGTCAGATTCGGGATCAGATTGTACATCTGGAAAATATAGCCCAGATGCTTTCTCCGGTACATGGTCAGCTGCTTCTCCTTCATGCTGCCCATCCGCTCCCCTTTGATGCGGATCTCGCCCTCGTCGGCACTGTCAATGCCGCCGATGATATTCAAAAGTGTAGATTTTCCCGATCCGGAGGGGCCCAGCAGCACACAGATCTCTCCCTGCTCCACCGCCAGGTTGATTCCCTTCAAAACTTCCACCCGACTGTCGCCGGAGCCGAAAGATTTCTTCAAATCACTGATTTCCAAAAACATATTTCCACCTCTTTTGGTTAGTATTTTCTAACCCTCTATGCTAACTCTAGCACAGCAAAAGAGGCGATTCAAGGGAATGTTCCCCTGCCTCGCCTTTCTTATTGAGAAATTATATCATTATTGTTTCTGCGACAACAAATATTCTAATAGTGCCTTACACCCTCGCTCCACGTCCCGGTACGTCTCCTCAAAATCACCCGAATACCACGGATCCCTGATGCCATCCGTCGAACCGGCAAAGGATAACAGCAGCCGGATCTTCTCCCCGGCCCTGTGCCCTGTCATCCGCTCTATATTGCGGATATTCATATCATCCATACCGATGAGATAATCATAAGTATCATAATCCGAAGCCTTCAGCCGCACCGCCCGTTTATCCCCGCAGCTGATACCGTGCTTCGCCAGTTCCTGTCGTGCCGGTGGGTACACCGGATTGCCGATACCGTTCCAGATTTCCTCCGTGCTGGTGGCGGCAGAGGCTATGGAAAAGTCAGCAGAGCGGCCGCATCTGGTGACCATATCCTTTAAAACAAATTCTGCCATGGGGGAGCGGCAGATATTGCCGTGGCAAATGAAAAGTATTTTTATCATATTCTTATAACTCCGTTTTTGCTTTGTATTTCTTCTCAAATGCCCAATATTGCAGGTTTTTTCGGCATTTTCCTGTTTCTGTGTTTCCGGGGTATCTTCTCAAATCTTCCCGTATTTTCTCGTGCTTTTCCCTGCAATATTGGTAAATCTGTTGGTAAATAAATGCTCTGTACCAACGGGGTGTTTTAGGCTTTTGCTACTCGAAGCAGCTCTGCCTGTGCGTCATCGAACTGCACATGGGTGTAAACATTCAGCGTTACGCTGATGTCCGAATGCCCCATGATATACTGCAACGTCTTTGGATTCATTCCGGATTTCGCCATATTGGAACAAAAAGTGTGTCTGCATACATGAGGAGTTACTTTGGGCATCTGAATACGGTAAATTTTGTTATATTTCTCAATAATATGTTCCAGGTACTTCTCCCAATGAAGGGCGACCATTGGCTTATCGTTCTTGTCGAGAAACAAAAATCCAGCATATCCGTCTACCATCGGTTCTATTTTCGGTGCTACTCGATTGGCAAGAATACGGCGAAAACACGCCACAACTTCCTCGCTCATCGGCACATAGCGGATACCGCTTTCCGTTTTAGGAGCCTGAATTACATACTGCATCTGCGATGTTCTCTGCAACTGGTGGTCTACCTTGATACGCTTCTGGTCGAACTCAAGATCGGAGATCGTCAGCCCGCAGAACTCCGAGATTCGCAGCCCTGTGTTAAGGAGAATATAGATCGCATCGTAGTATCGACAGAAATGCTTATCTTCCTTGATGAATTTCAGAAGATCACGCTCCTGCTTACGGGTAATTGCTTCTCTGGTGACGGAATCGTTTACGATCACCGATGCCAGTTCAAATCCAAAAGGATTTTTACGGATCAGATCATCATCTACCGCCAACTGAAAAGCCGGTCTCAGAACACCTCTGATGGAGTGAATAGAGCTGTACCCTCTGCCATCCACCTGCTGAAGCTTGATCAGCCACGCCTTTGCATCAGACAGGCGAACCTTGTCAATGCGCTGCTTTCCAAACGCTTCTCTGTTCAGGATATTGATTACGGTCTTATATCCCGCCTTGGTGTTATGACCGACACCGGTTTTCAGAGAAGTATATTTCTCTACCAATTCAACTACCGTGTAATTGCCGCCACGGGTAACGATATGGTCAAACAGATCCGCCTGAATCTGCTTTTCCTTCTCTCTCAGCGAAAGCTCTCGCTTTTTACCCCTGGGAGTCGGGTCATTCTTGTCCAAACGCCAACTGTACACATTCTTCTCCTTACCATCCTCGTCAATATATCGGTAACGATACCTCCCATCTGTACGCTGGTATTCACCTTCACGCAAAATCCGATTTCTATTGTCTCGTCTTTTTTCACTCATCGAAATCTCTCCTTTCAGAATAAGGAGAGCCAGACTTGCAGTTTTATACTATCACAAATCCGGCTCTCCGTATAGTTATGCCATGTGATTTCGGAATTTCTGTTAAGCATTTCTAATGCCAGTTATACAGCCGTTGCCTGATCCAGATAGCGTTCAAATTTTTCACGCTTAATCAAGGCTCGATTGCCATTCATAACATAAAAATCTTCATTCGGATGCTCTTCAATTAGCATTCTCAGTTTCCCTTCGCCGATATGATAATACCTGGCAGCTTCCTCAATGGTAAGCGTATATCTACGCCACACCGGAATATCCGAGTAATTTTTTCCTTCAACATTCATCTTATTATTCTCCATAGGCAGTTATCCTCCATAATTATCGTTGTCGCAGCATTCGCCACATAGATATGCAAGAATATCCACTTGGCTCATTGCCTGCGCACATAAAAATAGCCAGACAGAGGGTGTCGGCAACGAAGTCCGGCAACGGGCTTCAAAAGACCTTGCAAACAATCTCAATCTGACGATGGTTACTATTTATACTTTTCTTTTATTTTTCTGTTGTTTTGGTTGTCATAAGGGAGAAAAGCCCGGAAATAAGGGATTTTCCCGGGCTAATGTCCTGCAACCGGCTCGGCAACGGGATAGCAACAGGGGGTGCAACGGGCTGTCATTTTCAGAATGGAAGCTTCATCTGTTCTGTGACCTCCACAAAGCCATCCATCGTTTTTTCAGACGGGTTGCATAAGTCCGTTGCCGGGTTTTCACGCTCCCAGCCCTTTTGCCTGCCATATTCGGAAAACATTCTTGGATTCGGGAAGTACCGCCAGCGGTCAATGCACTGGTTCATTATCTCGTTGATTTCCCGGATTTCCCATTGCTTCGGTTCGTCAAAGGCATGGTTTAAGGCTTCCTTGTAGAGCTGCTTGGAACAGACCATGCTCCCGGTGTACTTATCAAGATACGCCTGTATCATTCCGGCTTTGGTGTCCTCCGGCATAAAATCCCGCTGGTGTTCTTTGAGATAGCGCTGCATGGCAGGGCTGAAAGCCAGCTTGAACCTGCCGCTTTTATAAATCTCCATTGCTTCCGCCCACATCTGCCCGATATAGGCTCTGGAAGCAGCTTCGTCCTCCAAAATGTGAACCTCGGCTTGCTCCGGGTAAACCATGACGGGGATAAAGCGGCGGTTGCCGGAACGGTCAAGGGGCAGGAAGTCAAGGGCATTGGAAGTGCCGCCAAACACGCACTGACGGGGGCGGTCTGCCGGGTGGGTTTCATAAGGTATCTTGTAGACCTCTTTCTGCCGGCTTAAAAACGACTTGATTTCCTCAATGCTCTTGGCGTTGGCGGTTGCCATCATTTCCGACATTTCGATAATCCAGTGACCTTGCAGCTTGCGGTACACATTGTCATCGTCCAGCTTCCGCAAATCATCGGAGAACCACTCGTCCCGGATTGCCAGCAGACGGAAGAAGGTGGACTTGCCAGCCCCCTGACCGCCTACCAGACAGAGCATGATTTCAAATTTGCATCCCGGCTGAAAGGCTCGTGAGATTGCACCCAGCAGGAACAGCTTCAACGCTTCATAGGTGTAATCGTCTGCGTCAGCCCCCCAGAAAGTGCCGCAGACAGAAACGGATTCGTTCTGTCCCATCCCACACCAGGGTATTGAGATAGTCCCGGATGGGGTGGTACTTGTTTTCATTCGCCACAATCCCGATGGCGTTATCAATCTTTTTCTCATTGGTAAGCCCATAGGTTTCTTCCAGATAAAGAAGCAGATACTTCATATCCGTATCGTTCAGGGCGGTGCTTTCTCTTTGAAAACCGATGGGCTTTATGATGTCCTTGCGGTCGGTCAGGATGTTGTATGCGATAGCCCCGGAAAGCAGCGGGTCACGCTGGAATACGGTCAGGCAGTTCCGTATGCTCTGACGGACACCGCCTTTCTCGGTAGTTTCCAGTCCCGCCTTGATTTCCTCAACGCTCTGTGGCGGCTGCATGGCGTTCATGGTGTTTTTTAGTTCTTGCTGCGTCTGCGGCTGCAAGCTCTGCCATTCGCTGTTCAAGCTGTATCACATCCTTTCCGTAGTCCGTAATCAAAGCCGCTTTTTCCTCTGTTTCCCCGAACAGAAGCACATCCAGCAGATATTCCACTTGGGCTTGCTTCTGTAAGGCTTCCACAAACCGGGGATGAAAGGCTTCCTCTGGGGAGTGCGGGGCATATTCCTTTCTCCACACTCGGAGTAGGTGGAGATAATCGGCAAGGATACGGAAGCAGCGGTTCTTTACTTCCTGAAACTGTTCCTCCGGGGATTTCTGCCGGGGCTTGGGCTTTTTTGCCTTTCCCGGCGGTTTCCAGTCCTCATAGGAAAGCCCGAAGTCCTGTGCCAGTTGTACGGCGGCTTCTTTCTTTCCCAGCCCATACAGGGCGGCGGCAAAATCAATCACATCCCCATCCGCACCGCAGCCGAAGCAGTGGTAACGCCGATCCAGCTTCATACTTGGGGTCTTATCGTTATGGAACGGACAGCAAGCCATCCCGTTCCTGTTTACATGGATTCCATAATGCTCCGCAGCCTGTCTTGTTGTGACGGACTGCTTCACAGCTTCAAATACATTCAAATCTATCCCTCCTTGAAAAAGGAAAAGCACCTGACATTCTCTGATTGAAAATGGCAAGTGCCTGTTAAAGTTCCATATCCTGTTGTTTGTGTTTCGTCTGTGCCGGTACAGTTCTTTGTGCTTTTTTCTCGTCAGCCTTATCCTGCAAGACTTCTTTGATAGGCTGTTTCTTGGGCTGCTCTTTGCTTTCTTCTGTGCCGGGGGTGGCTTTCCGTACCCAGTAGCGAATGTCCCGCAGCTTCTTCAAATCCTCCTGTACCTCGGTCAGCGGTGTTTTCAGGGCTGCAATTTCTTCCAGAAGCGTTTCCTGCTCCTCTTGCAGCTTCTTTTGGGTGCTGTCCTTATCGTCCGGGTGCTTGGCAAGGTAGGCGGCGGCTTTCGCATACCGGGCAACCTCCGGGTGTTCCTGGTTGAATTTCTCCTTTGTTTTCTTAAAAAATATCTTCTGGTACTTCTCATAGACAGGCTTACATTCCTTGCAGTCTGTCCGGGCAGAAAGCAGTCCGTCAATCACTTTGCTTCGGGCTTCCTTTGGCTTCATCTGACTGCGGTAATCTGCGGCTGATTTCCCGGAAGATTCCAGAAAGGCTTCCAAGTCCTCCACAGTGGAAAGCCCCTTTTGCCGGAGATAGGACAGGGCTTCGCTGACTGCCTTTAAGTCCTGTGAAGTCCCCCGATTTTGTCCAGCCCTCGTCCAGTCCTTCCGTTCTTCCTTTCGTATCTCCATATATTTCATCAGTAGATTGGGAAGAAGTGTCGCTTCCTCCGCCGCCTTTTGTGCAAGCAGTTCTTTCCGTTTTTCTCCCAGCTCGGTAATCCAGCCTTTGAGGTTTTGGATAAGCTGCCGGATGGACTTCATCAGGCGGTTGGCGGCTCTGATTTCCCGGTTCAGGTTGCCGATATTCGTCTGGATACCTCGCTTTTCCATCTGCCGGACAGCAGCACCCTCATGGACAGTAGGGATAATATCAAGCCCCTGTCTGGCATAGGAACGCAAGTCCACACGCTCCGGGCGATCATTGGCTTCCAGATAGCGGTTCTGGATGACCTCCCATTCATGCCGCCAGATTTCACAATACTTCTGGTCGTTCCAGTCCACCGTATCCTCCTTGTGGCTTTTCCACCTGCCGGATGGCAGCTTTATCCGTTCCCCGTTCTCGTCAAGGTCATAAACCTTGCGGCTCTTGGAAAGCCATTTCCCATGTTCGTCCATTGCCCTCATAGTGAGCAGGACATGGGCGTGAGGATTGTGTCCCGGCGGGTGGGGGTCATGGATGGCAAAGTCAGCAATCATGCCTTTGGAAACAAACTGTTGCTGGCAGAACTCCCGGACAAGGACAGCGTACTGGTCGGGCGGTATCTCTCTTGGAATGGTAAGCACCCACCGCCTTGCAAGCTGGGAGTTCCATTGTTTCTCCACAGCTTCGGCGGCGTTCCATAAAGTATTGCGGTCTGCATACTCCGGCGGGGCATTTGCCGGGAGCAGGATTTCATTGTGGACGATACCTCGCTTTTCTGGGTAGTGCTTCACTTCTTGGTCGTATTCACAGAACAGCTTTTTCGCCGCTCTGGTAGGCAGCGGCGGCAACCGCAGACTGCTGTTGGCTACGCTGAACAATCGAGATTTCGTTGTGTGGACAGGGCATTTCGTATCCCTCCTTTCTATGCTTGGTGGATGGGGTGGCGTTTTACCACCTCATTTTGGGCAGAAAAAAAGCAGGAGACCTTTTTCAGATTTCCTGCTCGGTGTGCCGCTGTGTAAGCGGCGGGTATTTAGTTGTGAAAGTTCGGGACAAGTTGACCCGATGTGTGTAGAATAACAAACTGGATTTATTTTTCTTTACATTTTATGCCGTAATTTCCCCTACTACCATTTTCGTAGCCCCTATATATTTCATATCTTTTTCCATTTATCTCCACTTCGTCATCGTTAATAAATGTATAAGACTTACCATTTTCTTCACAATACTTTGAAATTGCTTCCATAGTTTTTGCAAGAGTTGGGTAATTGGCACTATCCTCATAAGGAACCCAAAAAGCTTTTTTAAACATATAAAATACCTCCTTCTAATTTGTTAAGTAATCCACGAATTTTCAAAGCGTTATAAAATAATAGTATCATACAGCTTCGCAAAAATCCACTTATAACTTCAAACTTGTCGGCTGGGAACAGCTTGCAACGCAAGGTGTCCCCAGATGGCAAGTCCACAAAAGGGTAGCTGGTGGTAGCCAGCGCAGGGGAAGCGTAGCGTCCCCTGTATGATTTGGAGCAGACCATGACTGCGGAAAATCACAGCCCTCCGGCGAGGAGCCTTCGGAGAACGCAATGCACCAACCTCTGGGTGGTGTATAATTGCGCCCTTAGTAAACTAAGGGGTTTCTGGCTTCTTCCGTTCCAGCAGTTTTTTCAATAATTCCTGCGTGTCCTGCCTGTGAAAAATGATTTTGAGCAACACCTTGACATCATCATCTGTCAGGCGTTCCGGCTCTTGCAGAAAACTTTCCAGCATACCGCCACGGATACAGAGCCGGTGCGTCCGTTCCTTTCGGGTAAGCTGCTTCAACTGGTGCTGCAACGCCTTTTCATCATTGATGGCTTTCCGCAGTTTCTTTTCGCTTTTTTCCAACTCCCGGTTGAGCTTTTCCAGCTTTGAGGTATCAGGCAAGGGCAGCGTTCTCCTTTCCCGGTATCAGCACATAAATCCTGTTTGGTTCTCCAATGCCCTGACGCACCCGCATGATAAGCCCGGCGGTTTCCAGTTCATTCAAAGAACGCTTGACCGTCATGGGGCTGCGGGACAGGACTGTAGCAATGGCTGTGACAGGGAAGCAGACAAACAGGATTCCATTTTCGTCCTCCTGCCCTTTGGACAGCATAGCGTCCAGCATCCGGCAGTACATGACCTTTGCGGTGCTGCTGACTGGAAATCCTGTCAACGCTCTGGGAAAGGGCATACAGGGCGGCAATGGTGTGTCTATCGTCATAAATTCAAAATTCATTCGGTGTGTTCCTCCTTTTTCTTTGCTCGTTTGGATAAATAACGGGGGCAGTCAATCACAACCGCCCGGAAGCTCTGCCTGCACCCATGCTGGCATTTCCGGCATAATTCGTTGTAAGTGACACGCCCCCGGTCATTGAGGTAAAAAGAAAGCTCATGCTTCCTCTTTTTGCTCATTCTCGGCATATTGCGCTTCCTCCCGTTTTAGTGTATGGTTTCGGGGCGATTTTCGGTAAAATTACAGCCATAGAGCCGCTTAAAATCTCCCGAAGTATCAGCGATAGGGTAGACTGTCCCCCTATCAGATTGTCGTGTTTCGGTATCATTTCGGTGTCAGTTCGCCAGTTCTCCCCGGTGTCGTTCCTCCCCTGAATCTCACAGCGGCGTATCGCTCCCTTTGGTATGCTCGTTTCGGTCAGGGTTCCTCCACATCCCTGCCAAAAGTCATGGCACTACATCGCCGGGGAAGCATATCCCACACAGGCTGGTCATTCGATTGGAATAATCCATCGATGAACTACCTGTATCATAGAACATTTTTGTGCCCTATGCCGTATGTCCACAAAGTAGGAATTAGGGGTAAAAATCAGAAATTTCCACGATTGCGGAATTGATATGGTATAATCAATTCAACGGTTATAAATGTTGTCAGAAGGGGGAACTGCTTCAATGAACGGAGCTACTACAATACAGGAACGGCTAAAAGATTTACGATTAAACAAAAGATTAAAACTGGAAGAACTGGCAGAGCAAACAGGTATTTCAAAATCAGCTCTTGGAAGTTATGAAAAAGATGACTATAAGGAAATCAATCATGGCAACCTTATCCTGCTGGCAGATTTTTATGGGGTGTCCCTCGATTATCTCTTTTGCCGGACAGAGAACATGGTTGAGATCAACACGCCATTAAGGGAACTGCATTTGAGTGATGAAATGGTGGCACTTCTGAAAAGCGGAAGGATTAACAACCGTCTGCTCTGCGAACTTGCCACCCATAAGGACTTTATCAAGTTTCTTGCGGATATTGAGATTTATGTGGATGGGATTGCCACCATGCAGATTCAGAATCTCAACGCCCTTGTCGATACCGTCCGGCATGAAATCATTGAACGGTATCGCCCCGGCGAAGATGACCCGCATTTGAAGGTGCTGCAAGCTGCCCATATCAGTGATGATGAATATTTCAGTCACATGGTACGGGATGACCTCAATCTCATTATCCGGGATATTCGGGAAGCTCACAAAAAGGACAGTGAAAGTGCGCCCCAGACCACCGTTGCCGATGAACTGAAAGAAAATCTGGAAGCGGTCGAAAATTTCAAGGGCAGCCGGGATGAAAAGCTCGTTGTACTTTACTGCAAACAGCTCGGCATCAACTATAAAAATCTGTCAGACGAAGAATTTCGCTGGCTGATTCGGATTCTCAAAAAGTCAAAGAAAATGGGAACGCCTATCAGCCAGAGGAAAAAACGATAAAGAAAAACCGCTGTTGCATGGTTTGTTAGCTTCCATGTAGCAGCGGTTTGTGCTGTGGTTATTCAGTTGATATTGTATAACTCCCTTTTCGGAAAAGTGTTCCCGCTGTTCATTTCCCAAATTTTAGTGTATATTCATACATTTTTTAATTTTTCGAGCAATTTGAGCAACTGTATCTTGGATTTTGCCTACTGAATATTGAGAAAATTTAGGCTGAGAATTGAAAAAGGCTATCCCTTTATTGAGACAGCCTTTTGAATTTAATTTAACTTATCTATCGTTTATTCTCTCATTCAGATTCTTCTCTGTATTCAAAGACGAACCACTTTTCATTCATATAAATTTCTATTGTATCGTCTGCTCCATACTGATAACCAAATCCACTTCCAAAATTAGACTGATTATCTTCTGTTGGTATTTCAGTTCCATCGACAGTTGATGTTATTTCTCCATCCATAGTGCCACAACGTGCATCCATGATGCTTTCTCTCCCTGTATCGTAGTATAATTTACCATCTATTCTTACCATAGGTATTCTATCCCACATGGCATTTGCTTCTGTCTGTTCTATCACGGTAATTTTATAAACCTCTCCTAATTGTGCAGGATATGATTCCATTATTTCTCCGTTATAGCTAATTTCTACGAAATCTCCAATTTGCAATTCAAGGTTCTCTTCGTTTGATATATAAAACTTATCTGCTGAATCAAGTTCCAAAGAACCATCTACCGGTTTTACTATTATTGAATCATGATTCGTTTCAATTACCGATGCCTGAAATGTTACCATTAGCGGTCTATTATCTGCCGAAGCAAGCATTTCAGTTATACAATTACCTAAAGCAGGCGTTGGTTTATAAATTCCTTGATATGGCTGTTCTACATATTCGATTCCTTTATCTACATAGTAAAAAAGAGTAGTTCCTGCCGCCCCATCACAATTTATATTGATCGTAATAGAATCTTTGTTGACCGGTGCATCATTGATTGATTGCTGACTGGTTGTTTCCATATCCATTAGCATAGATAAAAATTCATCAATAAACTCCGTAGCTTCACCTTCTGTGTTAGGTGATATAGCATATTTGTCACCGTCAGAGACACCAATCGATACAATATCCTCTCTGGCTGGCAATCTAATAGGATTCCCCTGTTCTTTTCTTCCACATGCACATAACATAATTGAAACAAAGTAGCAAAGACAAACCATACTGCATAATTTCTTTTTCATGGTCATAATCCTCCCCAAAATATATTTCGTATTATACGTTATCTAAGTGTATATTTCAATGTGTGGGAAATAGCCAGAACGTGTTTTTATGCATTGTGAATGCATGTTTATAGGCTCGTTTTCAGTGGGTACACAATTCCGAAAAGGGAGTTGTATAAAGCGATAAACTGTAAGCTATCAATCGCCACTTAGGCGTGTTTTCCCAATAACAATGTAAAACAACGGTATCATTATAATCATTGCTGCTATGATATGTACATATATGAAACTTTGTGTTCCTGTAACAAGAAACAAACTTGTTATTGTATAATTCCATAACCAATGAAATCCTGTGGGCATCCAAATACTCTTTGTAGTGTAAAACATTTCATTGGCAAATATTCCATATAGAAAAGGAAAAATAAACATTACCAGAACAGAAATATTATCGGTATTAAAAATATGTGGTAGTGTAAAAATAAGTGCAGCTATTACGCAACTCAAATACTTATTTTTACATTTTTGCAGCAACAGCCCAAAAATAATTCCTCTAAAAATAACTTCTTCAATAAAGGACACGAAAAAGTAAAATATGAATTTCCCTTTATGATTCATCAACAGTGATAAAAAATCAGTATCTTGAAGAATTATATTTGATTTGACTGATGAATAAACTATAAACAATACAATGATTGGCATTATAGCTCCAATTGCAAAATTCAGAAAATCTATTTTTCTAAAATATAACCCTATGCTTTTTAACATAACGCACCTTTTAACCTCTGATTTGTCATAATCCTGACACCATACTATTATGAATAAATTATCTCATGCAAAACAATTTCTTCTGCCCGATTGTGGATATTATTGCACCGCCGCACCCATTCCATTTGACGGGTACACTTTAATTCCTCGGTTACGCCCTCGGCAATTTTCATCTGCTCCATGATAGTGTCTAACCGTTCCTGTGCCTGTTCGTTCAGGTCTGCAAGATATGTCCACAATTCTCCGGTCAGTATCAATGTGTTCAATCTGGCTGGGTGGACTTCTCTTAAATATTCCCGGTGCATCCGTCCATACTTTCCGATGGGGCGGCGTTCTTCCGGCAGCTTCAAGTCTGGGATGTAGTAATCTCCAACAAGGATATAATCAATTCCGTTTTCCGTTATTCTTGGTTTCAATTCGCTCATGTTTTAATCTCCTCATTCTGGCTCATTTTTTTGCAAGTCTGGCTCTCCAGAAATATTGGTAAATCTTTGGTAAATTTGAGACTGAAGCACAAAAAACGCTTAAAAACGGGGCTTATGAGACGATATGAGACTTTTCATCATGCCCGGTAAATCCTGCCGTGGCAGATGAACAGTATTTTTATCATACCCTTAAAACTCCTTAAAATGCTTATTTTTGCCGTATTTTCGGCACTTACAACAATTTTTCAACATTGCTATGGCAGTGCTTTTGTACACTTTTTCAGGCTTATTTGGGAATAACTTTGCATAATTTTTTCCTTCGTTTGTGCTAAATTTGTCCTAAATTCAAAATTTTTAGCACACGACTTTTTTCATCTCTTTCAGGGCGTCCTCAAACTGCAAATGCGTATATGTATTAAGGGTAACTCCTATATCTGAATGTCCCATAATGTATTGCAATGTCTTGGGATTCATTCCCGATTTCGCCATATTGCTGCAAAACGTATGCCGACAAACGTGGGGTGTGACTTTCGGCATCTGCATCTTATAAGTCGCATTATATTTCTCTACAATGTGCTGGAAATATTTCTCCCAATGCAGTGCCACCATAGGCATATTGTTCTTATCTAAAAACAGAAACCCACTGTAGCCATCTACCATAGGCTCAATTTTCAAGCGCTTCCTGTTCTCTATGATTCTTCGAAAGCAATCCTCCACATCCTCATTCATGGGAATATAGCGAACACCACTGTCTGTCTTTGGTGTCACAATCTCATATTTCATATTTCTGGTTCTCTGAAGCTGATGATCCACTTTGATCCGCTGTTCGTCAAACTCGATATCAGAAAGGGTAAGCCCTACGAATTCTGAAATGCGAAGCCCTGTATGAAATAAAATATAGATACCATCATAGTATATGGAAAAGTGTTTATCATTTTTTACAAATTCCAAAAATGCTTTTTCCTGCTTTCGTGTAAGCGCTTCACGCGTCACACTGTCATTGACAACCACTGTCGCAAGTTGAAATGCAAACGGATTTTTCCTTATTAAATCATCATCTACTGCCATTTGAAAAGCTGGTCTTACAACACCTCTGATAGAATGAATACTGCTATATCCTCTACCATCATCTTGTAATTTAATCAGCCATGCTTTTGCATCTGATAACTTAATACTGTCAATCCGCTTTGCTCCAAAGCTTTCCTTCTTAATTACATTGATGACGAATTGATAGTTCGCCTGTGTATTATGCTTTACGCCTCTTTTCTGTTTTACATACTTTTGTACCAATTCCAATACCGTTAAATCTCCACCGTTGGCGGCAATCCCATCACGTAAAGCGCCTCCAATCTCCATTTCCTTCTCTCGCAGTGAAATATCCTTGCGCTTGCCTTGGGGATGCGGGTCTGATTTCGTCAGCCTCCAACTGTATACAGATGCTCGCTTTCCAAACGCATCTTTGTATACATACCGGTATCTTCCGTCTTTGTCTTGGCTCTCTCCGATTGCTAATCTACGTCCTTTGCTGTCTTTTCTAACTTCTGACAACGGGCATTTCTCCTTTCATGCAAAAGAGCCTCAACTTGGATAGATTTACTATACCATAGCCGAAGCTCAAAATCTATGAAAACCATTTTTGTCAACACTAAATGGCTGTCAATTTTTCATCTACAAATTTTTCAAATAATTGCCTTTTTATCCGTGGGCGTGTTCCGTTCCACAATACAAAATTCTCATTTTCGTGTTCATCCACAATTTTTCTGATCTTCTTATCACTGAATCCAAAATACGCTGCTGCTTCCTGCACAGACAACGTATATTTTTCCCATACAGGAATGGAATGATATTCCTGTTCCCCTTGTTGTTTTGCTGTATCTATAAAATCACCCTCTGTATTTTCTGTTGTTATTGGTCTTTATTATTTTATTTTGATTATCAAACCATTATCCTTCAGTTCACGATAACACCTACGATAACGTTTTACCCCATAAAATTTCAACACATCGGCCTATTCTTCTACGTTGTGAATGTGCCTGATTTCCCGTTTTTACGGTATCCAATTTCTACACATCACCCGCCCGTAGGCATTTGTACTGTTTTCTAAGCATACAAAATCGGGAGAAGCCTTAAAATCAAGCCTCTCCCGCAAGTTCTTCACGTTTACCTCAACCCCACTTTTCTCAAATTACGGTTCAATTTCTCAAAATTGGCGTTAAAGCTCTGCTGTGCAATGTTCTGCATCCGCTTCACATTGGCTTCACTGATATCCCCTTGTACAATCACACGATTATCCATTGAGATATTGCCAAGTCCGGCAAGATTATTCAACGGTGTAACTTTCGGCAATTCCAGACCAAGATTTAACTTGTTTGCGAGCGGATTATTCTTTAGCTGTTCTGCAATAAACTTCGAAGGATTCTCGCCCATATCCCATACATTCTCTGTGAATTTATTTGGCAGAACAGAATCACCCTTTCTAAGACTGGTAAGCATCCCCTGTTGTGTCAGAGGAATCAGTACCTGACCAGTAGAAGGAGAGACAATCATTTCTCTGGTGTTAGATGTGCCATTTGGATCTTGGGTGATAGCAAGTTCGTCACGCTTAGTACGCTTAACACCTTTGGCATATACAGCCTTTACACTATGTCCTGTCTTTTTCTTTCCATTCAGATACTGTCCATAATTGGAACCATTCATCAAGTAATAATCCTCTGCTTCCTGAATAGTTTTAAACAGTCTTCCTTTAATTTCTGTTTCACCGCCACCAGCATACTTTATTACAATATGATATCCTTTCAGCGTTTTTGTTGAACTTCCGCTACTTGGCGCATAATCTCCGCCAACATTACGCATAGCGTCAGCAGCATTGTTGGCAGCATCTTTAACCTCGTTCAACCTACTTACAATGCTATCAACATTATATCCACTTTCTAACGCATCTACAAAATTCTTATGTAAAGAAGCAGCCAGATTATTCAGATTCTCCGCACTATTGTAAGCGTTATCTAATTCCGTACACAAATTATCCGATTTTTTGTGCAAAAGCTTCACCAATCTTTTTAGACAATTCATCCGCAGAAGATTGATCTTTTTGAATTTCAGTATTAATAATATCTAGGCATCCAGTAAACACACTTGTTTGTGTGGTTAAAGTTACTCCATAACCAGCAATGGCGTTTTGTCCTGCTTTCCATGGATCAGTGATATTCTTAGAAATCGTAACACCATGAGCGGCAGACAGCTTGTCTAGTTCATCAGCAATAGTAGAAGCGTTCGCCTTTACAAGCTCGAAAGACTGCTGATACAATGCATTCTTATCATCTAGGGTAGCCTTTAAAGCTTCAATCTCCGCATTCTTTTCGTTGGTAAAATCTTCCAACTGTTTGTCCAAAGCTTCTTTCTGAGCATCAATCGCATGGTCACGGTTGAAATCATCAAGATTCTTCTGTGCCTCTGCCCGTTGTGCTTCCAATTTCTTACGCTTTGCTACAGTAGAGGCAGTAGTATCACCCGACATGGCGGCAATCTGACGGTCAAGGTCAGTAACCGATTTGGTCTTTTCGGCCAACTGTTCCCGATAATCGGCAAGGTCTTTCTCGGCATCAAGTTCTTCCTTCCGCTTATCTATGACCTCCTGCATCGCATCAATTTCTTTTTGCTTCATTTCTTCTAATGCGTCAATCCGCTCCTCATTAATAGAAATGATTGCATCTTTAGCCGATTCGGAATCGTTTACTGCATCCCATTGGGCATTCTTTAATTCCTGAAGCTTTTCTGCATATTCATCAGCAGAATACTTTCCTTCCAGATAAGCCTTATTCAAACCGTCAATCTCATCACTATATTTCTTGACACGATACTCGGCTTCTTCATATTGTTGTGCAGCCAGACCAAGACGAGTGATGGCTTCAACAGTCCAATTCCCATTATCATCAATTACATCTTCATCTTCCAACAGAGAAGCAATATTTTCCAATTCACTCTTAATACCACTTAATCTATCGGACAGTTCATCCAGATTATCCCAATGTACCTGTTGGATGGAATTGTTGAATTTCTCTATATCGGTCTTACAGTCCAGAATATTACCATCCAAATCACTAAGCTCTTTTACCATTTCAAGCCACTGGTCAGAACCAGCATCAATACGTCCACTATCTACAGATTCATTCATCTGCTTTACAAGAGCTTCTTTTTCCTGTTGTAGGTGTTCCAGCTGTTTAGTGGCTTCACTGATTTGGGCATTATAGAATCCTTCGCCAATATGTAGCCCCATTTCCTCAAAGAGAGAGATTTGCTTATCTATATTATTAATGGCTTGATCGTGAATATCGAACTTATTGGTAAATTCTTCGATGATGTTATTGAACTTCTCTAGTTCAAGTTCTCGCATGGTTTCTTTCAACTCGGAAAGATTCTGTTTTACATCAGCTACTTTATCTGCCCATGTTTGATAGTTCTCGATAGCCTCTACGGTATCTTCATTGCCTTTGCCAATAAAATCGGTTAGTGCAACAGCGCCGTTCATAACCTTATCACGAAATTCTGATGGAACCTTAGATAAAGCTTCAGCCGCTTTTTGTTCATACATAGAAAGCGCATCAGAGGTGTTCTTAATCTTTTCTTCTGTGATTGTCAGCTGACGTTCTACCAACTGATTTTTTGCAACAGAGCCAAGAACATTTTCGATGTCGGCCTTTAAGGTATTGATGAGTGCATCAAGTTTCTTGACACGTTTTTCGTACCAGTCGATTTCTTTCTCATAGGTGTCTTCCTGGGCTTTAGAACCAGAGCCAGAAACACCTTTGTTACCGGAACTGCCGGACTTATTCTTTCCTGTAGAAGAGCCGCCTTTATAACTGGATTTATTGGGATTATAAGAAGAACCTTTCGACTTACTGATTTGAGATTTTGCGTTACTAATTGCTTTTTCAACTTCAGATGATGCAGCAGATTTCAACTGTGACATGGCGGCAGTGTTCACATATTTACCAGAATAAGAACCCGTTCCATTTTTCGCATTGTTAAACATCTGCAATGCAGTTGTCGCCGATCCCAGTGCCGTCATATAAGACATCAGGCTTGTTAAGTCCCCAGAAAAGTCAAGGGCAGTCTGATTGACATATTCTTTCTGTAATGCAAGAAGCAGTAATTCATGCCTTGTCTGCTCAGAATATCCTTTTTCATCCACAAAAGCATTGATTTCATCTGCGGTCGCATTTACCAGCTCGATTCCTTTTTCTGCTGCAAATTCCTTTTCTGCCGCCAATGCATCTGTCTGCCATGCAAGTGCATTTTCAACCAGTTCCAGCGCATTTGCCACGCCCATCTCTTCCAGATAAGATGCAATCAGATCCTTATTATCTTCCGTCACATTTTCAAGAATACCAGTCTGCTGTATATAAGCGTCTATCAGGTCTTCAAATATACCCCTCACCTGTTCTGTATTCTGACCTGCTTCTTGAATCCGTTTGATATAGGTATCTATGCCTGATACGTCAGAGAATTTTTCATTAATGGTTGTGAGATCATCAAAATCAATGCCTGTAATTTTATCATTGTCGAATAGTTTGGCATAGGCTGAATCCAGCGCCTCAAAAGCGTCTTTTGTTTTGTCAAGATTGGAAAGTGTGGTCGCATAATCCCACTTAGAAAGCACCTCTCCCGTTTTATCCAATTCATTCTGTAACGGAGTGCTGTAGAAGCCTTCAAACTCAGGAAGGGTAGATAGAAACTGATTGATCGCATCAGTGATCGCCTGTTCATCACCGATAAACTGTTTGCTTGCAATCGCAGTGTTGATTAACTCCTGTCGAAAAGCATCAAAATCTTTTTCTGTATTAGGAATCGTATTGCCCTGTAAAGCAGTTAAAGTTGTCTGCTGCGCCAAGTTTTGATTCAGATTTGTAATGGAAGAATTGTATCCGTCCACAGATTCTTTCAAATCGCTATATCTGCTATACAGTTCTTTATATAAAGTATTGTTGGATAATTCTTCTGCTGTAAATGCATGGGAATCCCGCAATGCTTCTAAGGCTGCTTCGATTTCCTTGTAATTTTGCAATACACCTTCCACGCTGGAATCACCAGAAAGGAACCATTCCCCGCCGCGATCCGTATGAGTTCCACTGCTGATGATACCGGCATCATCTAGTACCTGCCATGCTTTTGCCGCCTCTTTGCCCATGGCAATGATAGACTGCTTCCAGGCACCGCCAAAACTGTCTTTTCCGGCATCCTTCAATTCTTCTTTTGAAGCATCCACACCTGCCAGCAAATCAATCTGTGCTTCTTTTAAGCTGTCCAAACTCATCTGTTTTACGGCCTCTGACAAAGAACCATACTTTTCTATCAGACTGTCAACGCTTTCACCCTCTGCCCCCAGCTTCTTCAACAATTCAGATTGTGTGGACATCAGGTCTTCTTTTACACTGGAATCTGTCTTTACGGCCTCTGATAACTGCAAATATTTGTTCGCCAGTTCTGAGACTTCATTTCCCAGCGTGCTGGCTTCCTCTGCTGCCTCTTTGGCATTCTGCCGCATTTCTTCTATTTTCTGATTATGCTTGGAAACTGCGGATGTTACCGCACTGACACCAATGCTGATTGCCATTAGCGCAATCCCAACAGGATTTGACAGGAAAACGCTTCGAATCGTATTTCCCAGTCCGATCATTGCAGCCTTTAAAGAAAAAGTAGATGCTGTCTGTGCCGCATTGGCAGCAGTTTGCGCATTGGTACTCTGTGTCAGCCCCAGCTCATTTAAACGCTGCAATGCCATCTCTCTTGTCATACCTTGCATTTCCAGAATACGAATTCGGTCTTGCTGGGATAACGCCTGACTTGCCAGCACATTTTTCAGCTGCGCATTTGTTAAATTGCCGGTTTCCAGAGCAATACTTTTCAGAAATTGGAACCTTTGATTCAGATTTTCATTGGGAATATTATTTGCCGCCTGTAAAGCTTTTCCATAGCTTTCCACCTGCTTGGTAGCCGCAAGAAAAGCAGTCGTTCCTGTAACAAGAAATTTTCCCAAGCCCAGTGCCAGCACACCTTTTAAGGAACCTTCCACCAGTCCCCAAGAATTAGCAAAATCAAGAACAGATGCACCCAAATTTGCCATATCACGTACGGTATTGCCGTTCACAATATTCTGGTAGGTCTCCGTAACAGAATTGGAAAAACGCTGCTGGGCTGCATCCGCACTGGTCATCCATGTTTCATATTCCTTTGTCGCGCTTCCTGCACTGTTCATGGCCGTTTCATAGGCTTCTGCACTCTCCTTCATACCGGATAATAAGGCAGCGCCACCAGCAGCACGGGCTTTTCCGAAAATCGTTTCTAATACGTTGGCACGATCTACGTCAGAAAGCCGATCCATCACCTGTGAAATCTCATACAGCTGATCGTAAAAGCTCTTGAACGTCTTCCCATCTGCTTCCATGATATCCACGTTGGTTAATTTTAGCAGTTTCTCCCGCAGTTTACTTGCAGACTGGGCTACATCGTCAATATCCTCTCCCAACTGCTGCAATTCGTTCTTTGCGTCGGCATCTTCGGAAGCCCGTAATCTCAAAGAGCCGATCTTGGCAGTATTGCCCAGATAATTAGGATCATTGTAATAGCGGTTGGCTGTAGCAAACATGGTTGCCGCCTGCTCAATGGAAGTATGTGCCTGGGTAAGGGTTCCTGCTGATATTCGAATTGCTTCTGCCAATCCTTCCGCGTCAATGCTGTACTTATTCGACATCTCATTGACCAAATCCGTGTAGGCTTCCAGCTTTTTATCCATCTGGTCATTGCCATAGCCACCGATTTTTTCAAAAGAAGCAATGGAAGACTTGATAGAACCAATGGCTGAATCAATGTCCACGTCTCCAACGTTTTCCAGAATCGTTGCCCACTGGCCGCCAAGCTCCGCATCTTGCAGGCTCCACCCCATCTTCTTAAACTCTGTGATGGCATATAATAAGGAATCTACCTTTACATTCAGCTCTTTGGCCTTATCTATTGCCTTGTCAAAATACTGATATAGAGCATCCCGATCTGCAATCTCATCCGTCACCTTCTGCAGGTCTACCAGTCTGTCGTCCAGATTTTTTTGCCTCTGCGGCAGAAGCTTTCGTCTGGTTGACTGCTGCATACAGGAAGCTTGCCCCACTGAACAGCCTGGTAAAATTCTGAATAGAATCCTTAAAACTGCTTCCCCAGGTCTTACCCGCATTGTTCGTTGCATTCAATTCTGTTTTAAAGGCTGTCAACTGCCCCCGCAAAGATTTCAGGTCTTTTGCATTGTTCGCAATATTGGCAGAATCCAGAAGCTGATTATATTTTTCTGCCATTTCCTGACTGCCAAAAAGTCTGTCGTTATCTCTGCCTAAAATTTTGATCTGGTTTACCAACTTCTGTTTATTCACATCAAAATCAAGAGACACCTTATTTTTATTGGCAATACCTTGTGCACTATTTACGGCCTGTTTTGCGGCATTCTGCGCAGCTCCTTTATTGACCGTAGTGGTTATGTTAATGGTCTGGTTCCCCATTTCGTTCAACTGCTTCTGGATTGCCTGCTGTGTTTTCGCGGTATCCAGGTGTCCCACCAGCTTTACTGGTATGTCTCCCAGATTTTCCGCATCTGATTTTAACTGCTGCTCACTTTTCGATTTATGCAGCATCGCTGTTAATTGTATAAAGAAATTGTTATTACTCAAGAAAATCTCCTTCCTAAAATTTGATATTTTTCATGATTTCATTAACCGAAATGGTCTGACTGGCTTTATGCCATAGATAAAAGATAGAATTATGAATTGGTAAGATAATCTTCTAATCTTGAAAATAAATGTGGGTACAGATCAATTTTTCCCAACTTGAATTTCGATAAAATACTTGCATCAATACTGACCTTTTGGGAAATGTAGCTTTGCTTCTCCCGTTCCAATCGGGTCTTATATAAATCTCTCAATTCTTCCTGCGTCACTGTCATCCCCCCTCTCTCTGGATATCTCCAATTTTATGGACAAAAAAAATTAAGGATTTGGGGCAGGCGTATTGGGAGTTGGCCTGCCCATCATGTATAAATAGTTTTGATTCGATGTTCTGCTGGCACACGCCGTTTGAATTCATGTACCAGCAGCATATAACAAAATCCCGATATAACTCGCCAATAGAAATAAAAAGGATTTTGTCATAAAAGACTACTAAGCTTACGCTCCGTTCATCCTCTCCATAGGGAAATATTGATTTTTGTTTATTTTTCACATGTTTTCACATGCTTTTTGTCATGTTTTTTGTGAAAACAGTTCAAAAATGTATCTCTATCCTTTTCATATAAAATAACCAATAGATGATCTCTGATATACACATTCTCACCTTCAAATGCATATTTCACCAGGTTCTTCATCGTATCTTCTTTTATCTTCAAGTTCTTCAATTTATCCCGACAAGTATCAAAAAAAACCATCTGTTCATTTTTATAGGATTCTGTAGTTTTGTCCAAATCTTTCACTTTCTTATGATATTCCTTTACGATACCAAGGATTTTATCACACTGAGAACGGTTGACATTCCTGGAACTGCCTTTAAAGTCCACAAATTTATTAATTCTTGTTTCCGTAGGCGTATTCAAGATCTTGTCCTTTCTTAGGTCAATCACTCCTTCTTCTATCAGCCCATAAATAATGTCCATCGGACAATTAAGCTTGCCAATCCTATCTTCTGGGATTTCCTTCTTTTTCCCCTTTTTCTTTTTATTCTTGTACTTTTCAATTTCTGCATAAAACCTGGGATATTTCTCTTTAGGATTCATATAATGTTTTTTCATAATACAGTAAAGTTCTTTAGACACATCCGCATCGAACGTCCTCTTTGCAGAATCAATAGCCACCTGCGCCAGCACCGCACAAATAATAAATACATCCTCCAATTCTTTATTCTTACAGTCTCCATCAAACCAATAACTCAGCGCCAGCTGTGCCACATTACTGGCTGTTCCTATTGCAATCTGATTTTTAGAAATTATACTGTCCATTTTAGCATAAGAAGCCATGCTCTTATCATACAGGTTTGGGGATGGAATGATCCCATTTTTGATTGTTGGGAATTCGCAATATGCTTTCTTTGCCAACGCCACAATATCCGCCTGATTGGTTGTATAAATCGTATCACTATCCAAATCCTGGGAGTTGAGACGTTCCTGTACATCTGTTCCTATTCCATTAATTACAATTACATTCTTCCCCAACTTTGGAAAATATCTTATCAATGTTTCTGGGTACACATTTTTCAGGCAAATAATATTATTAGGACTATTATGCGGTGAACGAAAACCCGCAAGTCTTTCTCCTTCGGGGAATCGTTCTGTATAACATTGGATGGCATCATCCTGTGCTGAAAAACATCCTTCCTCAAAGAAATCCTCCCCTGTTACTTTCTTCAGAAGCGAAATCACATTGCCGCAAATCGTCAGATTATCTCCTACCTGTAACAATTTTCCCTGCTGCAAGCGGTTTCTTTTAAAATCACTGATCTTCTCTACACGCTTTTTCTTAAAATAACTCCAGTATTCCACTTCCGGGTTTCTTCTATATAAATCAATCAACACATGGTTGATACTATATGATGTATTCGTTGCCTCTAAGAACTCTAAATATTTCTCTATGTTCGTTTTCAGGGTATTGCAATATTGAATACTTGGCAAAACAATTCTTTCCAATACCTCTCTATCTGTTGTCAATAACGTATTATTCATCTGAAAAGAAGATCTCTGCATATTTCCATACTTGCTTGGATGCCCTGTTTTCACAATTTCAAAAATTTCCCCATCATCCTTCATAACTTTCCTGTAATAGCGGAAAGCATTTTTCTCTGAACCCGAATCGCTCATGTTTTCTTTGAACTTTAACCATTTCAGCGAATTATCCGTAACAATCACCTTGATATCTGAAACCTTCATCTTGCGCCCCAGCATATCCGTTGCATAGGCTTCTTCATACTTTTCCTTATAATGATCCCGGAAATAATCCTGTATATTTCCTCTAAACAAACAAGATTTAAAGAAATGGCTTCTACAATAAATGAACCCATCCATATCTTCAGGAAACAAACTCTCATCAATGATGCCCATTCCATCCCACAGAACATTCTTCACTTTCACGGCTTTACAATCCTGATCTACATAGCATCCCTTATTTTCTTCATAACGTACAATATAAGCCTCTTTCTCACAAAAAACTTCTTCATCCTTTACCACAAAAATGTTGTTTAGTGGAATGTGAATATATCGCATAGCGGTTGCCGTGATAAGCGGCGCATACGCTGATAATTCAACAATCTTCGCCCCCGCTTCATTTGGGATCCGATTCCATAAATCCATAGTCAGATATTCCTGTAATTTTTTGTGTAATTCCTCTCTGCAAAATACACAATATCCTTCCTTAGCCTTTCCAGTGCTTCGGTACAACATCCGATATTTTACAGGATTCCTTTTTCCTTCAATCTCATTTCCATCCTTGTCATATTGCCTCCAGACAATGGTCACACCGTTCTCATAATATAGTTTTCTCAGGTTATCGGCAGAAACCCCTGGCTTCACATTTTTTCTCATTTGAATCGTCAGCCTTTACACTATAGTCAAATCGCATCATCACAAAATCCAAGCTTTGATTTTTCCCATTCACTGTCACGCCATGATGTCTTGCATATCTCGCAAAAAGGCTTTCACTGATCACCGCTTTTCCATATAGAAGTTTTTCTTCCTCGTATACTGCTTTCTTATCTTCAATTAGCTTCCGTTTGTATTCATGATTGATTCTATATACATTAGAAGCCTGTACACTTCGAATATTGATTGCACATTTTCCCACACTTTCATTCATCTTTTCTATAGTTTCCTTCATACCAATTCCTCCAATTCAAAACAATCTTCTATAATTCTTATTCTCCGCTCGCCACTTATTTTTAGTCAAAAAAATACCAACCATCAGATTTGACGGTTGGCTCCCCACAAAACACTATTTTCTTTTTTCTCCCAATAACCTTCCAAATGACACGATAATTGAAAAAATAACGGACATTTTCAATGACGTTGTAAAATGAGATTCCGTAATGGTGAAATTCTCTTTCCACACATTTAACACGATACCTACATTTCCTATTCCAGCCAAAAGAAGTGCATTCGCAAATGCAGCCTCTGAATTTACACATTTACGTATGATCTGCCAGATGCTCAAAAAGAAATATACAAGGATCAAACATATCACATAGCTTGGAATCGTAATCACCAACGCCAGTATCATCAATTTCAGTACATCTAATCTTTCGAACAACTCAAAATTTCGGAATACCAAAACGTATGTCCCCGGAAATACAACACCCATAAGCAACGATATAGATAAATTTATTTTTCCCGCAAAATATTTCATAATCTCCAACATAATCTCTGTCCTCTTTTGTTTTTCCTCATTATATCACCCTCATCCAGTAGATACAAATCCCTCTATATCAGCTCATGTATATACCGATATCATTAGGAAAAAATATACGCGTATGCAGCAGGAAGCCACTAAAATCAATCATCCTTACACTTTATTGGCTCATTTGGCATCATTCGAATTTACCCCATTTTCGTGCATTTTAGCCGTTTATATAGCCACAATGATGCATCAAAAGAAATAGATGTTTCATCGGCTCTGTAAGATTACGTTCTACAGAAAAGCACGTTTTAAATTAGTTTTCGATGTTCCAAGCTGTAAAGTTATTTCATCAAGAAAAAATTTAGTAGCTTTCCCATTATGGGAATCCTTCTTTCTGCCATTACCCATTTTTCAAATCCATACCAATCATTTAAGATATCAAGTTTGATGGGGTTGGCATTGCCAATACTGCCAAATATTGAATTGATTAACTCCCGAAAACTTTCAGGTCACCAATCCTCCAAGTGAAAAATTGTAAACTTATTATTCAGATAAATAGTGAGTGTTCATGTCGGATGCCGCCAGGCAGCCGACATACCCTCTCTTTATCGTATGAATGATAATGTTTAATTCATATTTTGAACCATTCAAGGTACGCTCAAATTAAGTTTCTATTATATATATTCTCTCGTTGAAAGATTTGTGTAGCTATAGCGGAACAAATCTTTTTGTTTCTGGAACAGAAACCCACTTATTCAAGAAAGTAACATCCATTAGTAATAATTCCTCTTATCTGGTCACACACAGCATTAGTAGGAATATTTTTATCCTTCACACTCTGCAATGCAATTTTAATATCATCCAATGACATTCTGTATTCTTTCATAAGAACATCAACAAAAGGTTGTCTGTATTCTTTCAGTTTATCCAGTTCCAACTTATGATTATTATAATTGGAGGCTCTGTACTGCTTTTCCTTATAAGCAAGGTCATTGATTTTCTTCTCATGCTTTGCTATGCAATTTAATAGATACTCTTTCGTCAAAGTATTGGACTTTAATCTTTCTTCCATTTTTAATCTATAACTTCTATCCATGTCTTATCTCCTTAATGGGTGTCTGCGTGGCAGCCACAAATGATGTTTGTTCCGTTCCTTACGTCACTACACAAAATCATTGAATCTCGTATGATTTTTATTCTATTTTGGGTGGGTTTTCCTAATATAATAATAGTGATAGGTAAGCCTCTGGTGTTACCACCTCGGGCTTTTCCCCCACTCCACACCGTGCGTGATAGTTTCCCATCACACGGCGTTCCACCGACTAAGATTACATTTTAGTGCCTATATAGTCCTCGAATTGTATTTCTTCCAACTCCCTGTATTTTCGGAGTTTGTTTATTTTTTTCTTGCATTTCCACGGTCAATGTTAAATTCTGCAACAGTTTCTTTATTACTTTATTTTCTGTTGCATCAACCAATTTTGACACATCTTTGGATAAAATTATCAAATTCCTATATGTGTCATTTCGCTCACCTTTGCACGGTTTTATGTGTATACATACCATGTCTGTTATTGACAGGGCATTGTGTGTTACTGCACATTTTCCTTTTTGTGCTATATACCTTGAAAGGGCATTATCTGCCATCTCCAAGGTCGGATAAAGATGTGCATTTCCCATCATATATTTCATAACATCATAACTGATACAGTTTTCGATGTCTGAATACTTCCTCACATATTTATTGACTTCCCGCCTTTTGTATTTTGGATATTCATACGCCACATACCCTACTGGAATAATCATTCTTCCTTTTATCCATCGGAACTGCTTTGACTTTCCATACTTTTGTTGGATAAATTTACTGGTTATCTCACCCGTTTTTGTTATCGGAAAACATCGGTTATTGTGGTTCATACCGTTACTTTTCCCATTCACTTTATAGGCGATTTCTGCAAAATCTGCTGATACCATTGTTGCCATACAATAATAATTGTGCATACCCATAACCATTGAATTGTAAAGACTTATGTTTTTATCAATTTCGCTTTGCTTGCTTGGATTTTTGATATCTTTCCAGACAGTCCGCAGCTTATTGATAACCTTATCTTTACTTTTGTCGGCTATATGTGAACGGATTATCCATTTATCACCTTTTGGAACAACTTTAAATTTGATTCCAAGAAAAGTTGTATAGTTCTTACGCAAGTTTGTGATTCCAGATTTCTCATCACTTGTTTGCAGATGTAAATGTTCTGCAAGCCATAGTTTTGTTGCATACATGGCTTTCTTAGCTGTTACATAGTCCCGACAGAATATCTTAAAATCGTCTGCATACCTTACGATGTACATTTCTTTAAGTTCTGTCTTTTCCCTCAGCTTTTTCCACTTTGGTGACCTGTCTATTGTGAGGATATTTCCCTCCTTATCAGTCCTGTAAAATTCCAGTCCGGATTTTCCATCTTTGACTTTAAACATCTCCCATTGATTAGCAATCCACCAGTCCAGCTCATTCAATACTACATTTGCAAGAAGTGGGGATAAAATCCCCCCTGTGGTGTACCTGTTTCCGGGGTAATTACAATGTCATTAAACAGGATTTCTGCTTTTAGCATCTGTTTGATTATCATAATCAGTTTCCTGTCCTGTATTCCAAGTCCCCACAACTGCCGAATCAGCTTATTATGGTCAATATTGTCAAAGAATCCAACAATGTCCACATCTACTACAAAATGCAGATTTTGCAACTGTGCCATTTTATAGCATTGAGCAATCGCATTTTGCGTTGACCTGTATGGTCTGAACCCATTATTTCGTTCATGAAATTTTGCTTCACAAATCGGTTCCAGTATTTGCAGAATACATTGCTGTATCAGTCTATCCCATATACTTGGGATTCCTAATGGTCTGGTTTTTCCATTGTCTTTTGGTATTTCTACACGCCGGACCTTTTTAGGCTGATAAAAGTTCAATTTATTTCTGACGGTTTTAATGACCGTTTCGATTGGGAGTGACTGAATTTCTGTTATTGTCTTCCCATCTGTTCCAGGGGTTTTGCTCCCGTTATTTTTGCAGATATTCCGATATGCAAGTATGATATTCTGCTCTGATACTATCAGGGGCATAAGCCTGTCAAATTTATTACCTTTCAGACTGCCTTCATATAACTGATATCCAGTTTCTTTTTGCGTCATATCTTTCTGCATTTCTTTCTGCTTTATTTACAATTCGTTTTGCCATAGTAACCAACTCCTTATTGGAGAATGATTTTTTCTTCGTCTCACCTCGACAGCTATGAAAATCTCCATTTGGTGATTACTATATAGACATAAAGGAAATCTTAGTATCGGCTTGTGGCTATCCCTCCACCGCTTATTATCACGGTTTCATCGGTACTGTGCCACTACTCTCACAACCATAAATGTGCTTATTGTAGAAAGGATTCCTTTATACCTTTCCTTTTCGACACAACTACGGTACTTTGTCACTGATACAGTCAGTTCCCGTATTGGTTGCTTTCCACGTTCCACATAACTTAGGATTGTTGTCACTTAGGTCATTCCTTTAGCCCTGCAAGTATTATCTTTATAGATACCTGTGTCCTGTAAACACAGAGGGTATTTCATACTAACAACTTTTACTTTTACCCCACTTGCGTACCTACTGGTACACTGGCATTTCTGCCAGCCATTCGTTTAGAGCCGTACATTCGGAATTTTGTCAGACCGCCTTACTGGTCATTCTAACCATATGGCAACCCCACCCGCACTGTCACACACAGCTTGTACCTCTACAAACCTTTCCTCACCTTGCAGTGTTAGGGTGTGCTTCGCACGACTTCCCCGAGCTTATAACCTTAATCGTCTGTATCCGACTAACGCTATTCGGAGTATTAGTGAATTCCCTTCAGGGCGTTACCCCTTCATTTGAAATTTCAGTTATGCAGTTCTCTAAAACCACATTTATTAAATTATTTGTGACTTTAGGCTACGCTTTTGTCGGTTATTCCCACCGTTTTCGGCGTAGAACGTGTCACACTATTAGAGAATCCACCCTAAAAATTTATACAATCATGTAGTAACCTCTTTTATCAGTTTTCATATCATCAAATAACTTTTTTATTGTTTGATTATCTTTTCTGGTATTTTTTAATGAATCATTAGTCATTCCTGTATCTTGTAATAATTCATTTAACTTAAATACTTTTCCAGATTCTTGTTTATCACACCATTCTAAAATCTTTTGTGCATTTGTCATTTTCTTTCCTTCTGGTGGTTTTCTATCTTTAATCTTCTCAATCTGTAACTCTTCGGGAGTATCTTCATATTCAAATATTGTTCCATAGGGCTTATATCTTTTCTCGATCATAGAAGATAATTCACTATAAAGCGAATCATTAGAATTGTAGAAAGTCCAGATATGAACATTTTCCGTATTGCTATAATTTCTGATTGCCAATCTGAATATATTCTGTTCAAAATCAGCTAACATACATCTAAGCATGACGGATGTTATAATGCTTTCGTATTCCTTGTTATGATTTTTACTTAATGCACTAAAGAAATCCAGGGATTCTTCTTCTGACATATCCATAAGCTGCCTGTATGTTTCCATATGACAACCGCAATATATAAAGAAATATGCCATGTTAGGAAATCTGTTCATTCCAATGTGTGCCATTCTGTATAAATCCTTGAAATCATTGAATCCTTTAAGGTTTCCAAAATAACCTACATTGTCAAATTCTTTTTGAAATCTTCTTAGCAAATCACTATATACTACTATTAAAATTTCACGTTGCTTTCCTATGCCATGTTTTAATTTATTTTTCAAGTATTTAATGATGGTATTTGAGGTTGTGATTGCTCTTTTATTTCCTTTACACATGACATTTTTGCTAGTGGAAATCTGAACATTTGTTATTAACATATTCAAAGGTTTATTATATTTTTCTCCTGTTACAATCTCCACATAATCAAGGTCATATCTCGGATCAATATCTGCTGTGGCATCAAATACAAAAAACTTCTTATCTTGTCCTAAAAAGAAATGATTCCTATTATCTACGACCAGCACAAATGAGCGTTCATAGTTTCCATATTTTTTTCTTTACGGAATTAAATATTGCCCCATTCTTAGCAATCTCCTTTAAGCACTGCATATCTTTCCATATGCAATTATACTGTTTTGTCAAAGACTCTATATTGTCCTGTAATACCGAAAAAAGCAAATCATCATTTGGTGTTATACTGGAATATCGCGTATCTTTCCAATATATAGTAACATTAGAATCCTTCAGTAGTTTTTCCTTCTCGTCCATCTGTTCAAGCAGTCTATCCTTAAATGCCTTATATTCTCTTATTACAAACTCCTTGTCCTTAACTTCATCGGACAGCCCTTTGTATAATGCCGCCTCGATTCTGGACAAGTTATCGCTGTCGATTGTGACAGTTTCTGAAAATTGTGGGCTTTCATCAAAGATAACAATATCTCTTTTTAATGTTTCTCCATTATAAGTAAACGAGAAAAGTTGTTCTCTGATATTATCTCCCAACATGAAATAACGCTGTGTAGAAAGTAGAACTATTGGCTTATAATGTTGCTTGATAAGTTGCTCCTTAAATGGTTCATCCGATCTCAGTACAATGACACTTTTTTCAAATTCCTTATAGTGGTATTCAATGCCCCACTCCTTGAAAATTTCTCCCCAATACTTTTCTGCTTCTATTCTGTCTTTATTAGTGCTGGACAGTTCCTCTAATCTCTTAATTGAATCCGTTATAACTAATAATCCTTGAGGTCTATGCCGTCCACCATAAAAACTATCTCCAATGCAGCAGTGCATAAATGTATGAATAAATGTTGATTTTCCTATGCCGCATCTATTAGCAAAACAAGTAACTTTGTCTGTATCTCGATTAGTTGTGATTATCTCAAATGTATCCTTGAAAAAATCCATTTGTTTTTCATCAAAGCCATAATCGGGAAGGTATGTCTCAAAATCTTCCCATGTTAAATTTATCTTTTCTTTTTTCTGCTTGCCATTTGCCATACACTCACACTCTCTTTCTGTACTTCATCATAGTGTCGTGTAAAGCTGGCGAATCTTCAAATAAGAAAACCTTTAACTTATCATCCTTTTCCGAATCCTCAACTTTTAAAATCTTAAATCCGTTATTGCATAACCAGTTCGTCATAGCAAGTGATCTGACTATATACATATCTATCTTAGTTGTTCTCATAAAACAATTCATTCCTCCGATCTTCTTATGTGCCGTGCTTCTAATTCCATCTTAAGTTCCTTAGATGTCAAACCACCTGCCACTTTTCCCAGAACTTCTATGTATTCCCCGGCATATCTATCATGTAAGTCGGCAGTCAGTATAACAATGCCCTCACTTGACATGTAATATATCCATTCAACGATATCGAATATTCCAGCACTGGTTACTGTATCTAAATCTTCCATAAATTTTTCTGTCTTAATAGCCTCTGCTATTCCTACACGATTGAAATATCTGCGTGTTACTGACGTTATATCAAACATTCCTCCCTTGATTAATCCGCATAACTTTTTACTTGTGATTGTTTCATTCATAATTTTTTTCTTCCTCCACTTCCGTATTAATAGGTCAGGCACACCACCCATAATGAGCAGCGTGCCTGTCTTTCCGTCCTATTGTAACCATCATCTTCAATGGTAGGGGGTGTTCCGTCTAATGAGTAATCAGTAGCATCACTGAACATAGAGGATCATGGCAAATTTAAGGTTTTTCTGTAACTGTCCTCATCAACAGTAGGTTGCATTATCTCACAGCAACAAATATCTCTGTCTATATATACATTCGCTCTTTTCTCATCCTTTTAGGTGAACGTATCTCTTACAAGTGATTTATCTACCTGTTGCATATCTACTCCATTACACAAACATAATTTGACATCTATGCATTTATCACAAGCGGAACTCATATATCCAGCCTGTACCTGTAAAACACCCGTGCTTACTGCCTTATATTCAAAATCCAATGTATCGGCAAAAATTCCAGATTCCAGGTAAAATTCCAAGTCGGTTATAAATTGCTCTGAAGGAAGTTCCTGTTTTACAGATGTTTCCTTATCTTTGACCTGTACGCCGTCTATTGTGACCAGATGCTGATTGATTGCTTCCAATATTTTACTGGCTGTTGTTTGTCTCACGCTGCCGCTCCTCCTTCATCTTATCTTCAAACCATTTAATAGAGCCATCTCGATTTAGCGGGATTTCTACTCGTTGTCCTGAAGCAAACTCCAAAACCTTTGATAATCTACCATTCTCCGCTCTAAGCCATATCTTTGTCATAAGTGCGTTCCCTCTCTTCTGTATTTGTTATTAGCCACACATATTTCAAATGTAAGCCAGACGATATCCTGGCATTATCCTGACACTACACATTCCCTTCTTTACGCTTTTTCAACAGCTCAAATTTTGAAAGTTTTTTCTTGGGTTTCTGCTCCAAAACTGTTTCCTTCTCATCCATAAATGATAAATCTCCCAGCTTCTTAACCTGTTTTCGTCCTCTCTGCCGCTCTTCATACGCCGCTTTTGCAAGTTCTCCCAGCTTTGATACATGGGATACAGGGAAATCCAATCCAGAAACTGCAACCAGTGTACTTCTACCGTTGTATCCCTCAAATACATTTCGCGGCTTTCCCGTTTCAGCAATAACTGTATTGACGCTCAAATCCTTATTGTCTTTTCCTGCGTGAATGATTGCAATGTGCTCACAAATCTGATTGTTTTCAATCGGGGCAAAAATCCCATTCTTTGTCAATTTTTCCATCATTATTTGTGGCACAGTGCCGTTTTTACAAAGGCTAAGCACCATAGCGCCGCTATCTCTAAGCATTTCAATACGCTCTGATTCATCAGAATTATTTAGTTCACCATAGGAATCATTTGACAGAAATGTGTCCAGAAATTTTGCGAATGTACTGTTGATGTAGTTATAATCTTTTCCTACATCATTATTGAGAAAGAAAGTAGCTCCCAAGCCTTCAATATCCTGTAATTCTTGTACTGCCTGATATGCATTACTGTGCTTAATGATCGGTTCGTCTGACGCCGGAAGTGTGATTACAGGGCAAACAATTTTATTGGCATCTGACTGTGACAACATTTCAGCAAGAATTGTTCCACATCCTGATCCTGTAGAGCCCCCACCACCAAATAAGATAAAAATAATCTCTTCGTTAATTGCTTTGATTTCTTCCATAAATGCCTCATTTTCTTCCAGACAATCCAGTGCTTTGTCTCGATGCCCGCCAAAACCGTCAAATCCTTTTAATTGATATTTCGGAATATTCCCTAATACCTTTAAATCCTGTTCGCTGCCATTAGCGGCCAACCCTTTGTATCCGTATGTAGTAATAAATTCTTTCGCCTGCTTACCTCCACAGCAGCCAAGTCCTAAAAATAATACTTTATTTTTCAGATTCATTTTTCTTCCCCTTTCACAACGGCTACTCCTTTGTTCAATAAATAAAAAGTATCCGCATGATTATCAATACATCCTTTGGCAATATATCCGGCTTTTACCAACTTTTTCAATTTTCGGTATACTGTTCCACGAATGCCTAACGCCGCTCCTTCGTTTTGCTCCATCAATTCTGTAATCGTCATAGAGTGATACTGATCCAGACACTTACCATAATTCAACGTGTCCAGGATCATAAATTCAAGCCTATTCAGGCTCACATCTTTTTCTGTTTCCATTTTTCTCCTTTCGTTGTCCCAGGCTTATCCATAGATAATCCGCAAATGTTCTTTACACTTCATAGAATTGTTTTGACATATCACTTTGCAGTAAAAATATAAAGGCATTTCAGCCTCTTACCGTCTCCATATTTAATTTTCAAGGTTCAAATTTTGAAGTGGTTTGTAAGCAACCCTTTCACATATAATATTCTCCACTTGTTCTTTAAGTTTTCATTGCTTTGATTGTCTCCGAAAAAAGAAAAACCACTACATATAGATTCATCATTCTATATATAGTGGTTCACACCGAAACTATGTAACACCTATATTCAATTTCAGCAAGCTTGACAAAATCAAGAAAATATGATATGGGATTTTAGCTGTAAAAAATCCTTCCCATGGTAGCGGATAGTCTATTCTCTATCACTCGTTTAAATTCATCATCGGAAATATTTATGTTTATATCCCCACACCTAACGTCTTCTTCTAACTGATCTATCCATTCCTCAAATGCTATCCCATAGTCTTCAAAAGCTATTGCTAAATCACTTAATATTTCATCTGCTTGAATATCCACAAACATTTTATATCTATTTTCCCCTAAAATCTGTTTTAGCTTTTGTATATGCTCATCACTCACATAATACTCTTGATAATATTTCGCAATAATATCTTCTTCTTTTTTCTCAAAAAAATCATTTATCAATTCTTTTATAAATGAACTTCTGGATTTTCCACTTGATTTAAGATATTTCATCATCCTATCATAATCTGACATATCTGCGGGCGTATACTTTATTGTAATTGATTTTGTTTTTTTATCATATTTCTTCTGGTAATCCTTCTGTGTCAATTTTTTTACATTGCTTTTTTCTTCCATATATAGACCATCCTTGCTGCAAAATTATGCTTCTATTGTATTAAACACGCAAATTCAATTTTTCCCATTATAAGAAAGTAATCTGATTAAAAAGCACCTTCAGAAAGATTTTCTTTCCGTTGGTGCTTTGTCTATTATTCCAACTCATCAACTGTAATGCACTTTATTTCCTTAAATTACCTTAGCTGCTTATCATTTGTCATTCGCACATTTCCCTCATATACTCATCTACATACTGCCCTCTTTCACTTGGAATGACAAAACTATCCCAGTCAACAGGTGCTTTCTTCACTTTTTTCTGCGGATAATTCAACAGCGTAACAATAGTCTCTGCTCCGTCATAATCCCTAATATCTTCATCTTCTATGACAACTGTATTACCCTGTATAATTCCCTTTACTGCTGCCAACACAGGTCATACCTCCCTTTTTCAATGAAACCCATTTGACACAAAAAGGCGCTTTCGTAAGTTTTAATGAATCAGCTTTATATAGGTATCCAACTGCTTTTCTTCTAATTCTGCAATCAATTCTGTAAATGGCTCCAAATCATTTTGTACTGCATAAACCTCCAGTTCATTGTAGTAGTCCAGACGATTTTCCTTTTCAATAGAAACAGGAAGAAAATCCGTTGCCATCAGCTGATAGTTCATAAGCAAACGTGAAGTTCTTCCATTTCCATCTATAAAGGGATGAATACGAACAAACTCCGCATGTGTCCAGGCTGCATATGCAATAGGATCCATGCTTTTCTTTTTCCATGCAAGATCTGCATAAAAATTTTTAATCTGCACATACATGTCATTACCAGCAGGCGGCGTATGTCCTGCCCCGCTGATTCTGACCTCCTGATTGCGATACACACCACCAACCATAATGTTCTCTGTCAGAATTGCATGGATATCCTTTACAATATGCTCATCCAGCACTTTCCCTTCGGCAATACACTTTTTCACATAGCGGTATGCTTTTTTATGGTTGACAACTTCATAAATTTCCCGCAACTGTTTTCCGCCAACGGAAATCCCATCTTCCAAGACAAGCTTCGTCTCCATCAGTGTTAGCGTATTCCCCTCTATGGCTGTGGAGTTATGTGTGAAAGTCAGCTCAAAATCTTTCTCATAAGATGAAAGCGTCACTGCATCTATTTTGATTTTTCCCTGGCTGTATATTTTTTGTTTTTCTAAAATCCGATCTAAATTCATACAAAATACATCCTTTTAAAAAGCGGTTTCCTTGTATTACCACTCATAGTATACAACAAAAACCGCTTCTTTTTAAGATATTTTACTCGCCTTTTTCAAACAAATTTGGGCATAATCCCAGGCCGCCGTCCATCACAGGAACCCTTCTGTATGCTTCCCTATGTGGGCAATTTTTCCTGCCACAATCAGGGCAATAGCATTTCCTGTATTCCTCGTATGACATTTTCCAGTTTGTCTGTTTAAATCTCTCTTCTGTCATCATTTCCCTTGTTATTTTCCTCCAGTGAAATTTCAGATATTCGTAATGTGCACTTACAAAAATCAAACAGCTGCTGCCTTTTTAACTACTTTACGCAATGACGGTTTCAAAAGCTTCCAGCGCAAAGAATTTTTCAATTTTTTATCCATCTGGTATAAAAAGATTTCCGTTACGCGTTCCATGAAATCATCAGGAAGGACAGAGCCTTTAAAAAGGTTACAGGCCTCACAGGTACATTGAAGATTTCTTATATCATTCAGTCCACCCACAGCAAGCGGCACTATATGATCCAGCGTCATTTTATCGTAAACAATTTTTCTACCACACAATACACATCTGCCTTATGCTGTATTGTAAATAAGCTGCCTCACCTCGTCAGGAAAATGGATTCTTCTTGTATCTTTAGGATATGTATACCGTATATTTGTGGCTGGATCCTTTACATAATAACTTCTTGTCTTGCGCACCGATTTCTGCAATATCGCTTCCGCTTCGTCAACCGTTGAAAAAACTGTTGCCTCACTTATGTTCCGTGTTTTTGCAACTCCACCTGTTTCCTTTACTTTCACATAATGGCGCCCATTCGTCAAAACATAACTCATAATAAATTCCTTCTTTCTATCCCCTTTTCCCTTTTAGATTCCAAATACCTGCCTGAAAATTCTGCGGAATTCCTTTATATCATCATCGAGATCGTCAACCGTATAACCATAAGGAAATACTTTTTCAGTTCGCTTATTTGCCTGAATTCTTGTACATCCTTCAAGCAATAAATCCAGTTCACATTTTAAATATCCATTAATATGTGAATCACCCCAGGAATCAGATTCACAATAAATGCACTTTTCATAAAATTCCCTGAACATTTCTTTAAAAGCAATTTCATTCTCTATATCAACGTGTGTATCTCTCAAGAAGCATTCCATTGTGCTGTTATCATTGTCTGAGATCATTGTGTCATAGCTGAATAATCCTCCTTCAGGCTTTCTCATTTTCCTATTCATAGCTCTGAAATAATTACTTCTGGCACTGTCCAAAGTTCGATAACATATTTGTTCAAACTTCAATGTCTGTAAGTATTCATATTCATGATATTTCTTTACGGCCTGCAAGTATGGATAACTTAAGCAGTTATACCATTCATCATCATACAACTGGTGTTTACGCATATAACGATAAATCAGATCATGATGTTCCTCTGCAAATTTCTGTTCTTGCATTGTCAACGGCCTGTCTGTATATGACGCCTTGTGCCCTCTTCTGTACACTTCGTTCTTCATGTTTGCTACCTCTTTCTTTTAAATACCATATTTTCAGCTTATAAGCGAATGGCAAGTTAGAATTGAATCCCACGGCTGAACCGCTTGCCTATATGTATCATTACAGTTTCTTTTTCAACAGTTTAGAATCATCAAACCACTTGACTTTTCCACCTTTAAAAGCGATTTTCGGCTGATTTATTACTGACTTTCCTACCCGCTGCACTGTATTTTTCTTGGTAACAACTGCAAATTCCATTGTCTGTTTTTTTCATATGCTTCCCTGCCCTTCCTATGGATTTATATACAGGCAATCCAAAATAAAACGAATACCTTCTTTAAATCCAAATGAATATGCCTCTTCTTCATACTTTGCCAGTACAGCAGAAAAACGTTCTTCCAGATCGAAATAGCTTTCTTTCGCTACTGACTGCAACTTGGAAGTAAAAGTTTCTGCTTCCTCTACCGCATTAACGCTATACGGAATTCCTTTATTAATAAGATACTGGAAAATATCTTTTTCCTTGTTTTCTTCCTGCTCTGTTCTATCCATCTGCCTGCTGCATCCTCTCTGTTTATTGGTAGGGGAAGAAAGCCTCCCCCTGTTGTTATGCCCGCTTCGGTTTCAGATAATTCAACCGCATTACCAGCACTGGAAGCAAATATTTGTTATAGGCTTCTTCCCCATTACTTTCAATGAAAAGCGTTTTATTGAACTTCGGGGTCTCTATCTGTTTATAGGAAACTGTCAAACCTGTAGACTTAGAAAAAATTTCCTGCTTCTGCCGTTTTTTCATATAAGCTTTCAGTTCGTCTTCCTTCTCCTTCGTCTCTTTTTTCAGGCGCTCAATCTCTTCTTTCCTGCTCTGTATTGTCTGAACCAGTTCTTCAAACTCTGCCATTGATCTGCACATAACGCTTACCTCCATCTGTTTTAAAGTTTCAGTAACCCTTTAAGCATCTTCCTGACTATTGGTTTTGCTCTGCGCTCACTCACAAGTATATGGCTTAAAGTTTGGAGTGCTTTCGGCTTACTCGGTTGCTGTTGTTTTGTTTATGGCTATATAGTACACTTTTATGTACTTATTGTAAATTGGTAAAGTACACAAAAATGTCCTTTATTTTTTATGAATTGTACACAAAAGTATTCTTTTCTACTTTCTTGACATATGCCATACTTTCATGTACGATATAAAAAGGTGGTGATTTTGTGGGCGAACGTGAAAAGCAATACACTGGAAGTATCAGTTATAAGAAATTATTTTGCAAAATGGAAGAAGCTGGAATTAAGAAAAGAGATTTAAGGGAAAAATATAATATCTCTCCCACTATTGTAAATCGTTTAAACAATAACTCAAATGTAGCAATAGACACTATTATGTACTTATGTGAAATATTAAATTGTCAACCTGGAGATATTGTAGAATATATTCCTTCTGAAAACTAAAAAAGTATTGAATATATCGCAAACACACGCTATAATATAGATAAAGAGAAAGCCAGAAAAGCGGCCTACCCTTTAGTGTTTAAAAACTTAATGCTTTACAGCATCAGCCGTCACTAGTTCGAGTAGTGGCGGCTATTTCTTTCCCCCGAAGATTGCATAACACAATCCCACAAGGGTAACAATGAGTATACAAAATTGAATTAAATCTGAATATGTAACCATTGCTTCACCCTCCTTTCTTTCGTCTGGAGGGTTAGCCCCTCCGAAAAAGAAGGGTAGCCGCTTTTTGCTCTCTGACTTTCTTATATCTAATATATCATGTAATCCCCTGTAATTCAATACAGATCATTCATTTTTGTACTTTTTTGTGTACTTTCAATAATTCTTAAAGTATATTTTTGTGTACTTTTAATCTTGTTTATAAGTATATTATAGTGTACTATTTAATTATCAAGAAACACAAGGGAGGCCAATTCAATGAATGTATATGATATGGTAACATCAAGAATTATTGAAGAACTGGAAAAAGGAATCATCCCATGGGAAAAGCCCTGGCATGGCGTACAGAGCGGCGCATACAACAGAATCAGTAAGAAACCTTATTCTTTATTGAATCAAATGCTTCTACATAATAAAGGGGAATATGCTTCTTTCAAGCAGTGGAAAGATCTGGGCGGCCATGTTCGAAAAGGTGAAAAGGGCGAAATCATTTTTTTCTGGAAAATCCTTCCTGTAGAAGAAACAGACAAGAGCGGGAACAAAATCATAAAACACATACCTTTTCTGAAATACATCACTGTTTTTCACATTTCACAGGTTGACGGCGTGGAACCCTTAAAACAGGACGCACTACAGGATATTGAACCAATAGAAGAAGCAGAACATATATTACATGATTACATTAACAGAGAAGGAATTCAGCTGGAGCAAGAAGCCAGCAACGAAGCATATTATTCACCTGCTGCCGATCTCATCCATTTACCACTACTGGAACAGTTTGACAAGCCCGAAGAATTCTATTCTACCGCTTTCCATGAAGCCACCCATTCCACTATGAAAGAAAACAGATGCAACCGGCAGGAAGAACGCAAGGGAAAACTTGTAGCCTTTGGTTCAGAAGAATACAGCAAAGAGGAACTCGTAGCGGAAATCGGTGCCGCTGGCATCCTAAACAGCTTAGGAATTGAGACAACCCACAGTTTCAGAAACAGCGCCGCATATATTCAGAACTGGCTGCAGGTATTACGAAATGATAACCGTTTTATCGTGTCAGCGTCCAGCAAAGCAGAGAAAGCAATCAACTATATTCTGAACCGCGAAGCGTAAAAAATAGGGCATAGCCGAAAAAATACCGGTTATGTCCTATTATATTATGTGCTTGTCCCCTGCTGTTCTGATGTGCCGGGGGTAGTAAAAACCTAAAAATTCATTACTGTTTTGATTTAGGTATGTATCTGGTTCATTTCTACACTGGGGTAGAAATTTTGAAGGTACGCATGGAGTAAAATTTTTACTACCCCATAAATCCCAGCAGCAGTAGCCATCATAGCAATCAAAACAGGATGAGAAGCAACCAATCCTTTTAGTGCCAATCCAAGACCTTTAAATGCTGTGCTCAATCCGGCTGTCGTTCCTGTTGCGGCAACCTCTGATGCAGCCATAGCATTGGTCTGTGCTGTAGCTGCTAATTTTGCGGCTGTGGATTCAAGCGTGGCTCCTTTAAGACCTTGGGCTGAGAGAATTGCTTTTATTTGGGCTTCATCAAGCGTTGATTCAGCAAGCGCCATTTTAACAGCTTCTGTCGTATAGTCTTTTGTGGCTTCTACAAGTTCTCTGGTAACAAGCTTAGTTCCGCTCATCCCCTTGTTAAATATTTCTGTTTCTGTTATAATATCTTTAATAGTTTTTTGCAACGTTTATTGACTCGCCAATAGTCTTAAGTTGCATAAAAATTGGAGATGAATGTATAATGGGAGAAAAACTTTTTAAACAATATTATGAGCATTTTTTAGCTAAAGACAAAGGATTCTTTGATAAGTTATATGAAGATGAAAAGTGTTTCTATAAAAAATTATTAAGTATTACTAAACACCCGATATTGGGAACAGTTGAACACTTTTGCAAAGAATTCAATATTGATTCTGTTGAATTTATAGGGATTTTAGATGGATTAAATGACAGTTTAATAATTCCAAATAACATTGAGGAAATTGAAATAGATACAATTATAACGTTGGATTACGATAAGGAAAAATTATATAAAAATATGTTAGCTAACAAATGTGATATGTCTGTATGGGGAATTGAGAAACCATATTATGAAAACAAACCAGATCCAGACCTCACGCCACAAAAGATTGCCCAAGCCAACGCCGCAGCACAAGATTGGCTAAACAAACCTAAATGTCCTACCTGTGGTTCACTTAATGTGAAGAGGATCTCTGCGATATCAAAAGTTGCAGGAGCTTCTATGTTTGGGTTATTTAGTAAAACAGCTAAAAGTCAATTTTGTTGCAGGAATTGCGGGTATAAGTGGTGATATCTGCCACTTCCCCCGATACTTGTGACAGTTTATAAAGGACAGAAAGCACTTCTGTAAATGCCCATGATGCGAGAAGATTTCCGGCAAGTTTGAGACCTTTGATGGCAAACTTGGGCTCTATTTCTAATATAAAATTTTCCTCATCATATATATTTTTCTTATGCTCACTATTGTATCCAATACCATAACTCCAACAATCATTACTAAATATATAATAAATCTGTTACATTCCACTGCTTTTCTAAATTTAAAATGAATGAAGTAATATAGGCCTGTTTTTATCCCACAAGCTACGCACGAATATCCTTCTTGATTACACAAATATGTAAAAGGATCAAAAAATAGCATAATAACAGTCAAAATAAACAGGATCAAATAGCACATCAATCTTGCCGCAATAAATTCTTTATTATATACAAATTTAATCATCGCTTTGCATAAAACTTCCTATCAAACATAATATAGAGCCTACTATATTCAATATCGGCGTGAGTAAAAGAATCCAGTAGAGGCAACATATAAACATAGAAAATCCGTAAGTAAATACCAACACACCCGATATAACTGATCCAATAAACATTACCATTGATAACATTATATTTATCATTTTTTTGCTTATAAGCAAATTGAATATTGAAAAAATCAAAACAAGTACGCAAGAAACAATTAATATACTCAATGCCTTTGAGGCATCATCTGGATTTACTGCAAACGAAATACTCACACTACTAGAAGTACTCTCTTCTGTTGAAGTATCAGTTTGAGCCATGATTTGATACGCAATAAAAATCAAGGCAAAAATAGTTACACTTATAATATTAATAAGTGCCCCTACTTTTAATAGATTCATTTTAAATTTCTTTTTAATATGAAATCCGCAACTAGGACATACTTTTACATCATCTGTTATCTCATTCCCACATTCAGGACATTTCATAGAACCCATCATTACTAATCTCCTTTTTTACTATACATAATCATTGTTCCATCAGTAGTTCCAGGATATTGTTTTACAGCAATTATTGATTTTGATGTTTCCCAAGATAAACCATAACTAGCATCTTCTGGTGTCCCATATTCTTTCGTATACTCATCTATAACCATGTTATATACTTCTGAATCAAGCATATTACTATCATGATTTGATACCATAACAAGAACTGTATCCAGTCTATCATCATCAAATTCAAATTGTACCATAGAATATATACCTTCAACACCATAAAATGAATCTGAATACATTGCTAATGAGTCTTTGTTTAAATAAGATTGCGTTATATCATCACCATATTTTTTCTTTTATTTCATCTTTTGTTGTTCCCCATTTGTTATCATCGTAATAACCCTGGTTTGTATTTATTGTCTTCATTCCTATAGCCATAGCTATCGCTATAAAAATAATAATTATGCCAACAATCAAAATCCATTTTTTCTTTTTTTGCGGTTTTCTAAAATTATAACCACAATGAATACATACCTTGCTCTCATCACTTATTTCTTGTCCGCACTCTGGACATTTAATCATAGCCATATCTTGTACCTCTCTCCCTTTCGGTATTTTCATAATCAAAAAGTTTCATATCTCCATTATATCCCTTTTAACGAAGATATTCAATTCAAAGAATACAAAGTACACTTGTTTCATATACTAACGAAACGGAGGTGCTATGATGATTGACTATTCCCCATTCTGGAATACACTTGAAAAATCAAGTGAAAACTGGTACACACTTACAAATAAATATCACATGTCACATAGCACACTCCACCGATTGAAACACAATAAAGATGTATCTACAAAGACCCTCAATGATTTATGTAGGATTCTTCAATGTGATATTTGCGACCTGGTAAAATATGTACCATCTGATACAGACCAACCTTTATAATAGTTCATCATACATCTTCTGAAGTATGGTATCTATATTTTTTGTATTACACATTATAATCTTTGACTGCAACAATGCACTTGTCGCTTTAACCTTATAAAACATACTGTGTGACATCCATCTTATAAGCATTACAACCGCATCAACTTCAATTCCAGATAAATTAATAGTCTCTGATTCCATAAAGATACTATTAGGAAATTTATGCTTTAACTCAGGTAACACATCACCAATATGCCCTACAAATAAGAATCTCTTACTTTGTAACAGTTCCAAGTCATATGTATTGTTTATTTCCTCAACTTCTGGCTTATTTAATTCAGAGATAAACAATTCTTGATATTCTAACCTTCTTTTTAAATCTGTAATCTCAGAATCCTTATCCTCGATAACCTTTACCAATTTATTATTTTCGGCTACCAATGGTGCTGTTTGTTTAGAATTATCCGCTGTAATCTGCAAAGACAATGTACTATTTTTCTGCATCAAACTCTTAATCCTATTTTCTTTATCTGTAATTGTCTGCTCCAGGTCAGAGATGATATCCTCATAGCGTGTTGCAATATCTTGATTTGTTATTTTCTCCCATGAAAAATCTGTATAATACTGTTTCTGCATAATCGCAAACATTTTATACAATACATCCATTTCATACATACAAAGGATAGTACGATATACCATATCGTAATTATCTGGAATACATTCTCTCGACAATGTAAGTTTTGTAAATCCCCTTTTCTTCTCAACAACCATTTCAATATACTTCGTAGCAACAAACGATTTGAAATAATTTCTTATCAGTCTATCTACATCTGGAACATACCTAATTGACTGTCCGTACCACTTTTCATTATCTGTCGTTGTCATGGCGTTATACCAAGAAATACCTCCATTCTGATCTGCAATAATATCTTTTGTAAACAATTCAATTTGTCCAACTATTCCAGATCTAAGCGGGGAAGAACCATTCTTACTCTGTGACTTCATTTCAAAATGAATATATTCAGCTAATTTACTTTCTTGGATATGTAAATAATCTGCCAATTCAATTCTTCTTTTTACAAGGTATCTATCAAAAAATTTTGACATTAAAACATATTCTTTGCCTTCCCTATCGCCATCTCCTAAATAATTTTCCACTTCTTTTCCATTAGAGCAAAATATAAAGGCATTATCAAATTGGTTTTTATCCGTCATATAAAAACTATAATTTAACATATACTTGTCTTGCTCAAAATCAAATCCTTTTAAAATCTGGTCTGGTTCTTCAAACACATCTGACCTATAAAATAGGAAATTCAGATAATAGCTTTCAACAAGTGCCATTTTAAAGGATTTTGCATTTTTTATTATGCCAGCACTCTTATATTGATATTCCCAGTCAACGAATATATTCTTAATTCTTGGGCATCTCTTAGCATACAATATATCAACTAAATCTATTATCTCTGGTCTGCTGTCTAAATAGTCTGCGATTACAAATAATGCATCCATATAAACAGTATGCGTAAATAATTCACTTACATTTCTTTCTACTAATAGTTTATTTACAAGCAGCGTATTACTTCTTAAATTCAGAGATTCATAAATTTTTTGTAACTCGTTGTATCGTTCATTATGAATATCTACCGTTAATAATTGCATGATATTGTATTTAATTCCAATTTTTCGCTGTTCTTCGCTTAGTTTCATTATTGTTCCTCCAATACCGTATTGACATATGCCTGTAATACTTTTCTCCATTTTACCATATAAGGCTGAAAAATCGTAAAAAAATAAGGCATACCAGATATTTTCTACCCGATATGCCTTATTTAAAATCAAAACTTAAACAGTGTGACACCCCGATTACCACCAGCTTTTTTAACATCGTAACTCGGGCTTTTCTTATAATCAGCCAAAATTTTCTCTTTCTCACTTCTAAGCTCGTAAACAGACATTTTCCGATACTTATCAGGAATAATTAATTTGTCGTTTTCATACGTCATTATCTGTTACCTATATGCCTAATTTAAAACTTTACATCTGCAATAAATCCTCATCTCCGGTTACCCACTTATATATGGTATCCACCCAAATTTCAGGATCATCATGAAGCGCAATAAAATTACATGCTCTGAGAACGCCGTCAAAATCATAGCTGCTAATAGCTTTTTTCGCCTCAAATTCAGACAATCCATATTTTATTCCAAAAATGTTTACCATGCTCTGTTTATATTCGGTCACTCTGTTTTTCACGATCATCACCTCTTCTTTATTTAATAATATCACATTCTATATATCTTATACAAGATAAAGATTTTTCTGAACAAAATACTATCTGCATACCATATGAATACCCATCTTCTTTTAGAAAATCTGATAAGTCCAACACATAATCTTGGGGCTTGATTTTCCCATATCTTAAATCCGATGCTATATTTGCTACACGTCCATCTGCAATGCTCCCTTTTATGATATCATATTTCAAATCCACATTACTGTCAAATAAACCCAACTCATTTGCAAGCTTTGGAAATACTCTGTTTGCCATTATAAACTTTGCCCATTTCATATCTTCACAAGGAAATTCTTTATAATTCAATTCTAAGTTTTCCGTATATTCAAAACTTATTACCGTAGGGAATTTAGAACTTGTTCTATATGCTACTCGACGCGCCATATCTTTTGCCAACTCAAAATTGGGTGTAACATAAAATCCTTTTCCAAAATCCAGATAATCATTGCTTCTACTCAAATCTATGCCATTGTTATATATATCTATGTTATTTTCCAGCGTCGTACCGTGGTATACTCTCACAATATCAGCTCCGTTAGTATGATTATCTTAATTTACCATAGAAGCTCAGATCACGCAACCTCCATTTTCCAGTTCAACATACCTTCATACACACAATCTGGCACTTTCCCCTTACATTTTTCCGCCAGATCAATGATGTACCTGCTGCGCCCTGCTTTTATTCCCTTACGAGCTTCTTCCTCTGAATCAAACACACCTAAATCAACTCGCTTGTTAAGAACCATCATTGATGCAGAATAGGTTCCTTCATCATTTCGTTGTATGTTATTTTCGATTCCTCTGGATTCAAATACGGTATTGAGATAATGGGTAATAAATACACATGTCTCCGGGCTGTACACCTTATTGCCCATACAGAGTAAATCCTTATCTAAATCCACTTTTTCCCCAGGAATCATATGCTCTTTATACCAGATTCTGAAATTTGCAAAGTTCTTCCATTCCTCGCAAACGGATACACCATTGTAATATGGCTTATAAGAATGTATCTTTTTGCTATAGCAGCGCTGAATCATATTTCTCCATCTGAAATATTCATCAGAAGAATAATCTACATCATCTGTTCCTATATATCCAATTCCCTCATAGCTTCTTCTGAAATACCAGGGATTCCAATTTTCTGCTTTATATTCAACAGCATTTACAATATCCATGATTTCATTCTGTGATACAGTACCTTGTTTTTCATATAATTCCTGAATCGCAGCATACTGGAATTCATTTACTGGATACAGATTCTTATAATAATTATCTTTATGGTCGTTCCCCTCATGCCAGCACCTGGTATTATTCTGCATGTCATAATTTACAATGAAAGCCTGAATAACCAGCGCACTTGCCCTTACTTTCTGCCGCCGATATCCCCACTCTTTCTTGGTTTTGATGTATACATTTTTATCAAGCGTGTAATAAGATTCCTTGTCTGACTTGGAATAAGAAGCTTTCAATAAATGATATTCGCCCTCTCTTTTTTCAATCAGTCTGCCATAATTGGAGATCCAGGTATCCTTATAATCCAGCAGACGCACAAATTTCTCATCACGTTTGATATGCGCGATCCCTGAAACTTTTTTCGGCAGCAGTCTTGATAGATGAATCTTCTTATATTCCCGCTTTATTCGCATGGATTTGTCAGAACGGTATAATTTCAATCCATTCTCATAACATTTTTTCATCCGTGCTGCGGCAACACATTCTTTGCAGGTTGTTGTCCAATTCTTTCTATATATTTTATTGAATTTCTTTAGTGGAAGTTTCCTCCCGCATTTTTTACATACTTTTGTTCTTCTATTTTCACTCGTCATATTCCTCCCTTAAATTAACCAGAAATCAGGGAAAGCCATTCCCGATCTCTGATACGAACATTCTTTTACTTCCTGTCCGTTAGGAATTACCCATACACTTATTTAAAATCGGTGCATGTCTGCCGATTACATTTTTACTGCAAATCCTTTGCTTTGCAGATAAGAAAGCGCCTCTGTTAATAACTCTCCATTTTCCACCGTATTCTTCATGGTATCGTCCCACACATGCGGCGTAGTCCCCCCTACTTTTAAACCACCATGTAATCCCTCATTTGCCCAGGTTGCCACCTGTAAACCACTGGCTTCATAATAATTGTCCATAGAATCCGTATCTATATAGACATAAGCCACTGCTTTGCCGCGAACAATCCGTGCATCTACTTTAATTGCAGATCGCAGGAAATCATACTGTCTGCGGTAATAAATTGGATTGTAGGAATTGTAGTATTCCTGTAAAAAGAAATTCAGTGTCTCATATACTCTTTGTGCCAGCTTATCCACCATAACCCGCATGTCAGACTGGATTGCTTTCTCTAATTCAGCCACATTATTTATAATTTTCATACAGTCCCATTCCTTTTCAGCATTCGCTTCCACTCTTCGGGTGTTCTGCCAGAAGCTTTGATTAGCTCTGATATCTTCTCCAGTTCCCGCGCCTCTTCCGGCTGCAGCAGTCTTTTAAGTCCATCGTCCCCATATGCCCGAACGGCCAATTTCTCACTGGGAACAATTTTCACACCTTTATGTTCCTGAATATATACTACCTTTCTGGATTCTGGCATATATCGGTTCCGGCCTTTTACAATGGTAGGTCTAATGGTAAGTACGTTCTTCAGGAATAAAATCTTGTCCTCTCTTAGCACATCTACAACCACTTCTTTGAACGCTCGCAGCATTTCTTTTATATCCATTTTCTTCAATCCTGTTTTGTCCGCGATCCTCGCAATGATCTCGTCCTGGTTCACGAATTTGTCAAAAGTCTCTTTTCGTTTTCTCAATCCTTCTTCTGTATTTTTATTTGTATTCTTCTTACTCATTTTCAAAATCCTCCTATGAAATTCGTATTTCAAAATATATGGTCAATGTTGGTATGTATTATGGTTTTATGCGCGTATATGAAACAAATTCGGGTTTTCTATTTTTACTGGAAAGTTTCTCCGCCGGGTTATTTAAGGCACTAAAATAAGCCCGCATACTCATATTTTTATAAGCATGTGGACTTATTCAGATGTCCTAATATTCAATTTTCTCATATCCATGTTGAAGCTCTTTTGCTTATTTCATTTGTCCTAAAAGTGTGCTAAATTTCAATGTAATATAGCGGAAAGTCCAGTAAATAAGGTATTTTCAATAGGTCATCCAGATATTGCCGTGGCAGATAAATAAAATCTTGATTTTTCTCATATTTCCAGTATTTTCGGGCTTTTCGAGCCTTTTTACCTTTCTTCATTTTTCACTTTTTCTGGCATATTTTGGCATATCTTTGCATATTTTTGTCATCAATTTTGGTAAAAACTTTGGTAAATTTCAAGTCTGTACCAAAGGCAAATCTGCCATTGGGAATCGACAGGTAAGAAATTGGGGATTAAGATAAATACTGGCTTTCAGCCATTTTTCTCTCATTTCCATCAGGTCATTATGAATTAATTGCTTTTTGAAAATCTTCCTGTGCATCCTGAAATTTAACATGAGTATAGGTATTCATCGTAACACTGATATCCGAGTGTCCCATAATATACTGAAGCATCTTCGGATTCATTCCCGACTTAGCCATATTAGAACAAAACGTATGACGACACACATGCGGTGTGATTGGCGGCATCTGAACCTTATATATGCTATTGTACTTTTCCCGAATATGCTGAAAATACTTTTCCCAATGTAATGCCACCATAGGCATATCATTCTTATCAAGGAATAAAAATCCTGTCATTCCATCAACCATCGGTTCAACTTTGGGATTGCCCCTGTCCTTAAGTATTCTCTTGAAACAAGCCATCACCTCACCAGACATTGGAACATATCTCTCGCCACTTTCTGTCTTAGGCTTTTCAATGATATACTGCATCTGACTTGTTCCCTGTAATTGATGATTTACCCGTATTCTTTTGTTTTTAAAATCCAAATCTGATTTTGTAAGTCCACAGAACTCTGATATACGAAGTCCTGTGTTAAAGAGGATAAATATTGCATCATAGTACTTGCAAAAATGCGCATATTCTTTTATAAATCGTAGAAATTCCCTCTCCTGCTTTCTTGTGACAGCTTCTCTTCTCACACTATCATTCACAATCACATTGACTAATTCAAAGCCAAATGGATTTTTGCGAATCAAGTCATCTTCTTCTGCCATCTGAAATGCCGGTCTTAATACTCCCCGGATAGTATGAATTGAACTATAACCTTTTCCATCTACCCTCTGAAGCTTGATCAACCATGCTTTTGCATCCGATAATTTCACTTTGTCGATTCCATCTACGAATTCCTCATAGGATATCTCTTGTTTTCCTTCGGTGACCTTTGCAACAATTGCCTTAAACCAAAAGAACTTATAGCACTCACTGGTATTGTCAAAAAGACGACCAAGATATTCAATATTCAGTTCTTCGGAACATGGTAATTGCATATACTCTCCACCTTTCAGATTTTATAATTGATCGTACTTTGCTGCGCTTCCCTTTGCTTTATCCACTGGATACTTAGCCTCGTTTTGAGACATCTTCATATTAATGATTTCGTCTGCATCCAAGCCAAGCTTATCAAGAAGATTCTGGCTATATACCATGACATCTGCCAACTCTTCTTTAATATGTTGCAAATCATATTCCTCATCTGACCACTGGAAACATTCCAACAATTCAGCCGCTTCAATCACAATTGATTTTGCAAGGTTTGCTGGTGAGTGGAACTGATCCCAGTCTCGGTCTTCTGTGAATTTTCTGATTCTATCTATAGTTTCTTGTTTCATTTTTATTTCTCCACTTCCATGTACTGAGACAAATATTCTCTTAGTTCATCATCACATACGTACAAATATGTTCCCTTGATTCCGCGTGTCATCAGGACATAATAAACATTGGTTATGTACTCTAATAGTTCTTCGTAATTAGCTGTACGTTTACCATTTTTATCAAAATAACATTCTGGGCGTACAATAATCTTCCCAGCAGCTTTATCATACCCAATATCTTTTCCAAGAATGACAAATGCATAATTCAAATCGTATCCTTGAATAGAATGAATACAGCCAACTTCATCTATAGCTTCTGCGGTATGTACCCACCCTTCAGTACAATGGTTCCACATACGCTTTACATCTTGGATTTCTATGTCTTTTAACGCCTGGTCATTCTTACTAATCCACGGCCATGCATAACCTGCCAGCATTCTTGATAAACCAACTTCATTCTCTTTCGCATACATATCTTTCTCAAATTTTGAAAAATCTGAATAAAGCTTGAAGTCGTATTTTTCAGATACGTATTTGCTACTGCAACTACCCGCAAGCATATCCTTTACTTGATCGATATATGCATTTCCGCCTTGCACTCGCATTTGCGTAATCAAGGTGAAATATGCTATCATTCTTCGGTTAAATGAGTCCTCCATCTTCTTATCAAATCGCTCAAAATCAATACCAGACGGGCCAACGACCTGCATACTGTCATAAAATAAAACCGCTTGCTTTGATTGCATCAAAATCCAGTCAAGTTCATCTGCTTCTGTTGTTAATCCAAGCTTCTCACAATTTGCTTTAAATGTTCCCATGTAAGAAATGTTTTTATATTGATGCAGTCTATGTGCCTCATCTACTAACAAAATGTCATATTTCTTCTTGGTAACATCTGAGGGCGAAAGGACCTGCGATGGAGACAAGCCATATATACTTCTAAAAATGATCTTCATCGTCTTACGTAGAGATGTCTGAGGTACAACAAAACCTATCTGCTTTCCTGCATATTCTTCACTATCAGCCAGATATTTCATCAAATATACTGCAACGATAGTTTTTCCGCTTCCAGGCATTCCATTGACAACTACTTTATCAACAGTACCTTCTTTAAGCTTTTGCACAATGTCCTCGACTGCTTGTCTCTGACTATCATTGAGTTCTTTGTACGGCGAATACTTAAACAAATCAGAGTTCTCAATTTCCTCGATGGAATGCTTTACCAGCTTCTCTCTTTGAAGCTTTCTCCAAAGGGTTGCAAATTTCTCGTCGTATTCCTGCTTTTGATAATATTGCTTATCCGCAATACCTTTATTTTTATTAGTCACTTCATAAAGCTCATCCGCAGCGATATACTGAATCAACTTCGACTCATAATCAAATGTAACCGACTGATTAAAAAGCTTTGAGTAAATGAAATGCACCTTGTCAAAAATACGCTTCTCTTCTATAGAGGAATGCTGCGTCATTCGGGTTTTCACATGGCTAGACTCTCCAATATACGCTTGGCGACCATTCTCAAGAATATAAAGCATTGGCCAATTGTCCAAATACTCTTCATCACTATATTTATTATTTTTAAAATCACCCTCAATAATTTTAAACATAATTAATCCTTCTTTGCTTTACGTGGATCCTGAGGCTTTACAGCATCAGATGGTAAAAACCATCTATTTCCAACTAATTCAGCTCCTGGAACACGGCCTTCTTTACATAAAATAGCTACACGTCTTTGGCTTATTCCCCATTCCTTCGCTTTTTCAGATGATGGTACAAAATTCATATGTATCCTCCATAATAAATACGACACTACATCACTTTTAGTATATTCCTAACCGCGAATAGTTTCAATTAATTTTTATTCTGTTTGGCGAATAGTTTTCTATATGTTGACAGCATGAACCCGCAACTGTGCTTGAAGGCAATAGAAAAGGCCCCGATTATAGGTAATCCCTCTCAATCAGAGCCTTCGGTAGAACAGCCTAGCACAGCCGCCCCTGCTGTAAACATATTTATTTAGCTAATGCAATCCACCCCCACCATTCTTCTAATTCAGTTTGAACTAGCATAAATATTGTGACTGGTCACTTATCCAATATTACTAGTATGGGTTCTATCAATTTCACATAAAAATAACTGTGGAAAATCCAAAGACTTTCCACAGTTTTGTGTTTAGAACCGAACCTCCACACGCAGTTTCCTGCAGGTTTTCTACAATGCAACTGTTAAGAAATCATGCTTTCTGATGTTATTCACGTTAAACAAAAACTGATAACAAATAACGAATAACAAATATACCTTAACAATGAACACGAACCTCCTGGATCAACTATCAATCTCATGAAGCCTTGTACGGATATTTCATTTAGATGTCTACTTCAAACTGTACCGTTTGATTATATTTATCAAGTGCCATTTGCATTTCCATAATCGACTTAGACACAAGTTCATACTCGTTTTTAACTAGTTCCAAATCGTAATTAATGTATCTATACTCAGGAACCGAATTACGGGACATATAAGAACGTTGTTCTTCTCTGGATTTAGGCAATCGTTTACGCATTACGTCTAATACCGTTTTTCTTCTATTCAGCTGTGCCATCTTAATAAGAATGCTATCTATACTCATTGTTACATCACCTACTAGAACCTTTGCGTTTGCATTAGTTACATTAAGTTCATGCTTTATAATAGCAATCTTCTCATCTAGCGCAGCAATTGTCGTTGCGACCTCGACATAATCATAATCAGGAACAACTGGCTCCTCATTAATTGCCGCAACATATGTGCAGGCCTCTTCCTCCTTGTTCAGCCAGAAAGCCTTATCCTCTTCCAAACTCTTAAGCATTTTATTTGCATATGCTGATGTCATTGTTTGCATATCTTTTCTCCTCTCTACTTTTCCTGATTTCTCCTGTTCTGATATCAGCATAAAGCCTTCCGCTAAGTTTGTCACTGTACTAATAGTTTAAAGGAAAATCCCCATAAACGAACAATATCCCCGTCAATGACGAGGATATCTTCTATGCTGGTGTGCAGTAATCTGCTTAAGATTACAAAATTGTCTAAGCTCGGTAATGATCTACCTGAAATCCATTTGTAGACTGCTTGTGGATTTTCAAATCCCATAGCATTCTGCACGTCTTTCACGGTATAACCGTTTTCCACGAGCAGTTTCTTAATCTGTCTTCCTGTTTCTTTTTGCAGGACCTGCAAATACATTGGTTCCATCTCTTTGTACCTCCGTAATTTTCTTCCATCCCGAATCACAAGTTTACCTGTAGATGATTAGTATAACGGATTCTATTACTAATTGCATTAAACTTTTGGTTTAAGATTTACTAATAACTCAATCCCACAGGTCATAGAAATATTGTTTAAGCATATCTATAGCTTCATCCTTACACTTTCTTCTATATTCTTCCAAACGCTTTTCTTCTTCGCGATATTTATCGGAAATCTCTTTATACTCAGGCAACTCATCCATAAAATGAATTGTTCCTCCGCCACTGCGCTTTCTATTTTCCTCTAATTCTTTCTCAGTTTGAAGTTTATTTCCAAATAATCCAAATCGTTCCGTAAATTCATCCATTGCTTTGGAATGCGCTTCATCAAATGGATTCTTTTTGTGAGCATGTATCTTTCTCCGCTTCTCGCCATAAAAATATCATTTTGTCTAGAATGCAATTCCACTCCTCATGGCAGGTATCATTTACAAGAATTCCATTTTCATTGTTATAGTTTTCTCCCAAATATCCTGGTGAACCCGTTCTTGTATCTTTCAGTGTTTGCAGCATATCCGGAATAAGCGTCTGAAGAAAAGAAAACATCTCCCAAACATCACAATCACAATAGCCCCTTGTAATACGCTGTTTACTCCACTTTACGCATTTAAAAAAATGTTTTATTTTTGCCAAGATTTTGCTTTTCTTTCCGAGACCTGACATAGCAAAATCATATTTATTCCATATATTCATTGGGTCTCTTACTTCATAGCTTTTGCTTCTTCTCATTCCAATCCATCACTTTCTATTTTTCAAAGCTTATTGATAATCTAGTTTTCTATGTAGAAACTCCTCTATATCCTCAAACATTATCTGAACCTTATCTCTTACCCTTGATGTATGATAATGCCCAGCATACCACCATTTGTAATCCAGCTTCTTTTCAATCTCTCCGAGCCACAGCTCTGTTGATTCATCCACTGTACTCTGATCAATCATTGAAAGAAACAAATCCACCGGTCGATAATCATACGGAACAGTATGTGATAGGACCACATCAACATTCCAGTCATTATTACTAAGTTGCTTTTCTACATACGCTTTTATCTCATCTGACGGTTGCTCATCTTCAAACCAATTGTAGCCTTTGCTTAACCTATAAAATTTATCAACACTATATGCCCCACCAATTACAATTGTTTTCATGCCCGCTATATCATATATTTCTCCATCCTTTGCAAAGAGAATATTGGGATATGCTTCTTCAACCCATACTTTTCCGCCATTCCACTCCTGCAGCTTGTATTCTACAATAGTTGTTGGTCTTCGCTCATGATTTCCATGAATACAGAATAACGTAATCGGTAGACTTGCTACTTTTTCTTTGTTCCTTCTGTCCCTGGAATCTCCATAATAATTTAGGCCCACATCACCTAATATAATCATGATATCTTCTTGGGAAGTCTCCATTCTTTCACAGAATCGAACTATGCGGTTCATATCACCATGAGTATCTCCTGTTATGTAAATCATAGCTTTCACCTTCTATTCTTCTCCCAATCTTGAATTCTCTCTAGCATAATGTCATCCTCCACATAGAACAATTGATTTTCTGGCACAATGTTACAAACCAACTGTCCAAATCTTAAATCCGGATATTTTTCCCATAATTTCCTGAATTCATCAAGCATTGGCTCTATTCTACTGATTTCTCTTGCCATTTCTTAATTCCTCCCTAAATCATCCCTAACTTAAAATGGAGCCATAGCTTACGCCATGACTCCACCATTAAATATTTGCCCACATTGCAGCCATGTGGATATTCCTCAGTCAACTGGCTTAACACTTTAACCATCTTCATGGATTTCAGCATATCTCTATGCCTAAATCAATGTTTTTATTTTACCTAAAACAATTCAATCATTTAAAAGTTTACAATTCACAATTAAATGTTCAAATAAGACACAAAACCGTTAAAATTGGAGATGATTATCAGTCATCGCTGTTAAACCAATGTTTTCAAAGATAGGATTCGAACCTACAACTTCACGATTACAAATCATGTGCGCTACCCATTGCGCTACTTTGTATATTGGTAACCCAATTTTCGCTGAATTGGTATACTTATCTTGTAACGTAACCCTGTTACGGGAAGCCAGATTTAGGATTTTCGCAATGCAGGCAAATACTTTATGCTATTTCAATCAAAGTAGTCGCATTAGACACTTTAATCTGAGTATCTAATTCCTTTAAAAGTGTATTGTTCTTTTTCCTCCAGGCTCTCTATCTTTTTCTTGATATCAAGCGGATCCACAAGTTCTGTTGTGTTTTCCTTCACATATGCATCCACGACTCCAAGAGGCTTATCGTCTTTTGTTTTACTGTCTTTTCCGAGAATGCTAAGGCGCATGCTCTCAGCAGTATTCTGAAGCTGACTGTTCTTAAGATCACATGTGCGCACACGCTCGTTATACTCATCCTGCATTTTAGACTTAAGGATTCCTTCAAAATCAGCTTCTCCATCGTACGTTCCTAGTCCACGAAGTCTGCTTCGAAGCGAAATAGCTCCAGCAACTGTGAATTTTCCATATGATGTTGTGATTTCTGTTTCAGCATTGGATGCAACAATAGCTGCATCAATTTTCTGGAATCGTTCAATCAAATCAACAATCTGCTGATATGCCGACTCCGCTTCTTTCGCATATTCATCCTTGCCAATGCGCTTTGAATATACTTTATCCTCATTTGGCTTTATGGTATCCACAAAACTTGCTTTGTCAATTTTATCTGATATCTTCTTTACTAGTAGGTCTCTTTCGTCAAGAGCCTGTGTTACTAACATCTTTTCACTCATAAAAAATCCCCCCTTAAAATTATCTCTTAATATAATTCTAAGGGAGGATTCATGTAATGTCATTGAACTTGTAGTTCAAAAATTATGCTGCATTTAATTCTCTCATTTTCTTATAGTAGGTATAAACTCTTCTCTCCTGATCCGTAAGACATGCATCCATTTGACTTTTTGTTCTTCCAGCATTTCCGCAAACAATTGAATCCATAGGAACTTGAAGCATTTTTGCTAATTGCATACAGATTATCGACTGTTGGCATACTAACGCCATCCAACCATCGATAAACACTCTGCACACATCCAAACCCTAAATATTCTTGAATATCTTTTGGTTTTACTCCTCTCATATCCATAATTCTTCGAAGATTAACACCTGTTTCTTTTTTATTAATTGTTGGAAACATACTATCGCCTCCTTTGCACTAAATTCTTGTTCTACTCAGTTCTTACACATACTTTCTTCCCCCGAAAAAGCAATTCCAAACTTCAAGATTTCCGTAATTCCATCCTCTTTCATTTCAGAATCGTATCGCAACTCACCAATTTGCTTTAATGCTTCATTAGACCATTTTTCAAGCTCAACATCGCTTAATTTTTTCTTTCCACTTTAATTCCAAAATAATACCAGGATACCTTTTTTCTCTTGGAATTAAAGAAACATCAAATCTGCCATCTCCAGATTCTCGGTTCGATTTAATCTTATACTGATTATCCATTAATGCTATTAATCCTAGCATCAAACCATGATAAAATCCTTCAGCTCCACCATCGAAGAAGCTAATTGATTTATCCATATATTCCCCAATAGCGCTCTGCAACTTCTTGTAATCATTGGCATAAAGACTTTCTGCAATCTTATTTGCTGTAGTCCTTGTAATTGCTCCAGTTTGCAAGAAATGTGACAAGATTTCACTCTTATATACAGCTGCAATCTCTCTATTTGGAATTGATACTTCACATAAATATGAACCATCTGCTTGCAGTTCCTTTTTAGGAGTTTTCAAATAGCCAGCAACCAACAATAAGCTATAAATATTTGCTGGATCCTCCGCAAGCGATCTATACACCACATTTTGATCAATTCTTGCAACTACTCTTTCTCCTTGCAAAAGGTCATATAATCTTTCTGTAATATCATCTGTAGCCACTCTTAGTACATCATCAAGGATTTCATTTTTTCCTGTATTTACCCAATATGCTTGAGGAAGGCATCCCTTGGAAATATAGTTGATTACAGACCATGGATTATATATTTCTTCGCTACCAAACAAATATCCATCGTACCAGTCTTTAAGTTCCTCCTCTTTATCTGATACTCCATAGTAACTGAGCATTGCTTTCACTTCAGATTCTGTAAATCCAAAAAAGCTATCGTATTCTTCATCCATTACGGAGTTCACTGTTAAATTATTTAGACCACTAAAGATACTTTCCTGAGCAATACGCAAAATTCCTGTTAGGAAACCATAGGATAAATTCTTATTATCCTTAAATGCTCCTGAAAAGAAATTTCTCATGAATCCAATAATTTCATCGTAGAAATCCTTAGAGTATCCCTCTTGAATCGGAGTATCATATTCATCAATAATGATTACTGGAGCCTTATCATAATGTGAAGCAAGCATTTTAGATAGTCTTTCTAGCGAAGAAGTAAGCTCCACTTCATTAGCTGTAGCGCTAATAATCTTTGTAAAATACTCCTTCTCATATTGTGAGAGCTTATCACTATTTAGTAGCTCTTGATGTCTTCCATACTCTTCTTGAAGTAGTCCCCTTATTTTATCTATTGTTGCGTCCCAAGTATCAAATTTAACATCCTTAAAAGTTAAGAATATGACTGGATATTTTCCTTGATGTGAACGATACTCTTCTCCACATTGCCAAATATTTTTATCGACAAAATACTTACTAGTATTCTTATCTGATATTTCAAAGAACACTCTGAGCATATCCATATTCAAGGTCTTTCCGAATCTCCTTGGTCTCGTAAACAAAGATACCAATGGCTTTTGATCCAAGAATTCTTTGATTAATAACGTCTTGTCGACATAGTAATATTCTTCTTGCGCACGAACATAGTCAGAGATGCCGATTGGTAATGATTTAACTTCTGCTTTCGCAACCATATTTTTCTTGATGTATTTTCCATTAGACACTCTTCCATCCATTGGCTTTGGAGAGTCGTCTGGAATTAACCAATATCCTTTTTCTTTTATTGCACCCTGTATTCTTCCTTTTTTGCACATATCATTTACGGAACGTGGAGAAACATTCCACTCTAAAGCCTTTTCTTTACAAGTTTTCATATATATATCAGCTCCTGTCATTCGCAATATTATTCCTCATCTTACACAAATTATACCTCAGTAAAACGTAAAAAGTCAAATCAATTCGATATTTTGCGTTTAATTATTGCGTTTGCTTAATGTTTTGCGTCTTGTATTTTTCGGCACTTTTATTTTGGTTTTTTCAGTCCACAAACTTGTTTGTAGCATATTACTCAGACAAGTTTAACTCCACTGAAAAAGGACCAGCCCAGCTGATCCTCTCCCTCTATCTCCAATCTGGTTCTATTATCTCATACACATCTCTGCATCTGTCGGCAGTGGCATCAGCGGTGCGGACGGCAGGGTCTGATACCAATAAGCAACACTGGTGTAATCATCGTAACGCGGTCCGGTCCAGCCCATGTTGTCGAGTGTCATACGAAACTTATTCTCAAAACGGATCGGGTCTGCAATATGGAAATGATACAGCAGGAATCTCTGCTGTCCGTTATAGAATTCCCGGTTGTCTCCATAGATTGCATACATGCCGGTATATAAGCCGCTGAAGGTCTGATAGCTCTTGATGATGATGTCATTTCCAAATCCATAGGAACCGCCGAAGTAGTCTTCAGTTCCGGTATAGTGGATAGACGGATACGGATCATCGTCCAGATACATGCGGGCTTCGCCTTCTACCCAACAGGTATTGTTGCCATTCATACCAGTTGCCAGAGTCACACCAACAAATTGTCCCCTACCTTCGATTCCGTCAACGATTGTGTAGGTACGACCCTTCTGAACCGGGTGCTCTTGGCGATAGGTGGCATGGAAATAACCAGCCTCCGCCGGAATCTCCTGATAAGCTCCGGTGATAATATAATAGAGATTTTCATCCTTGTCACCACGGTTTTCCATCGTGATCCGAGCTCTCTTATGGAACGGCATCTCAAAATAGCTGTTATAGCCGCGACCAGGAGCTACCAGCATCATGGCAGAATTCAACACCGGATATTTGCCATCCCTGTCCACGAAATTTTCATCATAGGCACATCCGAAGAATGCAGAGAGCGGAGCTTCCACAGACGGATATTCCTGATCATCCCAATACATACGGATGATAAAATGGTGCCCTAAATATCCGGTAAACCACATATGCTGGATCACACCCGGTCCTGCAGCATCTACCAGAGTTACGGTTTCCCCCTGCAGGAATCGTCACGGTCGGACGAAGCTTGGTGCAGTCACCGCCCTGGGAACCACCTGCGCGTACACCGGTTGGATTCTCTGCGGAAAATGCAAACGTTTTGGAGTTCTGGATCATACAATAGTTGTTCATATTCTTCTCCTCTCTGATCAAACCTGGATCATCTGAAATTATTGCTTACTACGCTATCGCGTTTCTCTATTCACTATAAATTCACTATAACATTTATCTCCCATGAAGTGACGGAATTACAGAATCATTCCGTCTGCGCCTTCTCATTTTCTTCCCGGATAATCTCCTTTAATTCTTTTCGCATCACATCCAGTGGAGCCTTCTGTCCGGTCCATAATTCGATCTGAGCAGCCCTCTGGAACTGGACATACCAAGACCATTCAGGATTTTGCAGCCCTTCTTCTCAGCATTTTTCAGGAATGCGGTCTTGGACGGGTTGTAGCAGGCATCAAAATAAAACTGTCCTGGCCTGATTAGTTCAAATCTTTGTATATGGTTTTTTGTATTGCCCGTGGTTTTGTGTTCTGTCACCGTATTGAAGGTTTTTCGGCTTTCTTAAGTGACTCCCTTGTAATCTTTTTCATATCAAGGAATGGCAGCCCGGATGATGCGTCTGCTCGACAATCTCCAATACAAGGCCGCCATCAATCGGCATATTCATCATGACGCATATAAGGTGCTGGCGGTTCTCATCCCCGATAGCATTCAGCAGCTTCCGACATTTTTTAAATTCCGCCTCCAGTTTATGGACCTCCTTTATTCAAGCGCTTAAACTGATTATACCATAAATCTATGAACAAAGTTTATCTGTAAAGAAAATTGATACAGAGTTTTTCAAAATCGGTCCATCTGCACCAAAGCATCCTGCCAGCATTTCTCTCCTCCCCGCAGGAACTTCTTTCACCACAAATCATATTCATTTTTATCGAGGACAGTCCGGTTAACAAATTCCAACCCGAAAGCTTTGCTTTTAGGTTGTCGCGGTACACTCGCGCAAAATAGGGGTACAATGGGGGTACAAATACCATTCTCATTCCCCAAAATCCTTGATTTTAAGGCATTTCAGGCAAAAGTACAGTTTCTGCCGTGGCAGATGAACAGTATTTTTATCATACCCTTAAAACTCCTTAAAATGCTTATTTTTGCCGTATTTTCGGCACTTACAACAATTTTTCAACAGTACTATGGCAGTGCTTTTGTACACTTTTTCAGGCTTATTTTGGCATAACTTTGCATAACTTTTCCTTCGTTTGGGCTAAAATTTGGGCTAAATTCTAATTTTTAGCCCACGACTTTTTTCATCTCTTTCAGGGCGTAAAGAGCTTTACTATGAATTTCTAATGAATCAGCCTTATATAAATATCCAGCTGCTTTTCTTCTAATTCTGCAATCAATTCTGTAAATGGTTGCTATAAATGGATGAATACTCACAAACTCCGCATGTGTCCAAGCCGCATATGCAATAGGATCCATGCCTTCCTTTTTCCATGTAAGATCTGCATAAAAATTCTTAATCTGCACATACATGTCATTGCCAGCAAGCGGCGTATGTCCTGCCCCACTGATCCTGACCGCCTGATTGCGATACACGCCACCAACCATAATGTTCTCTGTCAGAATTGCATGGATATCTTTTACAATATGTTCATCCAGTACTTTTTCTTCGGCAATACACGTTTTCACATATCGATATGCCCTTTTATGGTTGACAACTTCGTAAACTTCCCGCAACTGTTTTCCGCCAATGGGAACCCCATCTTCCAGGACAACTTTCGTTTCCATCCGTGTCAACGTATTTCCCTCTATAGCGGGTAGTTTATATTTCGCACGTTTCCGTTTCTCTGTTCAAAGAAACGGAAACGCACTCAACTGGGGCTATCCGACCCACAATCAAAATATTACAACTTCCGGTTCATGTGTAAATGCAGAAAATGTTGCGGTTGCATTTTTGAAATAGAATACCTCCGTGTTGCCATCATCTGCAGAATACATTTTCTGCAAGGAGGGATATGCATCCAGCATGGACTGTCTCGCTTCTCTGCAATCATCTTCCACAAGTTCCCCCGCCACGCGAAGCCACTCACCGTCTTTGAATGCACAGATTTCCACCTTTGGATTGGCATGGATCTGTTTTGATACGTCCTTCACCTTTCCGGTCTGAATATACAGTTTTCCTTCAAAACGATGAATAGTTCCGAAGGGTCTTACTCTTGGCTGATCCCCTTCTACAGTTGCCAGATAATAAATTTCTGCCTCTTTCAAAAATTTTTCTACTCGTTCCATGATGAAATCCTCCTGTTCTTTATATTTCATTATTTACTCTTTTAATCATTGGCAATTTACATAATTCAGGAAATCATTTCTCAACTCTCTTTTTAATCGATAATACTCTTCCTCCGACAAATGCAAAATATGCTGGATATCATAATCCTCTTCTCTTGCACACATCAATCTCAAAATGGCGTATTTTAAGGACCCCAATCGCTTTGCATAATCCCAAAGCACAATACTATTCTCAAAATTCCCTGTTTTTCCCGGAAAAAATATACCTATTTCTTCTTCCGTTCCTGGTATTCTTTGATTTAAAGACATTCTGCTTTCCAGGCTTATCTTTTCATTTCTTATCCTTTTCAGGTCAGCAAACTTTTCCTTTACATTTGTTTGCACATAGTCCCAATAGTCTACATCCCCTATATCGTACTGGTACTTTTCTTTCCCATCTAAATACACAATCCACCCCTCTCCGATACATTCACTTTCTTCTAAAGTCCCACCCCACAGTAAGTATAATTCGTATAAAAAGCGGCTAACCTGTTTTTCCTCATACACAGAAAGATTATTTTTCATTTTTTCTTCTCCCCTTTATCAGTTTTGGACATTCTGCCACTTCCTGTAAAATTCCTACCCAGGATTGTAATTTTTCATTCCATTCAACCTGATAAGATGCGGGAATTTTATATCCTTTCCTTCTCAATCCTTCCACATAATTTCTGAATTTTTTTCTCCCGTTTTTCAGATATTTAAAAGCCCCCTGTGCATCCGGATGCAATGCCAGTATTTTCATGTCATCCGTTGCATAAAAAGCAACTTTCCATTCGTTTCCCAGCTTTTCAGACATCTGTTTCCTTAATTCCGCTCCCAACGAAATAGTCCCACTGGCTAAAGCATTAATTTTCATCGTACCTGACTGTTTTTCATCTGGAATCCACACATTCATCTCCGATAAATCAAGCTCAATTTCACTACCTCTCATATAACATCCTCCATAATATAATTTTTCTCAATTATATTTCTTATAGAGAAGCTTTTCCATTCGCAATATAACAGATATTTTAATTAAATATTTGTTTACTATACGCATAGAATTTATATGTGAAATTATTCTATTGTAAAAGGTTAGGATATGATAAGACGCTCGCATCCCTCCATTTCTATCGCTCCCTTTCTATCTCTCCCTTTCAGCTACTTCGTTTCCCCGTTTTTGAATCTCCACGCCATGTCACAGTCCTGCACGGCAAATTTTCCGCCGGTGATCTCAATATCGCAGCCTGTGATGAAGCTGGCACATTCGGAAGAAAGGAACACAAGGGGCTTTGCCAGATCCTCCGGCTTTCCCAAGCGTTTCAGCGAAATATCTTTTGTAAATTTTTCCCGGTAATCCGCCACAATTCCCGCATTGATCTCCGTCTCGATCATGCCCGGAATGTACGCGATCACCCGGATGCCATAAGGCGCCAGCGCCGCTGCCGTACTTCTGGTGAGACTGGAAACTGCCGATTTTGACGCCGCATAGATGACGCTGTTTGCATGAGGAATCAGTCTGGCATAACTGGATGCATTCAGGATCACACCGCCGCCCGACTTCTTCATATATTCCGCGGCAATCTGCGTGCCATGAAATACGCCCTCCAGATTGATTTTCATCACTCTGTCCCAGTCCTCCTGCGTAAACTTCGAAAATTCCTTTACACAGTCCACTCCTGCATTGTTTACCCAGATATCCAGATGACCAAATTTTTCAAATACTCTGGCTGCATAACTTTCCAGTCCCTTTGTATCTGTGATATCCAGCTGTTCATAATAAATCTCATAACCTGCCGCCCGGCACTCCTGCGCAAATTTTTCCAGGACCGTCAGGCGTCGGCCAAAGGTACACACCTGTACCCCTTCCTTTAAATATTCCAATGCCAGTGCTTTGCCGATCCCCGTACCGCCGCCGGAAATCACCGCAACCTTTCCTGTAAGATTCAGTTCCATAAAACATCCCCCTTATCTGTTTTCTCCTGCTAACACCATCTGCATTATTTTTTGAAAGATTGTGCAAACCTTTCATCATCCTCCACTGTCCGTTTCTTTAAACCTTTTATTTTATATGGTACTTTTCCGTTATGAAAATAAGCTCTGCTGTTCATAATCCGTATGACGCTCTAACATACTCGGCATCTGATGCAAAATCATCTCCATTTTACGATCATCAAACCAGTCCATCAGCAGCCCTTTTTCCAGAATCAACGGCATCCGGTCATGTACTTTTATCATGGATCCGTTGGCTGCTGTCGTCAGGATCACGAATCTTCTTTCATTTTCAAACCAGTCGTAAAATCCCGCCATATACAATATCGATGCATCAGGCTTTGTGAAAGAACTTTTCTCCTTCATACGATTCCATTCATAAAATCCACTCGCCGGAATCAATACCCTGTGATGCAAAATTCCATTCCGAAAAGATGGCTTGTCCAGCACAGACTCCACCCGTGCATTGATCACCAGATTCTTGCCCTTTGCCAGAGGATATCCCCACTTGCAGAGACTGATCTGCAAACCGGATTGCTTCATTTCCAGAACAGGCACAGTATCTGTCGGCCGGATATCGGCTGAAAAATGCTGCTGTAAAATCTGCGAATTCGTACCTGGTACTTCTTTTTCGATTTCAATCATCATGTCTGAATCAATATAATATCTGCTACACATACTATCCTCTACAGCTGATCGTATTTTGCTGCGTTTCCCTTTGCTTTTTCTACCGGATATTTTGCTTCATTCTGAGACATTTTCATATTCACGATCTCATCTGCATCCAATCCCAGCTTGTCCAACAGATTTTGACTGTACACCATGACATCTGCCAGCTCTTCTTTCACATGCTGCAAGTCATATTCCGTATCCGACCACTGAAAACATTCCAGCAGTTCTGCTGCTTCAATGACAATCGACTTTGCCAGATTGGCAGGAGAATGAAACTGATCCCAGTCACGGTCTTCGGTAAATTTTCTGATTCTGTCTATCGTTTTCTGTTTCAAGGCAATCCCTTCTTTCTGTTTTTTCGATTCCGACAATCCAATCTATGTATCTCTTTCATTATTTATAGTATCTCTTCTTTATCCACAAACAGCGATAAAACTATTCCTTCTATATCATACAATTTTCTGTCAAATTACTATCCCTCTGCAATGATCCACCTCATGCTGGATGATCTGCGCTGTCCATCCGGCATATTTTCCATGCTGTTTTCTGAAATTCTGATCCAGATAGTCTACTTCAATTTCTTTATATCTCGTACACGGTCTGACACCTTCCAGAGAAAAGCAGCCCTCTTCTGTCTGGTACTCTCCTGATTTTCCTGTGATCACCGGATTGATCATAACAAATTGAAATGGCCCCACTGCCACCACAATGATGTTTTTATGGATGCCGATCATGTTGGCTGCCATACCGACACACCGATCCAGATTCGTTTTCAGCGTGTCCAGAAGATCCGTTACCACCTGTTTATCTGCCTCTGTTGCGTCCACAGATTTCTTGGAGAGGAATACAGGATCATGTATGATTTTCTTTACCATGTATATCGTCCTCGCTTCCATTAATATTGTTTATATTATCTTCCAGTTCTTTCTCAATCCATGTCATGATGACATCCACCAGGTATTCCTGCTGAATCGCGCTCAATTCCCGCCCGGGCTGCAGCTTATGCCACTTCCGAATGCATTCCCGGCAGCAGGTTGCCGTGGCGTGCTGGGCAATGAATACCGGATGTCCCCGCATGGGCGTCTGCTTTCCGTCGTTGGGAATATATGCCGGTGCTTCCCGTTTTGCAATAAAATCCCGGGCATGTTCCCGGATAACATCCAGTCCCTTTTCCTGTATATAGGCAATGTCCTTTTCTTTCAGGTGAAAGCTGCTCCTGAATTTGGATGCTTCCAGATGCGTGAAAAGCTGTTCATACCACTCTTCTTTTGTCATGCTGTATCACCCTTTCTGATACCTGGCAACATCATCCGAAATGCTTCGAAAAATGATAGTCTGTGTACCCCAGCATTTTTGTAAAAATAATATCGATGACGATCTCATAAAGCATCTTTGTCCGCACATAGATCCAGTTCACATCCACCGGATTGGCTGTATAATCCTTGAGATTTTTCTTTTCTCCGATTCTGGGAAAGGTGATTTTCAAACAGCTGTTTCTGATAAAATACCCGGCATGTACGTAATGATTGCGCAGACAGATCATCTCCTGTGCCAGCTTCTCGATCTCTTCTTCCGACATTGAATGATTTTTCACATAATGTTCCTGTATGCCAATAGTCAGAAAATGGTTCTTCGTCCCGGGCAGAGATTGTCTTTTATAATAGCACTCCACAAACCGGTAAAACATCAGGAAATTGTCCTCGAGACTTCGGGAAGTTTCCAGAACAATATAGGGAATATTTCGAACATCCGCGGTACTTTTCCGATAGGGGATCGCCGTGTAACAATTTTTCAGAAAATCCAGCAGATCTACAGCAACGGTTCGCTCCACGCGGCGCTCCTGATAAGCAAAAGGCCGCTGTGGCAAGTGCAGCTGATAATAGATATCTTTTATCTGCACCTGTATTTTTTCCACTCGAAATTTTCCCGGGACATACAGCTGCATAAAGATGCGCAGCTCCCGCAAAAAGTCAGCAGCCTCCTCATAGCTGACGCGCCGCATCAGTTCGATCTCGATATAGCCGCAAAAATCAATGTCGATATGATGGCTTCCCCGATCCCGCATACTGTTCCATATATCTCCCACAGAAATGCATTTCACGTTGTTTGCGGCAATGTCTACCGATCTGGCATTCTTTTCCCGGGACAGGCAGATGGTGTACTGCTGCTCTCCGTTTTCTATCCGCAGGCTGGGACAGCCGATCAGATCATTGATGGATTTGCTGTAAATCTTTATGTTATCTGTCTTTGGTGTTGGCGGAAGGTCCATGAGTCTCTCTGCATCTCTGTGTTCAAAATAAACATTAGATTGAAAAGTGGTAAAGACACCACCATCCAGAGAATTGTACACCGCACTGTTCCCTGCATACCAGGCATTTTTCAGGAGATACTTCTTCTTATTTTGAACATCCACAAGCAGAATGTCTCTTTTCCGGAATTCCATGCTGCTTGTCCAGATTTTAACGCCATTAACCGCTTCTATTTCTTCCTCAATCTCATACTCTGCCTTTATTTCCAGCAGATCCTCCCGTATCTCGTAGGTACAGGGGTAAGAGATTTTATAATTGCCGTCCATATAACATACTGCCATTCCCTTATCCTCCACCTCATCTATATCAGCTTCAAGGCCCGCTTGCGTTCATCGCGCCATGATTCGAACTTTCCGGTTTTGACGCTGCTTCTCAGCTATCGTGCTCACATTCACCACTCGTCACGCATGCCGATATAATGACTTACCTGCATTCATAATACCACACTTTATTGTATGACGCGCAAACGTTTTGACGCTTCCCGCTTTCGGTGCTATGATGGAATAGAGAATACGGCATCACGGATCATGCGATCACGCATGCCGGCAAAACCATCCAAAAGAGAGAAGGATCTTCATGCAGTTTCTGATTTTATTTATTGTAGCTATGGTCATCAGTTCCATCGGCTTTCAAAAGTTTGTATGGTTCATTTCCCTGGGGTATGGATTTTCCATCGCTGGCATTGGTGCTGCCATGCTTGTTCTGTTTTCCAGACAACTCACCCCGGTGACGGTCATTTTGTGTATTTTATGTATGATCTACGGCTGCCGCCTGGGTGGGTATCTGCTCGTTCGTGAAAAGCGGAGTGCCTCGTATCAGAATACGATGAAAACCGAGATCAAGGATGGTTCCGACATGAACTTTTTCCTGAAAGTGGTGATCTGGGCCTGCTGTGCTCTGCTGTACTGCTGTGAGACTGCGCCCATCTTTTTCCGGCTGAAAAATCAGGCCGGCACAGACGCTGCTGCCATTATCGGCACGATCATCATGGCACTTGGCATTGTTCTGGAATCCAGCGCAGATCTTATAAAAAACAGATACAAAAAAGAGCATCCCAAGCGTTTCTGCGACGTAGGCATTTTTCGCCTTGTCCGCTGCCCCAACTATCTGGGCGAAGTACTGATCTGGACCGGCGTATTCGTCTCCGGCGTCACAGCACTTCACGGGTCATTGCAATGGATTGCGGCTCTGGCCGGATGGATCTGCATTGTCTATATCATGTTCGGCGGTGCCAGAAGACTGGAGCTTCGGCAGAACAAAAATTACGGAGATGACCCGGAATATCAGCAGTATGTGAAAACAGTTCCCATTCTGCTCCCCTTTATTCCATTATACAGCGTTGCAAAATATAAATGGTTGGTAGGTTAAACAATGGCAAAGAAAAATTACGAAAATTTTCCCTTATCCCTGGCATTTTTTGATGCACTCCCGGTACTGTTTTTCGGCATCGCAGTGCTGCTCATTGCCATTCACTTTGAAAATATCCTGTTTATCACAGGCGCTTTTCTCTGTACTCTGGCAGGCATTGGAAAGGTCGTCTGGAAAATCATCATCGCCGGAACACGAAAAGATATCGTCTGGATGAACCGGCAGCTCCGCGTTCTCATGCCTGTTGGATTTCTGTTGATTTTCTCAGGCCTCTGGCAAGGCAGAGGCACCATTCATCTGGCGGCACTGTGGCAGAAGATATGCACTTTTCCCACGGCTCTGTTTTTCGGTATCACCGTGATCGGCATGATCTGTATGAGTGTGTTTGCCGTAAAGCTGGATGGCACGAAGCTCCGCTCCAACTGGATCGAGCAGATCGCCAACGCCATTGCACAGGGATGTTTTCTGCTGGGGGTGCTCAGTCTCCTTTAGTCCTCTTTTATCCCCTGCCCCAGCACATGCCAATGCATTCCAACTGTTGTATCTGCTCTTTTGTCAGCTGATGTTTCCTATATTTTGACCTTTGTCTGTAAATCCAGTTTTTCAGACGCTGTTCTTCCTTCGAAATGTTATACTTTGGAATGAACAGCGTTCCTTTCTCCTTATAGTATTGTTTCGCTTTTTCATACGCCTGCGCCCATTTTTCCGGAAAAGACTGCCAGACAATGCCATATTGTTCCAAAAATATCTGTTCCTCTTCCGGGAGCTGTCCCTGTACCCATTTTTTTCTTCTTTCCCTGTAGCCACTCCCACAAATGAACACCTTCATATTCCGTGTGCATGGGCATTTGTATATGACCAAATTCCCCGTAATATCGCATCAGTGTCTCCCGCTTTCTCTGTTCCGAAGCCTCCATCGGATTCCATTGCATTCCCAGCTGTTCCAGTTTTACGCTCCATTGCTCTCCTAGTTTTCCCATCCGATACGCTTCCCGCTGATGAGAGATCCATTTTCCAAGTGCAGCACCATCTTCTGTTTTATACCAGATTGAAACATCAAACGTTCCATTCTCCTGCACATACCGCACTGCTCTTTCATAATACTTTTCCCATGTATCTTTTTGTGGATTCAGTATAATGCCAATCTGCTGCAGCTTTTTTTATATGCCGTTCCGACATATGCCCCTGCTGATAATCCTTCCTTTGTTTGGCCAGCCAGTAATAAAGATTTCTGCCAGAAGCATCATACATTCCTTCCCTGATGTTTACAGCACCTTCTGTCTCATACATAATCAACAAAGTCTCATAAACCTGATCCCACGCATAACTGGAATATGCCCGTTTCTCTGATACGATTTTTTCATACGCTTTCTCGATATTGCAGCAGCATCGTTTTCCAGTCAGTTTTAGAAGAACCGTCTCGATTGCCTGACCAAGATCCTGCAAATTCCCCGGTTTTACAAATAACTGATACGCACAGTTTCTTACCGGATCCAGTCCTTGTTCCCGAATCCGAAACAGTTGAATGCCATGTTCCAGGCACTTCGCATTCTTTTCTTCTTCCAGGCTACTCTTACTTTTATGCCAGGCCACGCCATCATATTCGATTCCTGTCTTTATGGAAGGAATATAAATATCTATTTCCATTCCAAGAAAATCTCCCCGGGAAAGTTTTCGCGCATCTGGAAAATAAACATGTACATAATGATAAATCAACATTTCCGGTACAGAAGTATGCTTCCCCAGACCGGTCACGTCCCACTGCATTCCAATCGCTTCCAGAAGATCTATCTCTTCCCTGCGCAGCAACATTTGGTGCTTTTTCTCTCTGGAAGGATAACACAGCAGCTCCCGATAAGCTTTTCGCTGCCGCACCAGCCATCTTCCCAGAGAGCAGCCATCCTCCGTTACATAGGAAACCGGTATATTCAACGAACCGTGTACTTCATAATACGTTCTGGCATGCGCGTAGTACCATTGCCAGGTCACATCCATGCGGCTTTCCCAACGCATCCCCAGGTTGTCCAGAAGCGCAATCTGCTCCCCTGTCAGCGTCCCCCGTTTTCCCCGTCTGGCATAGCGCTGCTCAGATAACCACACATATAAGGATGAGTGACAGGATACTTCCAAATGTCCGTTTTGCTCATAATATGCCTTTGCCTCCGCATAGTGCTGCTCCCATGTTCCTGTCATCTTCCCTGCTCTTTCTTTTCCCCGTATGCCTCCAGAATCTGCCGCAGATAAGCCTGATACTCTTCTCGCACAGAAGCTGGCCCCTCGATCTGGATGCCCGCACCCAGGCCGGTAACCCAGCCGAAGAACTGCGGACTCACCGCCACCACCGCTCTCGCCCGGAAATGTTCATCGTCCACAGGCACCATCCACACCCCCTGCCCGAAACGGTCAAGGATCACACCCGCCAGATGGCGGACACAGCGAAACGTCACTTCCACATCTGCCCCGCCATACATGCCGAAGGTTTTCTTGGCAAATACTGCCAGATCAAAGTGTTCAAAGGCACGCTTTCCCTGACGTTCTGTCGTAAGCACCGACATGTGCAGCATCTTATCTACCCGGTAATGCTTGATCTTCCCGGCGGTCGCATCGTAGGCCACCAGATAGTAATTCTCCGCATTCCATGTCAGCGCCCAGGGACTCACCACATACATGGCACCGTCTTTTTTCAGCCGCAGCTTTTTTCTCCACCGTCCATTCCGCATACTGAAAGGTGATCTCCCGGTTTTCATAAATGGCCGTATGAATATCGTCTACATTATAGTAAATGGTCTCATTCTCTGTCTTCGGCCGGTTCAGGATAAAGACCTGCCGGGAAAGGATATCCGCGTTGTCCCTGCCGCCCAGTTTTTCCAACTTTCGGATCAATTCTCTGGACTTATTTTCCGTGATAAACTTCGACGACTGTACCGCGTCCACCAGAAGCTTCAGCTCCGGCAGTTCAAATTCCCGCTGTCCCACATAGTAGCCTGCATTCTTCCCCTTCTTCTGCTGAATGTCCAGACCATACGCCTCCAACGTCTCCAGCTCCGCATAAATGGTCCGCCGATCCGCCGTCATGGAATATTCCTGCTCCAGAATGCGGATGAGCTGGGCTGCACTGAGCGCATGTGCATCGTCCGTCCGCTCCAGCATAATATCCATCAAATAAAGAATCCGAAGTTTGAGGTCCGTCACTGCCATAGAAAATCCTGCCTTTCCCTTTCTCTATAGCAATGATTATATCAGATTTCGCTTCCGTCTTCCATGTACTCCCAATAATCTTCTTCCGATGCAAACAACATGTAGCTTCCATTCACATATCCCATATATCCTTCTCCGTTCACATATCCTTTCATCATGATACCTCCGTTCGCTTCATTTGTTGGTGTCATGATAGCATAGACAGATGTACAAAAGTATGTACACCCAGGATTATTCTGTTTTTTCCACCGGTATCAAAATCTCCGTGACAAATTTTCCGGATCGCTGGTAAGGCCATAATCGATCAGTGTGATTTCCCGGGAAAATCCCGCCGGGCGAAATCCCTGCTGTCGAATATGCTCCATTAGTTTTTCATACTGCGCGGGTGCCTCGGTATGGCTGCCCCGAAACCGCACCCGGGCACACAGCTGCTCCGGATAGGTTTCCACCGTGCCCTCGTAACTATCCTCCGGATCCAGCAGCAGAAAGACCAGATCATAATTGTGAAACGCATTATTCTCCAGGTTTTCCCGGGAGATGCCCACACCCACCTTTCCAAGAAAAACCAGGGATTCCTTTTGATTTTCTTCCAGCCTGCGGATAGAATATTCCAGATCCAGGTAGGAATGGGGGCGCAGTGAATCCCGGATCCAAACGATCCGCCCGGCCGGAATGGTTACCAGCGAAATCTCATCCAGCCTGGCATGCGTGGCATCCTGCAGCCGCTGCAGCCGGTGGTCGATTTTCCGCTCAATAAGTTCCAGCTCCTGAATTTTCTGATGAATCAGCTCTTTTTGCTTTGTCAGTTTGTCCTCCATGATCTGGGTATCTCTGTTTTGCAGAAAATCCCTGATCTGGGGCAGGGGGATGTCCAGCACACGCAGGTAACGGATGGTGTTGAGCACTTCCATCTGCCGGATACCATAATAGCGGTAGCCCGTCCGCTCATCAATGACCTCCGGCGTCAGAAGGCCGCTGCGCTCGTAATGCCGCAGCGTTCCCATGCTGACATGGAACATTTTCGCCACTTCTCCGATCTGAAATAATTTCTGGTCTTCCATTAGACTTCCACCGTCTCTTTCTGATCCTTCTTACTCAGCCACGCATACGCCACCAGACAGATGATCACAGACAACAGCGATCCGCAGGCTGTGGCGATGCCCATGGGGAACAGGGTCGCCGGAAACAGCTTGGATGTCAGATACACGCCCGGCACCCGCACGCACACGATGGCAATGATATTATGGATAAAGGAAAGCACCGATTTTCCATAGGCGCAGAAATACCCGCTGAAGCTGAAATGGATCCCGGCAAAGAGGCAGTCCCAGATATAACCCCAGAAATACTGGCCGCCCAGACGGATCACCTCCGGGTCACTGCTGAACAGACTGACCGCACCGTCGGCCGCAAACTGTACCACACCGCCGATGAACAGCCCAAAGCACACCGCAATGACGATGGCATAGCCCAGCGTCTGTTTTGCCCGGTCATATTTTCCGGCGCCCATATTCTGCGCACAGAGCGCCGACACGGTGGACAGCAGGGAAGACGGCACCAGAAATACGAAGCTGATCATTTTTTCCACAATGCCCACGGCAGCTGCAGTGTCCAGTCCCCGGCGGTTGGCGATGATGGTGATGATGATAAATGCCACCTGGATCAGGCCATCCTGCAGCGCCACCGGGATGCCCACCTGCAAAAGCTGCCCCATGATTTTTCCCTGGGGCTTAAAATCTTCTTTTTTCATGGGAATGCCCAGATTTTTCTTTCGAATGGCGGCAAAGGCGATGCAAACGCTGACCACCTGTGCCAGTGTGGTGCCCAGCGCCGCCCCGGCAGGCCCCATGTGAAAGGCCCCCATGAACAGATAATCCAGTCCGATGTTGGTCACACAGGCCACCGCCACGAAATACATGGGACTCTTGGAATCGCCCATGCCCCGGAAAACGGAGCTTAACACGTTATACGCCGTGATAAACGGGATTCCCAGAAAACAGATGACCAGATAGGAAACCGTTCCCGCCACAGCTTCCTGCGGCGTGGAGATCAGTCCCACGATCGGGTGCACCAGTAAGAGCAGCACACCGACCAGTACCACCGAAATCCCGGAAAACAGCACCGTCGTATTGCCGATCATCCGGGCGGCCTCCTTGCGCTGGTTGCCGCCGATGGCCCGGCCGATGCCCACGGTAGCGCCCATGGCAAGCCCCACGATCATCACTGTCAGCATATGCATGACCTGGCTTCCGATGGAAACCGCCGTGGTACTGGCTGTTCCCTCGAACTGCCCGATGATAAACAGATCCGCCATCCCGTACAGGGTCTGCAGAAAATAAGAGAAAAGATAAGGCAAAGAAAACGTTACGATATTTCCAAACACACTTCCTGAAGTCAGATTTTTTTCCATAATACTACTGTCAGCACTCCTTTCGCTGACCATCAGTTTAAACCTTACAATTATTGTAAGGTCAATCTTTTTCTTTCAGCAAGCATTTTTTTCACAGTTCTCCAGTCCGGGTAAAACAGATCCATAAAATGATAAAACCGCTTGTTGTGTCCCCGTTCCAGCAGATGCACCAGCTCATGGGTGATGACGCCTTCCAGGCACTGGGGCGGATATTTTGCCAGATGCAGGCTCAGCCAGATGCGCCGTTCCCGGATATTGCACGTGCCCCACCGGGTTTTCATATCCCGGATCCGCCACTCATTGGCATGCAGCCCCATCCGGGCCTCACATCGAGCCAGCACCTCCGGTACGGCCTGCTGCATCTGTCTGCGATACCATTCAGTGAGCAGCTTTTTTGCGATCCTCCACAGATGTATGAGGCATCACTTCCATATATAAAGCAGCACCATATAAACATACACATCCCCATTTTGTATGTATCCCTTCATCTGGGCGGATCCATTGTGGGGTCTCTGTCTCCGCTGCCCCTAATCTCCTGTTTCCAGTGAAATCTCCGGCAAATCCCACCTCATCCAGGCCAGGCGCCATCGCGCCATCAGCCCGTGTGCCTGCGGGAAATGCATTTTCCCCTTTTTCTGCAACCAAAAGCCGACAGGGAGCTCCCCACACATAGAAAAGCTCCCCTGTCTCATATCGGTGTTCTGTCCGTGCCGGACGGCGGCGGATCTGCTCCTGCTGCTTCCTGATCCAGTCTACCTTTGCCTGTACAAAGGCCGCGATCTGCGCATCGGTGTAACGAAACGGCGCAGTCACCCGCACGTCTCCCTCCGGCGGACATACCCGAAGATACATATTTTTGATATTTTTTCTGATGACCAGCACCTGCATGCGGCCCACAAAGATTTCTTTTCCCATCCGTCACTCCAGCAGCGCCGCGATATCCGGAAAAGGCGCCACGCTCCGTTTCAAAATTCCATGAATATAAGCGATGGTGATGCCGTAGTTGGTCATGGGCACGCCCTGATCCTGGGCGCAGCTTAACCGGTAGCGCATCTCCCGCTCGTTGAGCATGCAGCCGCCGCAGTGGATGACCATGTGATAGTCTGTCACATCCTCCGGAAATTCCGTGCCGGAAGTGAAGGAGAAGGCCGAGGGATGCGCCGGTGTGCTGTCGGATCCAGTTTGGCAGCTTAACGGTGCCGATGTCATCGCACTGCCGGTGATGGGTGCAGCCCTCACAGATAAGCACCCGATCCCCATCTTTTAACGTATCCAACGCCCGGACGCCGCGCACAGCTGCCTCCAGCGTGCCTTTATACCGGGCAAAGAGAATGGAAAAAGAGGTCAGCGGGACGTCTGCCGGGGTGATCTTGCTGACTTTTCCGAAAGCCTGGCTGTCGGTGATGACCAGTGCCGGAGCGGTTCCCATCCTGGAAAGGGTGTCGGCCAGCTCTGTCTCCCGCACCACCACGGAGGCCACGCCTGCTTCCAGCAGATCCCGGATGGTCTGCTGCTGGGGCAGGATGAGCCGTCCTTTGGGGGCCGCCTTGTCGATGGGCACCACCAGAACGACGAAATCTCCCGGACAGACCAGATCGGCTGCGATCTTCCGGTCACTCTCCTCCTGTTTTCCCAGGGCAGCGATCCGTTCTTTCAGCTCGAAAATGCCCTGACCAGTCTGTGCACTGACCCAGAGAGGCTGCTGATTTTCTTCTGTCATATGCAGACACTGACAGACCTCTTTTCCCGTCTTTTCCCGGGCTTCCTCCGACAAAAGCTCTGCTTTATTGAGAACCACGATCCAGGGAAGCGCTTTTCGGCGGATGGTTTCCAGCAGCGCCGCATCCTGGGGCAGCGCCCCCACAGTGCCATCGATCACCAGTACCGCCAGGTCGGTTTTGTTCAGCGCTTGGTAGCTTTTCTTTATCCGCAGTGCCCCCAACTCTCCCTCGTCGTCAATGCCCGGGGTGTCCATCATCACCACCGGCCCCAGGGGCAGCAGCTCCATGGATTTTAACACCGGATCGGTGGTGGTTCCCTTTACCTCAGACACCACCGCCAGATTCTGGCCGGTCACTGCATTCATCACACTGGATTTTCCCGCATTGCGGCAGCCGAAGAAACCGATATGTACCCGCTCTGAGGCAGGCGTCGCATTCATTCCCATCAGCAAGTCCTCCTTTTCACTGTCCTGTTTTGCTCTGTCTATTTTGCTTAGAATCGGAAATCCCGGTCTCCCTGTTCAATTTTCACCAGACGCTCCCGGACAATCTGCTGTACTTTCTCCTTGGGGATCTCGCCGATCTGCTGCTGGATCATTTTTTCACCCAGCGCTCTGGTGGCCGGAGATGCATAGTCGATGAGGTACTCTTTCAATGTCATCAGGGCATTGGGCAGGCAGCAGTTCTGGATCTGGCCGGATTTGCACAGAGACATGAACCGGTCGCCGGTACGGCCTTCCCGGTAGCAGGCGGTACAGAAGCTGGGCACGTGTCCCATCTGCATGAGCCAGTTTACCACCTCGTCCAGGGTACGGTTGTCGCTGACGTCAAACTGGCTGCTGTTCTCGTCCTCCGGCTCCGGCTCGTAGTAGCCGCCCACGCTGGTGCGGGAACCGCCGGAAATCTGGGAGATGCCTAAGTGCAGCACCCGCTCCCGGCAGGCCTTGCTCTCTCTGGTGGAAACGATCATGCCGGTGTAAGGAACGGCGATGCGGATACAGGCCACGATTTTTGCAAAGGTATCGTCGTCAATACCGTTGTCAAAGGTGGACGGGTCGATATCGTCTGCCCGGCGGATTCTCGGCACACTGATGGTGTGCGGGCCCACGCCGAACACGGCTTCCAGATGCTCCGCATGCATGAGAAGGCCGGTGAACTCGTAACGGTACAGCTCCAGACCGAACAGCACGCCGCAGCCCACATCATCGATGCCGCCCTCCATGGCCCGGTCCATGGCCTCGGTGTGGTAATTGTAATCATGCTTCGGTCCCGTGGGATGCAGTTTTTCATAGCTTTCTTTGTGGTAAGTCTCCTGGAAAAGGATGTAGGTGCCAATACCGGCATCCTTTAATTTCCGGTAATTTTCCACCGTCGTTGCAGCGATATTCACATTCACCCGGCGGATGGCGCCGTTTTTGTGATGAATGCCGTAAATAGTGTTGATGCTTTCCAGCACGTATTCGATAGGATTGTTCACTGGATCCTCGCCGGTCTCCAGCGCCAGACGCTTGTGACCCATATCCTGCAGGGCGATGACCTCCCGGCGGATCTCCTCCTGGGTCAGCTTCTTTCTGGCAATGTGTTTATTTTTCAGATGATACGGACAGTACACGCAGCCGTTGATGCAATAATTGGAAAGATACAGCGGCGCAAACATGACGATCCGGTTGCCGTAAAAATCTTTCTTGATCTGCTCTGCCAGGGCATAGATCTCCTGATTTTTGTCCTCCAGCGTACAGTCCAGAAGCACCGCTGCCTCCCGGTGGCTCAAGCCCTTCCGCAGTTTCGCTTTTTCCAGGATCTCATCGATCAGCGCCCGGTTTTCCTTGTTTTTCTCGGCGTAAGCCAGTGTCTCCACGATCTCCTCATGGTTGATAAAATCATCTGCACATTTTGATTTCGGATTATACATATTCTCTTGCTCCTTTGTAATGGATATGATCGCCCCGGTCTACGGCCAGCTCCATGCCTACAGAGGCCACGCGGACGTTCAGGCAGCCCGCGCACTCGGCCGCCTCATGGCCGGTACAGATCTTGTTGTCATACAGCATATATTTTTTTTCGCACGCCCACTGGGGGAAAGGTTGGGCATCACCACGTTGGCGCCACAGCGCAGCCCTTCCTCCCGGCCGTTGGGAGAAATGGTGCCAAGCGCCGTGGTGGCAGGCAGCAGCACCTCCGGCAGCATGAGCCGGATGAGGCTCAGCAGATATAGCGTCTCTTCCAAGCTTCCTGCCGGTTCCCCCGCAAACGGCGTATCATGATGGGGAATGAAGGGCCCGATGCCCACCATTTCCGGCTGCAGGTCTTTCAAAAACTGCAGGTCGTCGATGAGGGTATCCACGGTCTGTCCCGGTGAACCCACCATAAAGCCCGCACCGGTCTGGAAGCCCAGCTCTTTCAACTGCCACAGACACTGTTTTCGATGAGTCAGGCTTAAATTTGCCGGATGCAGCTGCCGGTAATGGGCATCATTGGCCGTCTCGTGTCGCAGCAGATACCGCTCTGCCCCGGCCTCTTTGAATTTCACAAAGCTCTCCCGCTCCCGTTCCCCCAGGGAAAGCGTAATCGCACAATCTGGAAAATCCCGCCGGATCGTTCGCACAATGTCCACGATTTTTTCATCGGTGAACCAGGGATCCTCTCCGCCCTGGAGCACGAAGGTGCGAAACCCCAGCCTGTGGCCGGCCTGACAGCAGGCCAAAATCTCCTCTTTCGTCAGCCGATACCGTTCCAGATTGCCATTGCTTTTGCGGATGCCGCAATAATAGCAGTCGTTGCGGCAAACGTTGGTAAATTCGATGAGCCCCCGGATAAACACCCGCGGCCCGTAGATCTCATCCCGCAGCGCCGCCGCTTTATGAGCCAGCATCTCTGCGTGTTCCTCCGTTTGTCCCAGAAGCAGACATCTCCACTGCTCCCGGTTCAGACAGACGCCGGATTCCAGCGCCTCCACACAGGAGAGGTATTCATGTTCGCTCATCCTTTTCCTCCCTCCGCCTTAGAATACAGTGCTTTAGAGCTGACGCCTTTCAAACGGCCCAGCTTTCCCGAAAGGGCACTGATCACATCCATGGGCGCGTCCAGCACCACGCTGATGATGTTCACTTTTTTCTTCGCATAGGGAAGCCCCATGCGGCCGATGATGTAATCCCCATACTGGTGCAACAGCTCATTCACCTGCTCCGCACTGCTGCGGTCCTCGATGATGATGCCCACCACGGAGATTCTTGTATTGTCTTCCATTCTGTCATCCTTTCCTCTGCTGACCTGCCAGTGGTAGCATACGTCGTTCCATCCTGTCCAACATCTATTGTTCCGTAAATGTCATTCGTAAAAAACGCATCAAAAAGGAGCCTTCTTCCGAAAGCTCCTGAAATTCATCCGCGCTATTATTTACATTGAAGGGTACTATTCACAACATGGCCATTCACAAAAGCATAGCTTCGATACTCTCCGCTACCTTTCAGCTCATTTGTGTGTACAGCAACAAGCCTGCCCTGTCGGGCCTGCTATTCTTCTCCGTCAGATGTGTTCTTTCGGTCAGTGTCTGATATTTTGATACCTCATGGCAAGAAAAACAGCACATTCGCTGTCGCTCACCATTTGGAATGATTGATTCTATTGTACCGGGCATTTTGCCCGAAAGTCAAGGTTTTTTTAATTCCCAAAACGCCACCGCACTGGCCGCCGCCACATTCAGAGAATCCACGCCGTGGGACATGGGAATCTTGATGGTGTAATCGCAGGCATCGATGGTTTCCTCCAGCAGACCGTCGCCCTCCGTCCCCACGATCACCGCCAGCTTCTCTTCCTGAGACAGCCTTGGATCGTCGATGCTTACCGTATCCTTGCGAAGGGCCATGGCCGCGGTTCGAAATCCCAGCTGCCGCAGATTCTCCATGGCCGGACCGGGCCAGTCGGCTTCCGCATCCACATACGTCCACGGAATCTGGAAAACCGTTCCCATACTCACCCGGGCTGCCCGTCGATAGAGCGGGTTGCTGCAATCCTTCGTCAGCAGCACCGCATCCATGGAAAGAGCCGCCGCAGAACGGAAAATCGCCCCCACGTTGGTGGGGTTCACCACATGCTCCAGCACCGCCACCCGGGAAGCTGTGGCACACACCTGCTCCAGGGTGGGCAGAGGCTTTCTGTGCATGGCGCAGAGGATACCTCTCGTCATGGGAAAGCCGGTGAGGTTTCGAAGGATGTCTGCACTGGCCGTGTACACCGGCACGCCGGGGCACCGGGCCGCCAGCGGCAGCGCCTCCCGCTCCAGCAGGTTGTCCTCCGCCAGAAAAGACACCGGTTCGTAACCGCCATCCAACGCCCGCTCAATGACCTTGGGGCTCTCCGCAATGAACATGCCCTGGGACAGATCCTGCCGGTTCAGCAGCTGCACTTCGTTCAGGCGCGCATACACATCCAGGGCAGCGTCTGAGAAATCCTTGATCTCTATAACATGATTTTCGTATCTCATATCCATCATCTGCATCCCTTACGATCTCAAGTTCTCGATCTGCCAGTCGATGGGCTCTACCCCATGGGCCTCGAGAAATTCGTTGGTCTTACTGAAGGGCTTGCTGCCGAAAAATCCCCGGTATGCAGACAGGGGGCTGGGGTGCGGCGCCTCCAGGATCAGGTGGTTGGGATTGGTGAGCATAGATTTTTTCATCTGGGCCGGTCTTCCCCACAGGATAAACACGATCGGCCGGTCTTCCTCATTCAACCGCCGGATGGCCGCATCGGTGAACTCCTCCCAGCCGATGCCCCGATGGGAATTGGCCTGGTGGGCCCGCACGGTGAGCACTGTGTTCAAAAGTAAAACCCCCTGCTCCGCCCATTTGGTCAGATAACCATTATCCGGGATGTAGCAGCCGCAGTCATCGTGCAGCTCCTGATAAATATTCACCAGCGACGGCGGGATTTCCACATCCGGCTTGACCGAAAAACAAAGGCCGTGGGCCTGTCCCTCCCCGTGGTAGGGATCCTGCCCCAGGATCACCGCTTTTACCTTATGAAAAGGCGTCAGCTGGAACGCATTGAAAATATCGTCCGGCGCGGGATAGATTTTCCGCGTATTGTATTCCTTCATGACTGTCTGGTACAGCTGTTTATAGTACGGCTTCCGGAATTCTCCCTGGAACACCGGCAGCCAGTCGTTGCTGATCGCTGCCATATGCTTACCTCCTTACCGGAACGCCACGCTGGGCCAGATAATCCTTGACCTGCATGATTTCCAGTTCTTTATAGTGAAAAAGAGAAGCTGCCAGCGCGGCATCTGCGCCGCCCTCCGTCAGGGCATCGTAAAAATGCTCCAGCCTGCCCGCGCCGCCGGATGCAATGACCGGGACAGATACAGCTTCCACAATGGTGCGCGTCAGTTCCAGATCATACCCGGCCTTGGTGCCGTCACAATCCATGCTGGTCAGCAGAATTTCCCCTGCCCCCAGCGCATCCGCCTTTCTGGCCCACGCCACCGCATCCAGTCCGGTGTCAATGCGGCCGCCGTTTTTGAAAATGTTCCAGCCCGAACCGTCCGCCCGGCGTCTGGCATCGATGGCAACCACCACGCACTGGCGGCCGAATTTATCAGCCGCATCGCTGATGAGCTGCGGGTTGCTGATGGCTGCGGAATTCACCGATACCTTGTCCGCGCCCTCCCGCAGGATCGCCCGAAAATCCTCCACCGTGCGGATGCCGCCGCCCACGGTAAAGGGAATAAATACCTTCTCCGCCACTTTTCGCACCATCTCCACCACCGTGCCTCTGGCATCAGAAGAAGCGGTGATATCCAGGAAAACCAGCTCATCCGCACCGGCCTGATCGTAAGCAGCTGCAATCTCCACCGGATCTCCGGCATCCCGAAGGTTCACAAAATTAACCCCTTTCACCACCCGGCCGTTGTTCACGTCCAGACAGGGAATGATTCTCTTCGTAAACATTTACACCGCCTCCTTCTCAAGATCTGCAAAATTTTTCAGGATCTTTAAGCCCACGGCACTGCTCTTCTCCGGGTGGAACTGGCAGGCAAACACATTCCCTTGCTCCACAGAGGCGTGGATGGTCGTATTGCCATACACCGCGGATGCCTTCACGATGGACGGATCCTCCGCTTGCAGATAATAGGAATGGACAAAATACACATACGGATCACCGGAAATGCCCGCAAACAGGCGGCCATCCGGTGCCAGAGACAGGGAATTCCATCCCATATGCGGAATTTTCAGGCCCGGCTGCTCCGGGAAACGGACGATCTCCCCTTTCAGGATGCCTAAGCCCTCCACGCCGGGGCTTTCCTCCGACCGGTCAAACAAAAGCTGCAGTCCCAGACAGATGCCAAGCAAGGGGATCTGCCGGTCAACCGCCTCATGGATCACCTCATCCAGTCCATATTTTTTCAGATTATCCATGGCATCACCGAAAGCGCCCACCCCCGGCAGGATCAGCTTGTCCGCCGCCAGCAGCGTCTTCGGATCCCGGGAAAGCACTGCCTCCTCATGAAGCGCCGCCAGCGCCTTTTCCACGCTGCGGATGTTGCCCGCGTCATAGTCGATAATTCCGATCATGTATCTTCATCTCCTTATCCCGATATGCAAAAGTATCTTAAAATATGTTCCATAGTATCACATGAAAAGCGCCTTGTCGACTTTTATATGATCCGTCCGTTACTGCTTCCTATTTTCCAGTTGATATATTTCCCGCACGGCATCCAGCAATGCATAATAGAGATAGCAGTCCTTTACCCGTGCCGCAGGATGGGAAAAAGAAATGACCGGCATGCCCCTGTCCCTGAAATACCAGACGCCCCGCGTTGTCATCTGCCATTCTATCTTTTTATCTGGAAAACAGGCATCCACAAACGCGCCCTCCGTTCCACAGCAGATCACCATATCAGGCGCATAAAGTGCCAGCTGCTTTTTCAAGATTTCTCCATTGTCCCGTGCAGCCGCATACACCTGCCTGCTGTCTGAAACATAGCTTCCGGAAGTCTTTTTCACATTGACCGCACAGATCTGGGGCAGGATCTTCGCTCTTCTGCTCCGACAGTCCTTTTCCATCTGTACCCACGGCAATTCTTCCGGCAAGCTGAAAATCCCCCTCTGACCATCTGGCAATATTGTCCCAGGTTGGATCATGTTCCCTGTCCCTGCCGCCGCTGCGCAGATGATCGCACAGACTCCAGCCAGAACCGCCATTTACCTCCTTCAGCACATACATGATGCGATAAGCTGCGGATGTATACTGTGCCTCATCCGAAACACCGTCTTCGATCACTCCTGGATCAAGCTGCCAAAGTTCCTCAAACAGCTTCCTCTGCTGCCCTATCATGTCCATGGCTGTCCTCTCCTCCGCCGGTTACATTCTCTATTTTCTTTGTCTGTCACAGGTAGCTTTCCAGCTCTGTCAGGAACTGCACAGGCTCCGCCGCAACAGCCATGCCCCGTCCCTCCAGCTCCTGAGGCACCTGGCAAAGTGTCGGATGTACCCGCAGAAGGGAAGCCTTCTTATTATAAAATACCGTTTTTTCAAAAGGAAAACGGATCACCGAAGGATGAGCAAAGGATACACCCAGCTCCAGCACGCAAAGACGCCGGTGCAGGGTGCCCGAAAGCCAGATGGTGTACGTCTGCCAGGATGGCAGGTACGCATCCTGGAGATATCCTTCTGTGCAGATGGTGTTGGGATGCAGCGGCCCGCCGCAGGCCGGACACCGGGGCAGCGCTGTAAAAACTTCCCCCGCTTCGATCTGCTGTTCCAGCTTTTCATACAGCGGCGCCGTCTCAAAAGGTTCCAGGATATGACGGCTGCACTGTAACATATGTACATTCCCGCAGGGCGCGGTGATCTTCTCTGCATCCAGCGCGCTGTCAAAAATCTCCCCGTCGGTGCACATGGTCACCACGAAAAAGGGCTTTTTCTCCACGATCTTGGAGAGGATGGCATAAGCCTGCTGCACCCGGGCCCGCTTCTCTTCGGTTTCCCTGGCCGGATGGTTTCCCACCATGTCCAGGATTTCCACATATTCCCGCTCGGCAGGCAGAAGCGCTGCTTCCCCCTCCAGTCGTTTTTTATTCTCCATATAAGCTTTGCCCAGCGGCGACTGTTCTGCTTTCGCTCCCACCGCAAAGGCCTCACCGATACCGATGAGAAAACAGTCTGCCTCTCGGATCTGGGCTGCGATCTGTTCCACCTGGAGCATTCTGATCACTCCTTCTTATTTTTTCTTGCACTATCATAGCATTCTTTATGGTAAAGTAACAACCTTATTTTTCCCCATGCAGCGGCCGTGGCAGGTTCCACCGGTAATGACTGGCCAGAATCCGGATGACCAGCACCACCGCCGTTCCCGCAGCCAGCGCCAGATAGAGATTCTGTCCGATAAGCCGCTGACAGACAAAAGCACCGGCCAGAGACGCCACCGCATAGATGTGTTTTCTTAAAATAAAAGGCATGGTATCCGCCAGCACATCCCGGATGACACCGCCGCCGATGCCGGTAAGCATGCCGAGAAAAATAAGGAAAAACCGTCCCCGATAGCCCTGCTCGTAGCCGGTGTACACGCCCAGCACGGTAAAAATGCCAAGCCCCGCCGCATCACAGTAGTTCATGATCGTCTCATAGATCTCCATATACCGGCTGGTGAGAATTTCCTGCTTCCAGTAAACAATGCCGAACAAAAGCACCGCCGTCACCAAGGCCGTCAGCGCATAGCTGGGATCCCGGAATGCGCTGGGCGGTGTCAGTCCCAGAATGATGTCCCGCACGATACCGCCGCCCACAGCCACACAAAGCCCCAGCACCACCACGCCGAAAATGTCCAGATTTTTCCGGATACCCAGCATGGCACCGGAGGAAGCGAAAGCGATGGTGCCAATGATCTCGATTGCAAATATGATTGAATTTTCCATATCAGTTCTCCTTGTCACTTCCGCTTATTATACCATATTTATTTCTCATGCAAAACCGGCAAAAAGAATCCTGCGCCGCAGGAATTTCTCCGCCTGCGGCGGGTCGTATTTGCGACATAATTCAATACCGCCGCAGTGCGATCCTCGCGGAGCGTTTTTTTGTATGATAGGACGCAATTTCCTATCATACAAAAAAGCAGAACCCTGCTACAGGTCCTGCTCTTTTCCGAATTTTTTATTCTGCTTTTCGTTTCTTTCGGATGACAACAAAGGCAATCACTGCCGCCGCTGCCACAATCCCGCACACATAGGGAAGGATCGGTCTTTGCGCGGCCTGTGCCCCGGCATCTGCCTGAATGTCGCCCAAAGGGATCTGTTCATCCGGGATGTCTGTCAGCCCATCCTCTGCCCCGGTATTATCTGCAGCATCCGGTTCCGTTGTCTGTCCGTCAGCCGCCGCTTCCTCTGAGGCAAGTTCTCCGGCCTGCCCGCCTTCACCGGTTGCCGTACCTGCTGTCCCGGCTGCCGTTCCGACTCCTGTACCTGTGGTCTGCCCGCCGCCGATATAGACAATGTTCTCTGTTGTGTCTACCCGGGTCGTCTCCTCTCCCGGCACATAGATGATATGCTGCTCCCCGTTGCCGGAAGCTGTTGCCGTATAATAGAATGTGATCCGGTTTTTTGTGCCATCCGCATCCAGTGACGCAATGGTTTTCGTGTACGAATCATACCGGTAACCGTCCACGGTCTTTGCCACCTGAGAAATGGTTTCTCCCACGTTACCGCGCCCGTGAAACGCCGGTGCTACCTCCTGATTGTCCGCAGTATCCACATACCGTACCACATAACCGACTTCCTCACTGATGGCACTATAGTCCACCACATAATCCCGATCCCGGGTGACGGTCTGTTCCTCCGCACCCGGCAGCCAGGCCGTGTTCATCATGTACCGGCCTGCATATTCGTCTTTCACAATCACCTGACTCTGGGGAGGATCCGGCAAATAAGATCCTGCCAGCAAAGTGATGGCAATGCTCCCTGTTTTTGTCTCTTTTACATCTGTCACGCCGGCATAGCTCCGGTATCCATCCGCAGTTCCCGCTGCAAAAGTACCAATCCGCCCAGGCCGGTAAGTAATGGTATATGTTCTCGGTGAGTCGGATACAGGAAGTTCTGCCGCCCGCGCAGGTTTCCCTATTGCCGCAAACAGCACGCCTGCCAGCAGCACTGCTGTCCACATCCGGTTCCCCGTTTTCTTTTTCCTGCGGACAATCACTACGATCATCAGGATAACAGAAAGTACCAGTACCCCGAGAAGAATCGCGACAGGTGCCTGGTCACCGGTTTTGACGCCCCGGTAAACAGTCTGTACCTTTTTCACCACATGAACGACGGGATCTCCTTTAACCGTAATGACTTCCGGCGCCTTCGGGTCATCGTACTGCACCCGGAAATCAAACTGGATTTTACCATCCCGGGCCATGTAGACATTGTCTCCGGACTCACCGTCCAGCTCCACCGTCAACTGCAGCTTTGCCGTCTCTCCGCCTTTTAACACCGCTAACAGATAATAGTCATCCAGCGTATCATCCAGCTCCTTTAATCCCCGGGCGCCGTTATTACTGCCTCCTACTGTGGCCAGCTCCTGCCCGTCCCCATAGATGCGGGTGAATGTGCCATTCTGCACCAGATCCAGTGACACGTGATAAAAAGCATTATCTTCACCGATTTCCTGCAGGCTTTTCAGTACCTGGGCAGACATATAAAAATCCACTGCCCGCTGATCTGCATTTTTCAGAATGATTTCCTGGGTACGGGTTTCCGAAGGAAGCATGTTGTCAAAGGCATCGCCGAAATCTGTCACCTCATAATTGCTGTATACGATCTGTTTCCCGTCAAAGGTCACCGTTGGCCCGGCATCTGCTGCCAGAGAAACCGTTCCCATTCCGAGGAAAAGCGCCAGGAGTATTCCCGGAATCCACCTTTTTTTCTTCATATCCACGCTCTCCCTTCGCTTAATTCCATACTGCCGTAATGGTTCCGTTCTCGATCTGCAGCTGCACGCCCCACTCAGACAGCGCCGCATCTTCCGCATGCAATGTCTGTACACCATCTGCCTCCACGAAGATCTGCACTGCTTTATCCGCATAGGCATTGGTCAGTTCCGGTGCAACGGAAAATCCCCTCAACACCTCATCCGTGGCACTGCCGGAATCTCCGCCCACTGCCTTTGTATAGTACAGTGTGATGGTCTCCCTGCCCTGCTGCTCTTCCACAGACCCGCCATCTGCCAGCAGCCAGGAGCCGCCCTGCTCTGTCGTGTTCAGATCCAGCAGGATCAGGGATGGATCCAGGGTATAATCCTTGGAAAACTGTCCCCCGCTTCCCTCTCCCCAGCAGCGTGTGATCCGCACCCGGGTATAAAAGGAGGTATCACCTGAATCACCATTGATGACCCGCACATGCTTTTCCACAGATACTCCAGGCATGAGATGTTCCTCGACAATTTCCCCTTCTGCCTCTTTCATCCGGGTACCGTCCTCCTGCAGGTCAATATCCAGCTTTTTCGTCGATAACTGATTCTGAACCGGCTTCCCGTCTGCCTGGAAAAATGCCAGGGATCCGCCGATGATCGTTGTCAGCAGCATTGCCGCTGTTATTCCCATCAGCAAAAGCTTTCTTTTCAATGCCCTCTCTCCTTTCCTTTCTGGCGTCTGCCACCGGCCGGTCTCCCCAGCCTGTGAAAGACGCCTGCTGCAAACGCTTACCCTTTTTCAGAATATCCTGTCTCTATGGCGTCACAGGTGCTGTATAGTTTTCTGCCGTAACAGCCGTCCCGTCGCTGTAATTCCAGCCAGTGATCTGATCTGCGTCATTGGTGGTCGGCGTAAAGTGATCGGCCTGGATTGCCTCTGCCTTTATGCTGATCGTAAAAGAGGTGTCTGCCACTTCATTTCCCCAGGTTTCCGGGATATGCACGGTAGTAAATACCGGCACTCTCTGTTCTTCACCTGTCTTTGTGATCCTGTTCTGATAATAGTAGTATCCATCAGCGGAAAGTACCCAGTCATCCGCATCCATATCTATGCCCGGTAAAAGCTCTGCGATCTGATCTTCGGTAAGGCCTTCAAATATGAGTTTCACCCGCAGATAAGCACTCTCGGAATCCGCCGCTACTACAATCGTGGGGTCTTTGGTAATTTCCTGATTGGGCACCACATGGGTGATGGTATTATCTTCGTTCTCCTCACTGAACCGCGGTTCCTCCAGATCAATGTCCACATGCCCCATGGTCACTACATTGGTCTGTTCTGCCTGATCGGTAAAATATGCCAGAGTTGCGCCGATCCCCAGCGCCGCCACAACGGTTACCGCAGCCACAAGGCTGATTACTTTTCTCTTCTTCATCATCAAAATCCTCTCGTATCCTGTTTTTGTTCCCGGTTAATGACTGCTACTGTACAGATGCCCCAAGCTTGCCCAGCGCCTCTGCTGCTGCTGCCGCATAGGTGTTATTGTCGGACTGGATAGCTGCACTCCTGATAACGATGTTGCCAAGAGAAGAGCCCGGATCTGCCTTCGGCACATCAGCAATCTTTACCTGGGTAAACAACTTGCCAAGCGGCCGGTCTGCACTGCTGGTGGGAACAATCCTGTCCGTTGCAGCTGTCCCCCCGGTACACATAGTATTTGGTATTGCCTGCCGGTGTGAAGGTATGACCCGCAATCGCAGTGATCTCCTCCCAGTCGGTGGTATTCAGATCAGCAATATCCACATCATCTGTGGTCGGATCTGTAATGCTGGCAAACACATAACAGTTGATGGAATTTGCCTCCACCGTTACCCTAGGATCCTTCGGCAATGTGGCGCCCGGAAGCACCTCTTTGTAATCCTGCGTCCGCTCCACTTCAGATGCATCATAGGTGGTACGGTCATCGGTTGCCACACCATTTTCCACCTTCGCTTCATCCAACCGAAGGCCAATCCCCTGATCCGTAAACGTGAACGTGTTGGTCAGGGTTTTCGTCTCCGCACTGAGGAATGCCAGTGTGGCTCCCACGCCGATAGCTGCCACCAGCCCCATTGCAGCAAACATGCTGATCAGACTTTTCTTTCTCATAACCTCGTCTCCTTTTCTATTTTGATCCTATTTTTGCGTTGTTCCCGCCGCAGCCCTTTTCTTTCTGCGCTTTTTTGCGGGACCTTTCTCTTCTTCCGTCAGGATATCCGGCAGGAAATTGAGCAAAATCAGAACGATCAGGATACCGCAGCCCACCGCAATGCCCAGCGGTGTTTTGATATAAATGCTGAGATAGCCCAGCAGCGGAATCCAGAAAACAACCTTGCCCACCACACTGGCAAAAGCCACCGGTGCACTGTCCGGCGCATGGTTGGCATCTCCCTGGGTGGTGATCTCCTGCGTCTCCTCATCTATATTGACAATCCGATGTGTGACCAGCGTGCTGCTGCCCATCTGATAGGTGATGATATCCCCCACTTCCAGTGCATAGGGACTGCACTCCTGTACATAGACAGCCGCCCCCACCGGAATCTTCGGCTCCATGCTGCCGCTTAACACCGCCAGCGTCCGGTTACCGAACAGCATCGGTAACAGCAGTGCCGCGGCGATCACACCCAGAATGATCAATATCCCGTCAGAAATGATACTGCATATTGTTCTCATGCTTTCTCCTCTATTGTTTGGTGTCTTCAAAAACCTTCCATACCTGCTGTGCGGATGCCTGATCGTAGACACCATCTTTCATGGCATCCGCCGTTCCTATGGTTGTCTGGCAGGCCTCATGATAAACGGTGACCGTCAGATCCGGATATTTTTCCAGAAAGGCTGACCAGTCCGCAGCAATATCCCCCGCATCTCCCACAACAGGTACCGTTACCCTGTGAAACAAGGGTTCCGTCTTTTCCCCCGGTTCCAGAATATCCTGATAATAATAGAATCCGTCATCACTGTTTAATTGCCACTTTCCGTCCGCTCCCAGATTTTCCAGGGTCATCTCCTGCCCGGCGGTTTCCGGCGAAACGGATACCCGCATCCGCACCAGGCAGGCATTCTTTCCGGTATTTTTCACCCGGGGTTCCTTGGTGCCATCCGTTTTCACCTCTTCTTCCAGTTCCGTGATAACAGACCCCTTCGTAAAGGTATTGGTCAGACTGGAGGTCGCTGTAGAAAGAAATGCAATCGTTGCCCCCGTCGCGATCAGTCCCAGAAGCACCAACGCAATCAACAGCTGCCGTCTTTTTTTATACATTGCGCATCATGCCTCCTTCCTACTCTGCCTCGGTCTTCACCGGAGTAATGATCACCTTGCCGTCTTTCACCGCAAACTGATTGATGATGATATCATTGGATGTTTCGTGGTGATCCGGTGTCTTTTTATTTACCGCCTGCACCAGACCATCCCGCTCCTGCAGTCGGTTTTCTCTGCCATCCGAACCAATCTCCATCTTCTGCTCTGCCATATGGCACGGGAATCCGCCCGTCTCGTCCGCCGAAGCAGTCAGGCTGACCAGCTCATACTGCTGCACCGCCAGCTCTTCTGCTGTATAGGTGCCCTTGGGCAGATGAGAAAAGACCACTTTCGTCTCTCCGTCCTTATCTGCCTTCATACTCCTGTAGAAGCTTTCCGTTTTCGTCTGTCCGTCTTCCTCATAGGTACGGGTCAGCCGGAACGTAAAGATCGGGCTTCCCTGGGTATCCCGTACCTCTGCCGGATTGCTGATGGTCTTCACCACTGTCACCCTTCCGTCCACCACATATACGGTATATACGCCATATTCTTTATCGGGATATATTTCTTCATCTTCATTGACCGCAATCACCTGATACCGGTCACCTGCCTTTTCCCCGGCTATCCGCACCACATCTTTTCCATTCACTTTTTCCGTCGTATTGCGGTTACTTTCATCACTCGGTTCGCCGGGATCATAGACAACCTTCAGGTAAAACCCGGTGGTATCAGCAGGCTTTACCTGCCCCATTTCTTCCACTGTTATCTCATCGGTACACGCCTCATCCCGATACCAGGTAAGGGTAAAATCATCTGCCGTCACGCCCATTGCAGCCTTGCTGTCTGCGTCAAACAGCTGTTTTAAAACTGCATCCTCCGTGGGGACTGTATCTCCCAGGAAAATGGTCTGTTCCGCATTTGACACCGTCAGCTCTGCTTTCACATTCACCTTTGGCTGGGGCAGCGTTGCATCTCCGTACCCGGTGCTGATGGAAGAGTCCGGAGCAATATTTGTGGGCACATTGTTCCCTCCAATATACTCCTCCCTTGCTTTCACCGTCACTGTCTGTTCCCATGTGCCATTATTCTTGTTCGGAATCGTCTGTTCCGTCCATTTCACAGCCTGCACAGTCTTCCCATTTACTTTTGTCAGGTAAACAATTCCGCCATTGTTCAGCTGAATGGTCTTTCCATCCGCCAGCATGGCATCGGTGATCACCGTACCATCGTCTTTCACCAGCTGGAACCGCGGGTCGATCACATCTCTGATCTCCGCCTTACTGATGGCCACATCCTCAGTGATTGTGGAACTGATGGTTTTGAAAATATCCTTCAGCCCTGCAGTAGTGCTGGCCGACAGGGCACACCCCTCCGATGCAATCTTTTGGGAGAGCCATGTCTCGGTAGCCGTTGTCAGCTTCAAACCCACCGTATAAAGGATGATGCCCTTCTCCCGCAGCTTCTGGGCAGAAAGCTCCGCTGCAGATCTGTCTGTTGCTGTGGAAGGATCACCGTCTGTGAACAGGATCACATACTTGGGAACTGTACTTGCCGCATTGGCTTCATCCGTCAGCTCCTTCAGAGCCAGATCCAGCCCCCTTCTGCGGAGAGGTACCTCCACAGGCGCGCAGTGCGGAAATAGCTTTCACCAGTACATCGCTGTTCTCCCCCGCAGATTTCAGCGTACTGATATCCTGCGCATTCGAATGGAAGGTCTTGATGCCGATGCGGCTCGTGGGCGATCCCTCTGCTATGGAATTAACAAATGCATTTCCGGCCTCTTTTAACCCGGTCAGACCGCTGTCAATCGTATAAATTTTGGTAGTGGAACTATCAGCTATCTCTTTCCAGCTGCCATTTTTCCGAGTATGATACAGCCACTTGCCGTCCCGGTAAATCATCGGGGATTTGGCATTGTAGTAAGACCAGTATGAGAAAGGTACATTTTCCGTACTGTCACCGTAGTAATAAACCTTTGTCGCATCCAGACTGTTTTTCACATCTTTATATGTTTCCTGCCAGCTTCCGACCTGCACAAAACCGTCGCTGTCATCATTACTGCCGTCGTACAGCATACTTCCGGATATATCCAGCACCATCATCACATCCGCCACGCCGCCCGTCTCCTGGGTTGTCTGGCTGGTCAGTTTGGAAGAAGCGGTGATGGCGATATCATATGTCCGATCCTCCCAGCTCTTTACTTTTGCTGTCTTATCATAATCCAGTACACTGTCAATCCGCTCCTGCTCTGTCAGATTCAGGATTTCATACCTGCCGCCCTCTGATTTCGTATACAGGGTCTCTCCGTCCGACAGATACAGATTGGCTTTGACACTGCCCTCTTCTCCTTCCACCGGCTCTACCTTTACCACCCAGGTATCCAGCGTCGGGATATATTTGCTGGGTGCCTTTGTCTCAGACAGCTGATACTCTCCTTCCGTCAGCCTGGTAAAATTCAGGCTTCCATCTGCCTTGGAAGTTGCTGTCTGGATCTCCCCGGTTCCGTCCTTTACCAGTTTAAACTGTGCGCCTTCCAGGGCTTCTCCATCGGAATTTACTTTATAAAGCAGCAGATCTGACATGGGGGTATCTGTCACACCGGAAATCCGCGCAGACGGAAGGGGTAAAATTCATCTGACAGTTGGATGAGCCTGCGCCCCGCTCCATATAGAGCACCGTCAGCGTATGCTCCCTCTCGGTATCCGCCGGATCAATATAGTTCCACAGATCCACCGTTCCTGTTGCAGCACTGTGAATGCCGCCCAGATCAATGACCACCTTATCTTTATCCAGTACCACCCACAGGTCATCATCCCCGGTGAAAGAATAGTTCAGAGGCCCTTTATAATCGCCCAGCTTGAAGGTCACGTCATAGCGCATTCCAAAATAAAAATTATGGGTTTTTCCTGCTTCTTCATAACCGACTTTCCGCCCGTCCAGCGGGAAGAAATCATTCCCGGCTTTGCACAGCTCATTGCCGTCCTTATCCTGTACCCGATCCAGCACATACGTATCACCGGTCTGCCGGAAAATCAGCTGATCGTCTCTGTATATTTTTCGCAGATACCGTGTTTTTCCTTTTACAGTGGCTGTTACATCGGAATTTTCAAAAAATCCCGGATCGGCAAATGCAAACACCGGATTGCCGTTATCATCGATCTTTGACAGGAGGCCGGTAACCACCGAGGCGTCCCCTGTCCATATGTTCGCATCTTTTCCGTTCTGCATCGGCTGATAATCATCCGTCTGGTACGCAGAATAATTGGAACCACGATCCCCGACCATGAGCCGCTTTCCCGTTTTGTTTCCATAATTGGCCGGTTCATTAATGGAAAGATATCTCTTGCCGTTCCGACCCGCACGGACAGTATAGTCATAAAAGGTTGTCGCACCCGCTATCTCGGACTGTTTTGCCACATAATAAACCCTGATATCCGTTTTTTTCGTTACTGTGATCTTAGAAAGCTGTTTTTCTTCCGTATATGTGGTTGTGGTTCCGCCCTCCGGGGTGACATCCACTTTCTCTACCTGCCAGTTGACAGCTTTGGCGTAATCCGGCACCATACCACCCACAGGAAGTGTCAGCTCATCGGCCTTATAAATCTCCTGATAACCGGCACCGGACGTATCCTGCCGTCCATAATGCTCTACCGTCACCACAACCTCGCTATTTCCCTGCTGGATAATGACATACGTGGAAAAATGCGGTGTCTCGAATACTATCTCTCCGTTCCCTTCCCAGGCAGCGCCCATATCCTGCGCATTCTGATCGGCATCCACATGAAAGACCGAAATCATTTCGGAATCCGTGTCTGCTTCTTTCAGTTCTGCGTGATCCACGCCGACAGAAACAATACCCCGGGGCTGGATCTCACTGCCCTGTGCATCTGTAAAAGAAATATCTACTGCCAGCAGCTTCTGAATAGAAAACTGTTCCTCCACAGCTTTCTCTTCCATCGTTTTCTCAAGGCTGTTGATTTCTGCCTCTTCTGTGATCTCCCTCACATGAAGCTGCGCATCTTCCGGCAGGACATCCGGCTGTGCAGTTACTTTCACCCGCATATCCCCGGCACTTTCTTCCCAGGTGTATACAGCGGGCACTTCTTCCGGGGCGTCCTTTTGATCCTTGCCATTGTCAGTAACTGTACTATTCTCATCTGCTGCATCTGTCTCTTCCGGCTGCTGTGCATCTTCCGGCTGCCCGGCGCTGTCATCCTTATCTCGCGGCTGTTCCTCCGGAATGCTTTCGTTGTCTGCCACCTGCGCCTCTTCCGGCATTCCGGTATCGGCATCCTGCTGTTCCCCTGTGCCTTCCACCACCGGCAGCATCACCACTGCATCATCATCTGCCCTCGAGATCAGGGTGTTGGATACCAGCAGAGCCGCACACAGAACGAGCGCAGCCAGCTGCTCCACGAACCTGTGCTTTCTCCCGTTTTCCTTGCATGACCCGCGCTTTTGCTTTCTTCTCTCTTCCATCCGGCATTCCTCCCTGTGGAACCTCCTGCATTGTCGTTTCTGGAGATGATCCTTCTCAATAAATAAAAAGGTACGGGATCAACGCTTCTTATTTCCCGTATCTTACGTTTTCTTTAGAAGAATTATAACTTTTTCTCTGTTAAAATCTCAATTAAAATTCTTCCTATTTTATACATTATTTAAATTTTTTTCTTTGAGCTACAAAAAAAGCAAAAGTCAACCGTAAAATATTAATCTTAATTTTCACAGCATGCTTTTGCTTTTGTTCTCTGTATTTATTTTTCTTAAAGTACTTCGTCAGTCTCTGAAACCACTTTATTATCAGAATCCCGAATGGATACCACCCGATAAGAAATTTTAATCCGCCGACTTGTTTCTCTTTTCCGGAAGTAAGAATCAATTCGGCCGGAGGTGATGGTACAGTTTTCTTTGCTGATACCCATAAGCAACACCAGATATTGATTTGCACTGTAACGGGTATATACATCCCCTTTTCTCAGAGCTCCTTGAATAGCCTGTCCCAGTTTTTCAGAAATTTTTTTCAGTCGCTCTTTATTCTCAATTTCATTATCCCGCACATCCGTGATCGTACAGAGCATAAGGAAAACAGACTGATCCATACGATCCAGCAACCGATTCAACACCCGATAAGCATCCACAAATCCCGGATATGAACAGTAATAGGCGCCTTCCGGATCGGCCTTTTCCTGCAGCGCATTGTGAATCTCCTGAAAGCCTTCCGCATCAAGAAGTAACATTTTGCTCATTCTGGCAAAGCAGTCTTTCATTTTCTCTGACGGCGGTAACCCAAGCTCCTCAAAATACAGCCTGGATGTTCTGTCATAAATATTCATGGCTTCCCGGGTTCTGCCCATCTCCAACAGACATTCCATCTGGCCGATCTGCCATTCATCGAAAGGATACAACTTCACCGCACGGGTAAAGTAGGAAAGCAGCAGTTCATAATTCTCTGCATCCCGCAGGAGATCTGCCATTTCATTCATGCAGACAGAAAATAAATGCTCATAATGAGCAGATGCCACAGCCACCCATTCTTCCCCGGAAAGATCCGGCAGGGAAATGACCGCCGTATATGTCCAGCGCTTCTTTCAGCAGCCGAAATTTCTCCTCGTGATCTGCCGTATCCTGCGCATTCTCCAACAGCACCTCAAACTGCAGCGCATCCACTTCCACCGGAAAGCTTGCCACAAACCGATATCGTCCGGACTCCGCCCTGATATAATGCTCCCGGGGAAGTTCACTCTTCTCCAACAGACGCCGGAGATTATACACCGTTACCCGCAGATTGTTCGCAGTATCCCTTTCCGCATCGTGTCCGTACAGCTGATCAATGAGCACACTGGTCGTAATACCTTCCGCCCCATGATAAAGCAGAACCTGTAAAAGTTGAAAAACCTTTGTCCTGTAACTATTCCCCAATTGGATCCGTTTTCCATCATATTCCAGTGCAAAGTCGCCCAAAAGCTGTATGTTCAATTTCTTCTGCATCTGGTTATTCCTCCCCATTCAAATTATATGTACGATTATATGCAAAGCCATTGAAAAAAGCAATGAAGATCGTGTTACAAAACCGTTATAATTTCGACCAAAAATGCTCAACACAATTTTATGGTAAATTCACTGTTCAGACATTACAAAGCGGACTTGTCCGCTTCAAATTACACACAAAAAAAAGACACGCCGTATGAACAACGTGTCCTGATATCATGTACCTTCAAAACCACATATTGTATTACATCCGTTTTTCCTGAACCTACCAACTTGTTTCGCGGCAGTCAGCTCGAATCCGCTTCGCTTCTTCTCGCTGCCTTTCGCTTTGCAAATTATTAAGTTCACATTCTACCTGAACCACTGTCGGAAGTTCGAATTCACATCCGTTCATTCGAACGACCAACGCACTAAGTTCTGTCTTCGCGCTTCGCGCTCGCCAGTCACCAAGTGCTTTTGGTCAAGCCCTCGACCTATTAGTGACAGTCAGCTCCATGCGTTACCGCACTTCCACCTCTGCCCTATCTACCTTGTCGTCTTCAAGGGGTCTTACAGCTTTCGCTGGGATATCTCATCTTGAGGGGGGCTTCACGCTTAGATGCCTTCAGCGTTTATCCCGTCCCGACTTGGCTACTCGGCCATGCTCTTGGTGAACAACCGATGCACCAGAGGTCAGTCCATCCCGGTCCTCTCGTACTAAGGACAGCTCCTCTCAAATATCCTACGCCCACGCCGGATAGGGACCGAACTGTCTCACGACGTTCTGAACCCAGCTCGCGTACCGCTTTAATGGGCGAACAGCCCAACCCTTGGGACCTACTACAGCCCCAGGATGCGATGAGCCGACATCGAGGTGCCAAACCACTCCGTCGATGTGAACTCTTGGGAGTGATAAGCCTGTTATCCCCAGGGTAGCTTTTATCCGTTGAGCGATGGCAATCCCACTTTATACCACCGGATCACTAAGTCCTACTTTCGTACCTGCTCCACCCGTCGGTGTCACAGTCAAGCTCCCTTCTGCCTTTGCACTCTACGAATGGTTTCCAACCATTCTGAGGGAACCTTTGAGCGCCTCCGATACCCTTTCGGAGGCGACCGCCCCAGTCAAACTCCCCACCTGACATTGTCCCTCCGCCAGTTCATGGCGGCAGGTTAGAAACCCAGTACCACAAGGGTGGTATCCCAACAGCGGCTCCAGAAAGACTGGCGTCCTTCTTTCATAGCCTCCCACCTATCCTGTACATGCAATACCGAATCCCAGTATCAAGCTAGAGTAAAGCTCCATGGGGTCTTTCCGTCCTGGCGCGGGTAACCAGCATCTTCACTGGTACTTCAATTTCACCGGGTCCATTGTTGAGACAGTGCCCAAATCATTACGCCTTTCGTGCGGGTCGGAACTTACCCGACAAGGAATTTCGCTACCTTAGGACCGTTATAGTTACGGCCGCCGTTTACTGGGGCTTAAGTTCGGACCTTCGCTTACGCTAAGCCCTCCCCTTAACCTTCCAGCACCGGGCAGGCGTCAGCCCATATACTTCACCTTGCGGTTTTGCATAGACCTGTGTTTTTGCTAAACAGTTGCTTGGGCCAATTCTCTGCGGCCTCCTGTTACAGAGGCACCCCTTCTCCCGAAGTTACGGGGTCATTTTGCCGAGTTCCTTAACAATGCTTCTCCCGTCGGCCTTAGGATTCTCTCCTCATCCACCTGTGTCGGTTTACGGTACGGGCTCATAATAAACAATAGCGGCTTTTCTTGGCAGCCAGCTCACACGCTTCCCTACTAGATTTCGGTCCACATCACGCCTTCGGATTGATTTGCGGATTTTCCAACAAACCTCCTACCTCGCTTGTACCGGTTCTTCCATCCCCGGCCCGTGCTCTCTTTCTGCGTCCCCACAGTTCTGTTATTATGAGGTACAGGAATTTCAACCTGTTATCCATCGACTACGTCTTTCGACCTCGCCTTAGGCCCCGACTTACCCAGAGCAGATCAGCTTTACTCTGGAAACCTTAGATATTCGGCCAGAAGGATTCTCACCTTCTTCTCGCTACTCATTCCGGCATTCTCTCTTCCATGCAATCCACAGCTCCTTACGGTACTGCTTCGTCTCGCATGCAATGCTCCTCTACCAATCATACTAAAAGTATCATTCCTCAGCTTCGGTGTCGTGTTTTAGCCCCGGACATTTTCGGCGCAGGACCTCTCGACCAGTGAGCTATTACGCACTCTTTTAATGTATGGCTGCTTCTAAGCCAACATCCTGGTTGTCTTTGAAATCCCACATCCTTTTCCACTTAACACGCACTTTGGGACCTTAGCTGGAGGTCTGGGCTCTTTCCCTTTTGACTACCCAACTTATCTCGTGCAGTCTGACTCCCATACACCATCTTTACGGCATTCGGAGTTTGATATTCTTCGGTAAGCTTTGACGCCCCCTAGGAAATTCAGTGCTCTACCTCCGCAAGACTTGTATGAGGCTAGCCCTAAAGCTATTTCGAGGAGAACCAGCTATCTCCGGGTTCGATTGGAATTTCTCCCCTATCCACACCTCATCCCCACCCTTTTCAACGGATGTGGGTTCGGCCCTCCATTGCCTTTTACGGCAACTTCAGCCTGGACATGGATAGATCACCCGGTTTCGGGTCTACTTGATCTGACTTGACGCCCTATTAAGACTTGGTATCCCTTCGGCTCCACACCTTAAGTGCTTAACCTCGCCAGATCATGTAACTCGCCGGACCGTTCTACAAAAAGTACGCGGTTCCGCATGTAAAGCGGTTCCACAGTTTGTAAACACAGGGTTTCAGGTTCTCTTTCACTCCCCTCCCGGGGTCCTTTTCACCTTTCCTTCACAGTACTATGCGCTATCGGTCACTAAGTAGTATTTAGCCTTGGGGGGTGGTCCCCCCGACTTCCCGCAAGGTTCCACGTGTCTCGCGGTACTTCGGATCCTGCTCGCTCCTTCCTGATTTCGATTACGGGGCTTTC